>JAAYUQ010000115.1 GCA_012517575.1 Bacteroidales bacterium | reverse complement strand
CATTTGGGAATGGCACTGTTAAAACCGACTCTTTGTACAGAGTTTCACGCGTGCCTATGGTAGTGGCATTTGCAACTTTGATGCCCGGCCCAAAAATGTTGTGGCAATTTGAAGAAATGGGGTACGATTATTCCATCGAATCGAATGGTGGTCGCACTAACCCCAAACCTCATGCTTGGGGCTGGCTCAATTTGCCTCATCGAAAAGCGGCAGCAGATGCTTGTGCAAAAATTATCTCTTTGCGTAAATTATATCCCAATGCGTTTCTCAACGGAAATTATTCTTTGCAAGTTGCCTATAGCGACTGGTCGCAGGGGAAAAGAATAGCGCTCTCTCACGCTGACCTGAATATGGTGGTTTTGGGCAATTTTCAATCTGATGCTTCAATAACAGCCAACCCGTCCTTTCAAAGCACCGGTACGTGGTACAATTTGCTGACTGACGAAGCCTTGAATGTAAGTAACACCAACATGACACTGAATATGCAGCCCGGACAACTGCTGATTTTCACCGACCGAAAAGTAGATTTTCTCAATGAAAACAGGGAAATATCTTATAATGTGAGCGATTATGTTTATCCAACTCTGACGAGCGGGAAATTGTTTGTCTCCTCTACCGGAAATATCCAAAGCATACGCATTTATAACCTCCAGGGTTCGTTGCTTAAACAGCAAAACACGGATATAAAAGAAATTGATCTTTCAATGCTGAAAAAAGGATTTTATCTGGTTGAGTTAGAAACAGCAAACGGGAAAAGCGCTCACAAAATAATAAAAGAATAGAGTGGAAATATATTGATTGATTGACTTACAAAAAGGTTTATTTCGTTTGGTCGGAATAAACCTTTTTTGATTGAAAATCTTCTAAAAATTAGATAGGACAAGTATTTTTCCTGTTTTGCGAAACAATACCTTTCAATTGAATATGTACTGTAAAATCAGATAAAATTGTATCTTTTTGAATAATATTTTTGAACTTCACGACAGAAATTTTGAAAACTGTCTTTCTTCTCTAAAAAAATTCAATTTGTATTTTTTAGAGAAAAACTATTCTTCAATTTCTCCGTTTTTCTGATTCTGCCTTTATTCTTGAAAAATACATACCAAACGACCGATACAGGAAATGTGACCATTTACCAAATGGGACAATAATTACTGCCCACTGAGCCAAAACGGTTAAATGAACGATGTACATCCATACATTATTGTCTATAATTTGGGTATCGATAAATACACGTACCAAGAAAGCAGTAAGTCCCATAAGCATAAGCCATATAACAAATAACCAGTCTGAAGGCTGTGAAAATTTGTTCAGCGCTTTTGCTTTTTTAATACGACTCGAAACAAAATCGGTAGTAATGACAAATACAAAAAAACTTTCAACATACCCCAGCACCACAACGAAAAAACTATTGGTACCAAACCAATTTAAAAAAACGGTTGTGAAAAGCAACGAAAGATAAGCCAATACCAGTATGAAATGCTCCAGCCACCGAAAATTATCTTCTTTATCACAATCTTTGGCTCTTTTTTGAGTAAACATGTGGATAAACAAATCCGGTAATGATTTTATGTAAATTCTTAAGTTTGCTTTTACTTTCGGTTTTAAAATGGTGAAATTCCACATTCTGGCTATATTGGGGATAAAAATTATGACCAATACTGCAAAAACCACATACATTTCAAAAAGATGTCCATAGTGCATCATTTCCGTTAATTGAAAGGACAATGCATTTCCAAAGACAAGAACACCAATGAGCACCAATGACAGCGCAGAAATGGTAAAAGCGAGGGAACGATATAGTAATCCCGAAAGCCCTGTCCAATCATAAACAGCAGTCAGCCACCGGCGCAATGACATCATGAGTTCTCCCGGATTGGCTGTCTGAGGACAATTTTCGGTGCATTCACCACAATAATAACATTCCCATGGTTTTAAAGAAGATTTTATGTCGTTTTCAAGTCCCAAGCTGCTCAGCCTAACCATTTCGCGAGGAAAAGATTCTTCGGGTGTGGACAGTGAACATACAGCGGTACAGGTGCCACAATTGTAACAGGCATTGAAATTTACTGCTCCGTATTTTTTCAACTTATCCTGAAATGCAGGATTAATTTTTGATGTCATTATTTGTTCAATTTATAAGTAAAGTATTCGTCATTGTCATCAATTTCTCCCACTGCAACGTCGCCATATTTAACCAGCGTCATCAAATAAAATGTTACATCTTCTTTTGACATGGATAGTTTTTCCGATAGTTGAGGAATAGTCATTTCTCCATTTTTCAAGGCTTCAATAAGTGCTTTTTTAATCCTGACAAATTCTTTAAGATTTTCTTTTGCCTTTTCGGGAACACCTTGTTTATCCCTCAAAAGTTTTGCCGTTTTTCCTGTTTGTGCTTCCATAATTTTTGTCATTCAGCCAATGCATCTATCATACTAAAAATTTCTTTGTCGGAATAGCCAATCAGATCAATAGCGTTGGGCAGACATACCGGTGCACACATCCCGCAACCTTTGCACACTGATTTATTGACTGTGGCTATCTTTTTCCCATGAACCTCTTTTTGTTCTATTGCTTCAAAAGGACAGGCATTTAAACATTCACCACACCAAACACATGCATCAGCATTAATTTTAGCAATAATCGGTTCTGTTTCTACCAGCCCTTTACTTATATAGGAATAAGATTTTGTGGCAGCAGACAAAGCCGAATTTACCGATTCGCTGATATTCTTTGGCCCTTGGCAGGTTCCGGCCAGTGTTATTCCATCAATCACGGTCTCTACAGGGCGCAATTTCATGTGAATTTCATTGTAAAACTTATCTCTACCTTTGGGTAGTTTGAAAAGTTGGCCCACCGATTGATCCATTCTGGGAACCATACCTGTAACCAATACTACTAAATCGACATCCAGCAGAAGTTCTTTATCTGAAGACAATAAATCCTTAACTTTCAGGGAAGTTTTTTTGCCGATTGAACTCACTTCAGGTGGAAAATCATCATAAAACTGGATAAAAATATCCCCATTCTGTAAAGCTTCGTCATAAAGTAACTCCTGTTTCCCATAAGTGCGGATACCTCGATGCAGATGAAAATTGTGTATTCTTTTGAATTTCTTTTTCGCTTCGATAGCGGTATGAATGGTCGAAGTGCAACAGAAACGTGAACAATATTTGTTGTCACCATCAGTCTGACGGCTTCCCACGCAATAAATATAAGCAATATCGTGAATTTCTTTGCCGTTGTAAATAAGTGTTTTTTCCGTTGACTTATCGATCAGTTTTTTAAAATCGGGTAAAGAAATTATGTTTCTGTTGTGGAGATAAGAAAATTCGCCTTCCTGCGGAATATAATGGTCAAATCCTGTGGCTACCACTACCGAACCTACATTTATTTCCATGGTCTCTTTGGTATTGTCAATGGACTTGGATTTTTTTTGAAGCGTCAACGTGAAGTTACCAATGTTGCCTTTTGATGAAATTACTTCAGTACCGGTTAGGATAGAAATGTTCTCGTGTTGTAGCAGGTCATTATGAATGCGGTTTACGAGTTCATACCCTTTTTCGTTGCTCATGAAAAGAGATCCCCATTCGGCAATATGTCCACCAATGGAATTTTCTTTCTCAATCAGAACTACTGCCGTATTTTTTTCGGCAATGGAAAGTGCTGCTTTCATTCCTGCAATCCCTGCGCCGATCACAGCAATTGTTTTTCTGGCTTCAAACTTATTGGGATACAAAGCTTCTGCATAACTTGATTTTGAGATGGCTGCTTTTACCAGACGAATGGCTTTTTCGGTAGCTCCTTCCTTGTCGTCCGAATGCGCCCAGGAAGCCTGTTCACGAATATTGGCATGAACGTATGTATATTTGTTCAAACCGGCGGTCTCGGTAACATTTCTAAAGGTAACCAAATGCAGTTTTGGAGAGCAGGAAGCCACT
>JAAYUQ010000114.1 GCA_012517575.1 Bacteroidales bacterium | reverse complement strand
GAATCGTGATTAATTTTCAAGAGGCAATTTCGGCACAGGAATTGATCTTTTAAAGCAAAATCTCCGCATAGAAGACATCTATTTTTATTTTCTTTTATTTTTTCTTTGAAATTTTTCATTTTTTATCCACTCCCTCTTCATCCGTTGGTAAGGAGATAATTTTCTCCCACCTTCATTCCAAAAATCAGATCCTTCACAAAATCGGCATTCAAAACTCCCGGTTACACATCCAGCCTGAATTTCCCTTTTAAGCCGATCTCCCCATATCCTCACAATATTCCCTCCAATATTCACAAATTTTTAGATCATGATTATGTTTACATTCCTCCTTTTCTAAACAAATTTCACAAAATTCAATACTGCTAATAGTTAGTGCCGTATTCCATCCCATATGTATGTATTTGTGCCAAGAAATGTTTTTTCCGCTGATACCCCATTTTCGGCCAACATTTTTCATGCCGCTTTTAATGTCTTTTTCAATCTCTTTTCTTTGCGAATGGTTACAAACTTTACAGATTGCCATGGCTTCTCCTTTATTAGTAAATTTATGTATGAGTAAAACCGTATAAGAACAAATCTTCATCGTCTGCAATTTTGTAATTTTTTCTAAGACACTTTTCGCAATAATGTTTTTGACTGTAGCTCCAAGGGTTAAAAAAATGAGCCGCCAAATCCCACCACAAGATTTCTGTTTCTTGACCACAACTATCACATTTACTCATTTTTTCATTCCTCCTTTTCTTCCTCCCCAGGCCGAACGGCCCGAAGGCCGCCCAGCAACTCAGGGAGGGGATTTTAATTTGCACCAGCTATGAAAGTTGGCTTTCCGGTAAGCTCCATAATCTCTTTTTTAAATCTCTTTTCATCGCTATTTTTCTCTGAAAGATGCAATAACCAAATTTGCTGAACCTTACTTAAATCATTGGCTCTTAAAAGTTCTTTTGCATTTTCTAAATTCATATGCGATCGAAGCGTTCTGTTTTTTAAGACGTGGTCAACTGTTCCGCTTTCAACGTTCCCCCTGAGAATATCCAGCGAGTAATTCACTTCGAGCATAATATGAGTTAACCCCTGAAACCGGTATTTGATGTAGTAGGTATCGGTTGCATACAACAGTTTCTCTCCGACCTGGTTTGAAAGCAGAAATCCCAATGGTTCTACGCTGTCATGTTGGGTATCGAAAGGGCGAACAGTCCAAGTTCCGATTTTGAGTTGTCGTTTGCTTTTTAATACATTCACCCTATAACCGCACAACCCCCTCTCTTCTAATTCCAATGAATCAATAGTTCCAAGTGACATATAGGTTTCAATTCCAGCCCTGATTATTTCAGCAACCGCTTTGCAGTGGTCCTGATGTTCGTGCGAAATGAGGCAACCGACAATATCAGAAACCTTAAAATCCAACCCTTTTTGTATTTCTTTGAACGGAATTCCACACTCCAAAAGAAGAGGAGTTTTCCCATCAGTTACTCGGTAACAATTTCCTTTTGATCCACTTGCAAGAGCTTTAATTTCAATCATTTCAAAAACCAGGCCCCTCAGGTGAAAAGATGGTCCCTTGCGCATCTGGTTGCTTTTTGTTTTGAGCCGCCTGTTTCTGTGGCTCTGGCAAGGCTTCTGATTCTTCGCTATCGATTGCTTCCGCTTCAATATCAATTAATTCCTGATTGGCTTTTTCGGCGATTTCTTCTTCCACCTCGGCCTCAATTAAATCGGCATCGGTTTGCTTTGCATACCAGGCAACAATGTTGCTGTCGTCCGAACCATTAAAAATTGGCTTGCAAATGCGATTTATAACCGTTTTTTTGCACATTTCTGCCATGAACTTGTCGTG
>JAAYUQ010000113.1 GCA_012517575.1 Bacteroidales bacterium | reverse complement strand
CAGATTGAAGCTGCATTGTTGCAGGTTGGAATGCAGAACAAAAGTTATAAAATGCCTCATCAACTTTCCGGCGGCGAACAGCAACGTATAGTTATTGCTCGAGCTTTACTCAATTCTCCCGAAATGATTTTGGCTGATGAACCGACAGGTAATCTCGATCCCGAAACCGGAAATGAATTGGTGCAGCTACTTTATGAAATTTGCCGCTCATCCGATACCACAGTAGTAATGGCCACTCACAATATGACTTGGGTGGAGAAATATCCCGGACGCATTATGCGTTTTGAAAAAGAACAACTAATAGAAAACTGATTTTTTTCAGTAAGCTCTGGCAAAAATCACTCTTTGTTTGGATGGTTTGCCGGTCACCATGCACACTCCCGGAGTTTGGTCTCCTTCCAAGGGAATGCACCGAATGGTGGCTTTGGTTTCTTCCTTGATTTTTTCTTCTGTTTCCGGGGTGCCATCCCAATGGCAAAGTAAAAATCCGCCCTTTTCTATTTCTACCTTAAATTCTTCATACGAATTTACTTCCCTTGTAACCGAAGTCCTGAAGTCAAAAGCCTTTTGGTAAATATTTTTCTGAATTTCAGCCAGAAGTTCAGAAACGTAAATTTCAATATTATCAGCCGAAACAGTTGTTTTTGTTAAGGTATCCCGACGTGCTACTTCCACCGTATTGTTTTCTAAATCTCGTGCGCCAATAGCCAATCTTACAGGGACGCCCTTCAATTCGTATTCGGCAAATTTCCAACCCGGTTTTTTTGTGTCGTCATCATCATATTTCACAGAGATTCCTGCCTTTTTCAACAAATTCATAATTTTTTCTGCCTGTTCGGTAATCGCCGCAAGTTGTTCGGGTTGTTTGTAAATGGGAACAATAACCACTTGATGAGGCGCAAGCGTTGGTGGCAAAACCAAGCCGTTATCGTCGGAGTGAGCCATGATGAGCGCTCCGATAAGTCGAGTGGAAACTCCCCAAGAAGTGGCCCAAACATAATCCTGTTTGTTGTTTTTATCAACAAAAGTAACATCAAAAGCTTTCGCAAAATTTTGTCCCAAAAAATGGGAAGTCCCTGCCTGAAGAGCTTTTCCATCTTGCATCAGCGCTTCGATACAGAAGGTTTCCAAAGCTCCTGCAAAACGTTCATTGGGCGATTTCACGCCTTTCACAACAGGAATTGCCATGAAATTTTCAACAAAATCTGCATAAACATTCAGCATTTTTTTTGCTTCTTCCAAAGCTTCAGCTTCCGTAGCGTGAGCCGTGTGGCCTTCTTGCCACAAAAATTCTGCTGTACGCAAAAACAGCCTTGTGCGCATTTCCCAACGTACTACATTTGCCCATTGGTTGATTAATATCGGCAAATCTCGGTACGACTGAATCCAGTTTTTATAAGTACTCCAAATTATGGTTTCTGATGTAGGTCTCACAATCAATTCCTCTTCCAGTTTGGCTTCAGGATCCACTATCAATCCATTACCTTCGGGGTCGGATTTCAGACGATGATGTGTTACAACAGCACATTCTTTGGCAAAACCTTCCACGTGTTCAGCTTCCCGACTTAAATAAGATTTGGGAATAAACAATGGAAAATATGCATTAACATGCCCTGTTTCCTTGAATTTTCTGTCGAGTTCTGATTGTATTTTTTCCCAAATGGCGTAGCCGTAGGGTTTAATAACCATACACCCTCTTACTGAAGAATTTTCTGCCAAATCGGCTTTTATCACCAAATCATTGTACCACTGTGAATAGTTTTCCGAACGTGATGTCAATTCTTTAAGTTCTTTTCCCATAATTTGCGTATAAAGATATTTCTTCTTTTGAAAAGAAAATATTTGTTGTTATGAAGGATTGTTTTTCCGAAAAAATTTCGGAGTGCAAAGTTAATCAAAATTTGCAACTTAATTGCTTCCAATATTAGGTTTAACCCAGATTCAGTATTAGAAAAATCACGGTTAAAATTAATTGTAAATCAGTCTATAAAGTTCAGAATTTAGCCTAATTGTTTATAATGAGTAAGTTACCGTGAGTTCGATAGATGAAGATGAATATTATACAAGCAATTATAAATAAGGTAATAAGGTTGATGAAAAGGAGTTATTCACATGTTACGAAGGTTAGTTGTTTCAAATAAGGTCATTATATTCAGAAAAGAACCCCGTTATTTTAATTAAACCTTAGTAACGTTAATCAACAACAAGAATAAACCTTATTATCTTATTAATTATCAACTTAATTATCAAATTTTTATATGATTAAAACAGGTAAATCGTTATACCGAACTCACGTTAAGTTACATAGTTCATTAAGTTGCAGAAATGATGTTTAATATTTTTGAATGCGTAATCTGGGTTTAACTGATGATAGTAGCTACCAATGTGCGATTCCCGCCTCTGTTTCTGAATTCGCAAAGATAAATTCCTTGCCAGATTCCCAGATTCAAATGTCCGTTGGTAATGGGGATAAGCAAACTGACGCCGGTAAGAGTGCTTTTGGCATGTGCGGGCATATCGTCGCTACCTTCCAGGGTGTGTTCATAATAAGGTTGATTTTCAGGCACCAAACGATTAAAAATTTCAAACATATCCTTTTGAACATCAGGATCGGCATTTTCGTTGATGGTTAAGCCAGCAGAGGTATGTTTCAGAAAAAGATGAAGTAATCCTTTTTCGGGTAGGGCAGGTAAATGTTGTAAAATTTCCCGCGTTATCAAATGAAATCCTTTACGATATGATTGAAGCGTTATCTCTGTTTGAAATATCATTGGTTGAATAATTTTTCAACAAAAATAAACTTTCCGTGAAAATTGTACAAAAAAGTGGTAAAACAAAAATTTAATTAACGAATTTCGTCAACACATTTTTTCACAAAAGGAAATCGGTGATAATCGTTACGCATTAAATTGTCGTTCCAGAAAATCAAATCTATGTCAATAGGAACGATTCCTTTTTTCTTGCTTTCGGGAGTTCTGCCCAATTCGACTTCTATTTGCTTGAAAATGGCTATTGTTTCCTCAGAAGTTTCATCGGAATATAGTTTCACTGCTTCGTTCAAAAAAGGTGTTACATAGTTTTCTCCAATAGCTTCGCTTTCAATGCGGGAACTGCACAAATCTATCTCAAAAAATTCAGACAGTCTGTCCTTTGCAGCATCTATATTCTGATCGGCATCAACATTGCTTCCAAGTAAAACGATGGCAGTATTCATATATTAAAAAAAATATAGGTTTAGTTTGGCAGGTGGAAAAAATTAATTGGAAATTTACATAAATGAAACAAAAAAGCCGAAGAAATGTTCTCCGGCTTATAAAATATTTCTGACCTTAGTCGCGATAATCTTTCAATTGTTGTTGCAGTCGCTTACGCGCTAAAAAAATTCTACTTTTCACAGTTCCTATTGGCAAATGCATGGTTTCGGCAATTTCTTCATATTTATATCCCTGTAAATGCATGGAAAAAGGAATCCTGTATTCATCTGGGAATGATTCAATGTTGTTGTTGATCTCACCAATGGAATAGTAACCTTCAGGACTGTCAAAACCGGAATTTTGTGGCAAGTTAAGGTGGTACATGTCTTCGGTTTTATCAATAACTGTCTGATTGCGAACAATCTTTCGATAATTATTGATAAATATATTTTTCATTATTGTCAGCACCCAACCTTTGAAATTGACGTTTTTGGTAAATTTTTCCCTGTTGTCCAACACTTTTAGGGTGGTATCCTGCAATAAATCTTCAGCATCCTCCCTGTTCAATGTCAGTGAAAAAGCGAAATTCCGCATATTGTTTTGTAAGGCAATTAACTCGTTTTCAAATTGATTTGGCTTCATAACTTTTAATGTTTAAGTGTGTGAATAAATTTTACTTTGCCAATATAAAAAATCGGCTGGTAAATTTTTATTCTAAAACGAATCTTTCTGAAAAAGTTTTTGAATTGAGTAGCATCAAATTTATACTTCCATTAAAAACTTAACAAAGAACTCTTTCGAAAATACTTGTTCTAGATTTTCACGACAAATATACACCATATTTTTAAATGTTTCGTATATTTGAACAAAAAAAATAGGTAAAATGAGAAAGTTTTATATAATTTACATTTTTGTAACAATTACACTTTCTTTTCTTGTTGGAAATCTGAATGCTGAAGATAAAAAAACAACCATTTTTGTAATTGAATTAAAAAAAGATATCGGAGGCACTGCTTGGGTTTATTGTCAGAAGGGTTTTGATCAGGCCAAAGAGAAAAAAGCCGATATAATACTGATTCACATGAATACTTACGGTGGAGAAGTAGTTTTTGCCGATTCGATTCGCACCCGAATTTTAAACAGCACCATTCCGGTATATGTTTTTATCGATAACAATGCTGCTTCTGCCGGAGCTTTGATAGCCATTGCATGCGACAAAATTTTCATGCGTCCCGGCGCTGCAATTGGAGCTGCGACTGTTGTTAATAACACAGGTCAGCAAATGCCTGATAAATATCAGTCATATATGCGGGCTACCATGCGCACAACTGCCGAAGCTCACGGTAAAGATACCATTATTCAGGGGAAGGACACCCTTTATCGCTGGAAGCGTGATCCTAAAATTGCGGAAGCTATGGTGGACGACAAGGTGTCAATTCCGGGTATCATTGAAGAAGGAAAAACATTGACTTTTACGGCAGAGGAAGCTATGAATCACGGTTATTGTGATGGAATTGCAGAAAGTATTGATGAAATTATTAAAAAAAATATTTCGCAGTCTGATTATGAAATAGTTGTATTTCAACCCAACTTCTGGGACAGACTGAAAGGCTTTTTTTCAGGTTCTGTAATTCGGAGTATTTTAATTATGCTTATCATTGGAGGCATTTATTTTGAATTGCAGGCTCCCGGTATAGGATTCCCTTTAGCAGTAAGTATTATGGCTGCCGTCTTGTTTTTTGTGCCTTTGTATATCGATGGTTTGGCAGCCAATTGGGAAATCTTGATTTTTTTGCTGGGTTTGATATTGCTTGCATTGGAAATTTTTGTGATACCCGGTTTCGGCGTTGCTGGTATTTCCGGTATTCTGTTCATTGTGGCAGGTTTGACGCTCAGTTTAATCAACAACGTCAATTTCAATTTTGAAGCCGTTCAGAAAGGAACAGTTGGAAAATCATTGTTGACGGTTTTGTTAGGTATCACGTTGGGATTTGTTTTGATATTGTATCTGAGCAACAAAATCGGTTCAAAGGGAATTCTCAGAAAAGTAGCTCTCAATACGGTGCTCGAGAATAAGGAAGGTTATGTGGGAGTTCCTATGGATAAATTGCAACTGGTGGGTAAAACCGGTTATGCTACTACTATTCTTCGTCCTTCTGGGAAAGTGAATGTTGAAGGGAAAGTATATGATGCCGTTTCTACTGAAGGATTTATAGAAAAAGGTGTGCAGGTTCGCGTGGTTGAATACCAAACCGGTCAAATTTATGTGGAAAAGATTTGAGAAATTTTCCTTAATTTTTCCTATTTATGAAGTTACTTCTTAAATAGTTTAAATTGTCATCCAAATATTTGTAAAATTTTTCTGATTAATTTACTTTTGCAGCTTATTTTAGTGAATGAGAAATGTATTTTTATGCAATAATTTTTAAAATAAATTCATGATTGTATATAAATTTGGTGGAGCTTCTGTACGTTCGGCAGAAGGAATAAAAAATCTGGCATCAATTGTATCGGGCGTAAAAGATAATTTATTCATAGTCGTCTCGGCGATGGGAAAGACAACCAATGCACTCGAAGGCGTTTTGGAAGATTTTATGCAGGCAAATCACTCGTCAGCTCTTGCAAAATTTCAGCAAATTGAGAATTACCATAATGAAATTTTAGCCGATCTTTTTCCTGATGTAACTGATCCTTCAGCTTTTTTGCAGCCTCTTTATGATGAAATTGAAGATATGATAAAACAATCGGTTGGTGATGATTATGACCGATGGTACGATAAAATTGTATCCTATGGTGAAATTATTTCCACGCAAATCGTTTCCAAATTTCTTAATGTTGTTGGAATACGTAACCGTTGGCTGGATATGCGGAAACTGCTGATTACGGACAGTAATTTTCGGGAAGCAAATGTAAAAATGAAAGAATCGCAACAAAAATTAATAGAAGCCGCAGATTTCGAAAAATTTCAGGTTTACATTGGTCAGGGTTTTATAGGAGCCAATGCAAAAGGAAATCCAACAACTTTGGGACGTGAAGGCTCAGATTATTCGGCAGCTGTTGTGGCCAACCTGCTAAATGCTGAAAGTTTGACTATTTGGAAAGATGTCCCGGGTATTTTAAATGCTGATCCGCGCCTATATCCTCAGGCAAAGCTTGTTCCCGAACTGACTTATTTGGAAGCTGTGGAATTGGCTTACAGCGGGGCTCAGGTGATTCATCCCAAAACAATAAAACCATTGCAAAATAAGAATATTCCGCTTTATGTTCGTCCTTTTGGAAATCCTTCGGAAAAAGGTTCTGTTATTAAAGCACACGTGGAAAAACCAACAGGAATTCCTTTTTACAGTCTGTTGAAAAATCAAGTGTTGGTTACCATTCGTCCGATAGATTTTTCTTTTGTGCTGGAAGAAAATCTGCCAAAAGTTTTCTCCATTATCAGCAAACATCGTTTAAAAGTGTCGATGATCGAAAGCTCAGCTATCAGCATTTCCGTAGCTATAGGCAACAGTCGATATTTTCCGGCTGCATTGGACGAGCTGTCGAACGATTTCGATGTAAGTTACAACGAACATTTAGAGTTGTTGACTGTCAGAGGAATTACAGACGAAATTGTTCAGGAAGTTACAAACCAAAGAGAAGTTTTGCTTATGCAGAGAACGCGCCGCATTGGTCGTTTTCTGATGAAGGAAATTTAAAATCTTGCCTTTCAATATTAAAAAAGCAGGACAAATAAAATTATTCACTGTCCTGCTTCCGTATTAATTTTCAAATCAGCTTATTTAACCAGATGTTCCAGTATTTTTACGTTTTCGGCAATATCGTTTTCCGAAAGTGAATAATTGGTCAAATCGCCAGCAAAATACTGGTCATAAGCAGTCATATCAACCATACCATGTCCGGAAAGATTGAACAAAATGGTTTTTGGCGTTCCTTCTTCTTTGGCTTTCAACGCTTCATTGATGGCTACTGCAATGGCATGAGCCGATTCCGGAGCCGGAACAATTCCTTCGGTTTGTGCAAAAAGAACGCCTGCCTTGAATGAATCCAGCTGATCAATATCTACTGCTTCCACCAGATTGTCTTTTTTCAATTGACTGACAATGGTGCCGGCTCCGTGATAACGAAGTCCACCAGCGTGAATGTGAGCCGGAGCAAAATTATGACCCAACGTAAACATAGGCAAAAGTGGTGTGTAACCAACTTCATCACCAAAGTCGTATTCAAAAACACCACGCGTCAATTTAGGACATGAAGCCGGTTCGGCAGCAATGAAACGCGTTTTTTTGCCATCTTTAATATTATGACGCAAAAAGGGAAAAGAAATTCCTGAAAAATTGGAACCACCGCCAAAACAACCAATGACAATGTCGGGATATTCGCCAGCCATTTCCATTTGTTTTTCTGCTTCCAGTCCTATTACTGTCTGGTGCAGTGAGACATGATTTAAAACGCTGCCAAGTGTATATTTGCAATTAGGTGTTTGCATGGCAAGTTCTATTGCCTCCGAAATGGCAGTTCCCAAACTTCCAAGATAATTGGGATGTTCCGAGAGGATTTTTCGTCCCGCATTGGTAGACATGCTTGGAGAAGCAATTACCTGCGCACCCCAAGTTTGCATCAATGAGCGACGATAAGGTTTCTGCTCATAACTTATTTTTACCATGTAAACGACCAATTCCAATCCGAAAGTTTTGGCAGCAAAAGCCAATGCGGTTCCCCACTGGCCGGCACCGGTTTCGGTAGTCAAATGGGTTACGCCTTCCTGTTTGCAATAATAGGCCTGAGCCAAAGCAGTGTTTAATTTGTGAGAACCTACCGGGCTGACACTTTCGTTTTTAAAATAAATATGCGCCGGCGTATCGAGTGCTTTCTCCAAATCATAAGCTCTAACCAGTGGTGTAGGACGATAGATTTTGTATTTATCACGAACTTCTTCTGGAATTTCAATCCATGCATCAGTCTGATTTAATTCCTGATGCGACAATTCTTTTGCAAAAAGAGGGTACAGTTCTTCTTCCTTCATGGGTTGTTTGGTAGCAGGATTCAGAATAGGCAGGGGCTTGTTTTGCATCTCTGCCACGATGTTGTACCAATGGGTTGGGAGTTCCTTTTCGGTGAGAATAAATTTTTTTGTTTTTTCCATAGCAGCAATTTCAAATTTGAGAAACGATTAAAATTATCGGATTAATTTTGTGTGTTTTGTCTTATAAAAAATGCCGAAAACTAATAAAAGTGTTCGGCATAAAGAAGCGGAAGCGACGAGATTCGAACTCGTGGTACGGAAACCCGTACGTCAGTTTAGCAAACTGATGGTTTCAGCCACTCACCCACACTTCCTTGTGTCTGCTTTTATAGTGCAAAGATAAGAAAGAGTTTTCGATTATCAAAGTCATTTTTTGTGAACCTTTATGTGGAATTGTTTTTCGAAAAGATGAATTTAACAATTTAAATTGATTTTTAATGAATTGCATTTTATTATGAAGAAGCATTTTTTAAGAAAAACATTTACTTTTGCAACTCAAATCCGAACGCATATAATTCATGAAAAAGAAAATCAAAAAAATTCTGTTAGCATCGCTGGGTATTCCTGTTATAATTATTGTTTATCTGACGTACGTTTTATTTGCACCCAATATTTTCCCTAAAAAAGCAAAGGAAGCGTTTGTTTGCATTCCCGACAGTACACCTTTTGAAGATGTTGTGAAACTTATCAAAAAGGAATCGCGCGTTTGGGATAGTTTTTCTTTTCGATTGACAGCCAGAATTTTCGACTATGATAAATATGTCCGTTCGGGGCGATATGAATTGAAAAAAGGAATGAACAATTTTGAATTGATTCGTAACTTAAGGAGTGGAAGGCAGGTCCCTGTACGAGTGACATTCAATAATGTTCGTACAAAAGAACAACTGGCCGGTCGATTGTCTTCTCAATTAATGACCGATTCACTCACTTTTTTGAAATTGCTGAATGACAGAGAAGTCCTTACTAAATTCGGTCTGACTCCCGATAATTCTGTTGTGATATTTATTCCCAATACATATGAAGTTTTTTGGAACATTAATCCCGAAAAACTTTTTGAGCGTATGTACAAAGAATATTTGAAATTTTGGAACGATGAACGCAGGCAGAAAGCTGCTTCCATACCGCTTACGCCAATTGAAGTCAGCATTCTCGCATCAATTGTAGAAGAAGAATCCAATAAATCATATGAACAACCTGTTATTGCAGGAGTTTATATCAATCGCTTAAAGAAGAATATGCCTTTGCAAGCCGATCCAACCATTAAATTTGCATGGAAAGATTTTTCTTTGAAACGTATCAAAGGTCAACATTTGCAAATCGACTCGCCTTTCAATACCTACAAATTTGGTGGTTTACCCCCAGGCCCTATCCGATTGCCTTCGCCACAGGCGATCGATGCCGTTTTGAATTATACGCATCATTCCTATCTATACATGTGTGCCAAAGAAACGTTGAATGGTGAACATAATTTTTCCACCACGCTTACTCAACATTTAATCAATGCTCGAAAATATCAGCAAGCTTTGAATGAAAGAAAGATTTTTGAATAATGTAGCGTCGAAAAACAAATAATTTTTTAGTTAAAACGAAAGTTTGTTTATAAGATTGATAATTAGTATTTAATCATATATTGAAAAAGTTTTCTTTTCCAATTTTTCATTCCAAATTAGTATGTTCAACACAGAATGAAGTTGATTAAGGAGGTACAAAAAAATAAAAAAATAATTCTTTGACGAGAACAATTGGGTAGAAGAGAAAAAAAGTATAAAACCCACAGATGAATTATTCAATGTAATTTACTTCAGGTTGAAGCTGAATATCAAATTTATTTTTTACTGAGAGTTGAATTTCATCGGCCAATTGTTTTATTTCGTTCCCTGAAGCTCCACCACAATTAACAATTACCAAAGGCTGCATTGCATGAACAGCAACTTTTCCAACCTGTTTTCCTTTCCAGCCGCATTGTTCAATAAGCCATGCTGCGGGAATTTTTTCTTCTGTTTGGGAAACATAGTAATGTGGAATTTCGGGATATTCACTTTGCAAACGTTGAAAATGTTTTTTTGAAATGACGGGATTGATAAAAAAACTCCCGGCATTGCCCATTACCCTGAAATCCGGCAATTTATGTTCTCTTATCTGGATAATGGTTTCTCTGATGGTTTGAAGGTTGACGCTTCCTCTTTTTTGGACTTCTTCTTCCAAATGTTGATACGAAAGTTTGAATTGAGGTTTTTTCGACAAACGGAAAACTACAGAAGTCAGAATATATTGTCCTTTATTTTGATTTTTAAAAATACTTTGCCGATAACCATATTGGCAATTCTCTTTAGAAAATTCTCTTAATTGGGAAGAAGCAATTTCAATGGCTTTAACTTTTTCAATCGTTTCCCGAACTTCCATACCGTAAGCACCAATATTCTGAACGGCAGCAGCGCCCACTTCTCCCGGAATAGATGAAAGATTTTCAACGCCACCCCAGCCATTTTCTACACAAAATTCCACAAATTGATCCCAAATCACTCCCGAACCAACTTCAATATAAACCCATTGGTCGTCTTCCTCAATTTTTTTCATTTGCCGAATTGCAGAGTGTAAAATAGCGCCCTTAAAATCGTTCAAAAACAGCAGATTGCTTCCCTGACCGATCATAAGCCATTTTTTTTGTGCCAACGTTTTCGATAAGGTTAAAGCTTCTTCAACCGTATCAAATTCGATAAATTCATCGGTTTTTACGTCGACGCCAAAAGTATTGTGCGAGAGAAGGGAATAGTTATATTTAATGTTCATTCTTTTGAAGTTGTGAAAGTCGGTTTTGTATGAAACGGGTTATTTCTTCTTTTTCATCTGGATGAAACCACTCAATGTCTTTGTCGTGATTGAACCATGTCAATTGTCTTTTGGCATAATGTCGGGTGTTTTGTTTAATTTTTTCGACAGCTTGTTCCAGCGTGATTTTTCCATCCATATAATCGAAAATCTCCTTATATCCAACAGTATTTAAGGGGTTTAAGTTTCTGTAGACATAAAATTGTTTTGCTTCTTCAAATAACCCATCTTCCATCATTTGATCTACTCTTTCATTGATGCGTGCATAAAGTTCCTGACGTGGTCTGTTCAGTCCAATTTTTATAATATTGAAAAAACGTTTTTTGTGTTCACCTGTTCTTAATACAGAGAAAGGTTCAACCGTCATGGAGCAAATTTCCAATGCGTGCAAAATTCGTTTGTAGTTATTCAAATCTACTTGTTGATAATAAACGGGATCCAATTTTTTTAATTCTTGCTGAATAAATTCAAGTCCTTGATTTTCAAAAATTTTTTTCCAGTAATTTCTTGTTGTCGCATCCACCGTCGGAATATTGTCCAGTCCTTTGCATACCGCATCAATGTAAAGCATAGATCCTCCTACCATTAAGCCGATATTATTGCTTATAAAATGTTCTTCGAGCAATGAAAGAACCTCTTGTTCGAATTGTCCGGCGCTAAAATTTTCTAAAATAGAATGGGAACCGATAAAATAATGTTTTACAGTAGAAAGTTGTTCAGCAGAAGGCGCTGCTGTGCCAATTTTCAGTTCTTTATAAATCTGACGCGAATCGGCCGAAATAATGGGACTTTGTAAATATTGGGCTAATTGTAAACTTATTTCGGTTTTACCAACGCCGGTTGGACCAAGAATCACTATCAAGGTAGGTTGCATTAGCATACAAAATAAAAAACAGAAAATAAACTTGTTATTTTCTGTCAGTGAAAAGAATTAAATGCTGTCAGAAGTTGGTATCGTCATTGAACGGATTGCTGTCATCGTCGAAATTGAAATCACTAAATCCTTCTTCATCCAACTCGTCCAATTCAAAATCTTCATCACCGTAAAAGTTTTCTTCCACATTCAGTTTAGAAGTTTGATTCACAACATTTTCGCTTAATGTTTGCTCAGGCGGATTTCCAATCGATTTACTGCAAACCGGTTTTGCCAGTTTTTGTCGTGGAATAATTTCACTCAGTTCAATGAAAAACGCTCTATCGGCAATCAAATCAAACACATACATGAGTTTTTGTTTTTCGTCGGTGAGCAAATCTTCCAGTTTAACTTTATCCATCACCAAATTGTCATATTCAGAGGAGGAATCCATTTCGATAAGTGTAATTTCCTGCTCTTTTTCCCAGTCATCGGAACAAAGAAAAAAAGAAGTAATCTGATCTTTTTTGAAGTTTACAGAATCTAATATGGCATTGTGTAAATCAAAGAATGTAGCTTCAGCATCAATATCGATTACTCTTAAGAAGTTGTCCACTTCGTCCGATAATATAGTAAATCTAAAAACCATAACTTTTCTTGTTTAAGTTTCGACGGTAAAAATAGTAATTTTTTTTGGAGCTAAAAAGCATTTTCTTCCGTTTTTTTCAGAAAAAAAGCCGTTTAATCCATCATTAAACAGCTTTTAAAAGATTTTGCAAGTCGGATTACCTGTCAATTAATTTCTAAGTATTTCTTCAATAGCTTTAACGCTGGATCTGAAGTCCTTATCAGTATCCATTAAGTCGCCAACAATTTTGCAGGCATGGAGCACAGTTGCGTGATCTCGTTCGCCAATGGCTTTCCCAATTGACGACAGAGAATTTTTTGTAAATTGTTTGGACAAATACATGGCTATTTGACGCGCCTGAACCACTTCACGTTTCCGACTTTTGGTAAAAATGGCATCCACCGGTATGGAGAAATATTCACAAACCGTATCGCGGATTTTTTCTACCGTGTTTATTTTTTTAGGGATATTTACAATACGACTAACAACTTTTTCGGCGAGTTGCAAGTCG
Source organism: Bacteroidales bacterium (assembly GCA_012517575.1). GTDB lineage: Bacteria > Bacteroidota > Bacteroidia > Bacteroidales > Paludibacteraceae > MVYY01. Next base: position 35,260 of record JAAYUQ010000113.1, on the reverse strand, counting down.
ATAGGCATGTTTGTAAGGGTTGAATGCGCCAGCAACGAAATCAGAACGCCTTCCAAATCACGAATATTGTCGGTAACATTTTGCGCAATAAAATTCACTACATTTTCCGGTATTTCCAACCCGTCACTATAAATTTTGTTTTTGAGTATTTCTTTACGAAGTTCAAAGTCGGGTTTTTCAATTTCAGCCGAAAGTCCCCATTTGAATCGTGTCAACAAGCGCTGTTCTAATCCTGCCATCAGAATTGGGGAACGGTCGGAAGTTAATATCAGTTGTTTACCTGACTGGTGCAAATGATTGAATATATGGAAGAAAGTATTTTGGGTGGCTGTTTTCCCCGAAAATTCCTGAATGTCGTCGATAATCAAAACTTCTATGGTTTGGTAGAAATTTACAAAATCGTTGACCGTATTGTTTCGTACTGCATCGGTGTACTGAATTTGAAACGTATTGGCCGACACATAAAGTACCCTTTTATCGGGATGCATTTGTTTGGTTTTGACGCCAATAGCATTGGCCAGATGAGTTTTTCCCACGCCCGATTCTCCGTAAACGAAAAGAGGATTGAAAGCTGTTTTTCCCGGATCTGTTCCAATAGTGATACCCGCAGTGCGAGCCAATTTATTGCTTTTCCCTTCTATCAGTGTATTGAAATTGTATTTCAAATTCAATTGCGGATCGATATTGGGCAATGAAGATTTGTCGTAAGGATTTTTAGATCCTTGCGTAGAGTTTGTTGTTTTAAGTTTTGGCTGCTCTGCTGCACTTGGAATTTGAGTTCCTTTTCCATTGGTTTGATCAATCAATACACGATATTCCAATTGGGTGCCTGCTCCAATTTCTCTGTAAATAGTTCTACGAAGCAAATCGATATATTTTTCTTCGATATACTCTACAAAAAATTGACTGGGTACCTGTACCACAAAACGATTGTTTTCATACTGCAGGGGGATAATGGGTTCAAACCACGTTTTAAATGACGCTTCGTTGATATTGTCCCTGATAACTTTAAGGCAGCGCTCCCATAGTTGTTCGTGCATCTTCATTTTTTTAATCCGTTCAAAAAAGTAAACAAGTGAGATTTTCAGCCAAAAAAAAGATTTTCAAAATTTTACTTTTGAAAATTCTACTCAGACATACGGCTGCATTTAGTTAGACAAAAATCTAAATTTTTTTTGACAAGAACAAATCTTTTTTTTGAGCAAAAAAATCAGATTTTTCATTTAGTTAACTGTCAGTGTTTTGATGAAACAAATTCATGTTCAATCAATTACCTGTCATTTTTTTAGTAACGATACTGATTCTAAAGATGTTAACAAAAAGAAATCGGAATTTAAAATTTTCCGATTTCTCACATTAAAACCTTTTATTAACAAGTGTTTCAAAGGTGTTAAATAATTAAATCAAAATTATTTCATTAACTTCTTATTTAGATAAATTCTAAATAATGATTATTTCGTTTTGCTTCCAAAAAGTGAAAAATGAACATAACGTTTTGGGTTGTTTTTCAAATCAATCAGCAACTGATTGGCACTCGAGGAAGTATTTGCCAAATTCAGGTAGAGTTGCTGATCGGTGAGGAGCATGCCCAAACTTCCTTCTCCGTTGTTGATTTTATTAGTAAGTAAATTTAGATTGGAAACTGTTTGGTCAACGTTGTTCATGGTAGAAGCAAAATTTATTTCTTTGAGATTTGAAGTTACGGTTTTGAAGTCGGAAGAAGCGCCACTCAAATTATTCATAATCGGTGGAAGCTGAAATTTAATCAGAGTCTTCATTTGTGCCGAAGTTTCTGCCAGGTCAGCAGTGGTTTTTTCAATAGATGCCAGGCTATTGTTTAATTTGTCGCCTTCGGTAATGGAGCGAATGGAACGCAAAAGCGAATCAGTCTGTGTGGAAATACTTTCAATTTTTGGTAGCAAATTGGCACTTAAGTCAGCCATAAGTCCAGGTTTTACTTCCGATTTTAGTGTATCCCCGTTTTTACAAAAATTTTGTGTAGAGGCGTAAGGCTCAAAAATCAGTTGGATGGCTTTTCCACCCATCAAACCGTTGTCAAATAGTTGAATTTTGGTGTTCTTAGGGAGATTGATTTTTTTTTCGATAGATATTTTTACCAGAAATGGTTTTTCTTTTGAAAAGTCGTACTGAATTTCGTCAACTTGTCCTACTTTAAATCCTTTAATAAATACAGGAGAAGAGGCAACCAAGCCATCCAGATTTTCATAAGTAGCATAGTATGAACGGGTTGTGGTAAAAATATCAATTCCTTTCAGAAAGTTTAATCCGAAATACAGTAAAAAAATGGCTACAAAAACCATTAATCCTATCTTTACTTCTTTATTGAATAATTTTTTTTTCATAAATTGTTAATTATCAGAATTTTATTTATTTCATTAAAAATTTTTAGTTTACTTTTACCACATTGAGAATTTTGGTTTGTTTATCAGTTCAATTTTCGAAGATGTTCAGGGGAAAAATATTTATGTTATTTGCCTGTCAAACGTAAAGCTTCCTTCACATCCGTTTTTTTACCATTGATGAAAGCAATGATAAATGCTTGTGGAAATTTGGCAGATAAATCGTTTTTCAATTGAACTATTTTATTGTAATCGGTTTCAGCTCCAAAAGTATATTTGTATAGTCCGTCCTCAAAGTAATAATCAACAGATTTCAACTCTTTTAGTTCATTAGATTGAGGAGATAATTTCTTTTTTGATGCCAGAATCTGTAATTTGAAAATAGGTTGTTGGTCTGATGGTGATATATTTTCTTTTTGTTTTTCTTCTATTGTGTTGTTAGAAGTATTCGTTTCTTCTATTTTTTTTTGTCCTTCAGAAGTTGAATAATTGTTTTGATTTTCTGAAATTACATCTTCCGACTTATTGGAAGAAATCTGATTGAGAGTTGACGAAGAATTTGGTTTCCCATTTCGCTTGTCATGTTCTTTTTTGAACTCTAAAAAAGCGCTGTAAATTGCTTGAGCCATCTTTTTTTGTCCATATTCTGAATTTAAGAAAAGTTCTTCTTCGGGATTGGAAATAAAACCGAGTTCAATAAGCGTGCTGGGACAAGCAGAGCGATGTAATACCCAAAAACCTGCCTGACGAACGCCTCTGTCCAAGCGCCCGTTTCTGTCGAGGTGTCGCTGCACCAATGAAGCAAATTCGATACTTTTATCCAGATACTTGTCCTGCATAAACTCAAACATAATATAAGAATCGACCGAAGCCGGGTCAAAGCCCTGATATTTAGTTTGATAATTTTCTTCGAGCAAAATAACGGAATTTTCACGCATGGCTACTTCAAGGTTGGCATTTGTTTTTGCCAAACCCAGCGTATAGGTTTCGGCTCCGTAAGCCATAGCACTTTTTGAAGAATTGGTGTGGATACAAATGAAAAGATCTGCATGATTATCGTTGGCGATGTCGGCACGTTCCTGCAGGGTAAGATATTTGTCCGTTTTTCGGGTTAGTACCACTTTCAATTCCTTATTGTCTTCCATGAGTTTGGACAATTCTATGGCAACGCCGAGATTGATATCTTTTTCCCTTGAAATTTTTCCCATAGCACCAGGATCATGTCCTCCGTGTCCCGCATCGATTACAACTACAAATTTTTTGTCCTGGGCTGAACTAAGAGAAACAAAAAATGATAAAAATAATATCAAAAACCCGTAAGGCAGCAATAAATACTTTTGAAATGAAATTTTCATGCCGAGAACTTTTTTTTCTTTTTCTGCATCGAATTGTTTTTTATTACTGATGAACTTTTTTCGGTTCATTTTTTCCCTGTTATTTTACAATCCTTTTATTCTCTGCAAAATTAATCTTTTTTATTTCAAATTCCAGTGGATAAATTTGAAATTAATCATAAAAAAGCGGGTACATACTGCAGATAGCTATTTTTTTCCTTAAATTTGCAGCTTAATTGAAAATGTTTAATCCGACGGATGCTCCATAATTTTAAATTTCACAACAATCTGAAATGCAAATTATTCCTCTTAATTACAGGGTTGAATATTTCATTTTGTATGCAAGCAAAGTGTTTTGTTCAATCGCCTACCGATTCGATCCAAACATTGCATGCAGATTCTATTTCATCATCTATCGATACATTAAAAGTATCTGTGCCCAAAGAAAATCCCAACAAAATTGATGCCGAAATTAGTTATTCGGCTGCCGATTCTATTGTTTTTTACGGAAATGGTACAGGTTTTCTGCACGGGAAAGGTGATGTGAAGTACAAAAACATTACTCTTCAAGCCGATTTTATTCGTGTTAAGATGGACAGCAGTCTGGTTTATGCCAGAGGAGAAACCGATTCATTGGGAAATAAAATTGGTGAACCGGTTTTCAGTGAAGGAGAAGCAACCTATAATTCGAAAGAACTGACCTACAATTTGCGAAGCAAGAAAGGATATATTCGAAATGCAGTAACCCAACAGGGTGAAGGTTATGTAATTAGTGACAAAACAAAAAAATTGGACGACAATATTTTACTGATTGCCGATGGAAAATATACAACTTGCGATAAGCACGACCATCCCGATTTTTATCTTTATTTGACCAAAGGAAAAATAAAACCTGGAGACTATATTGTTACTGGTCCGGCTTATCTTGTATTGGCAGACGTTCCTTTACCAATTGCCGTTCCTTTTGGTTTTTTCCCTTTTACCGACAAATATTCTTCGGGTATATTAATGCCCAATTATGCTGATGAACTGAATCGAGGCTTTGGATTGACAAATGGCGGTTATTATTTTGCCTTAAGCGATTATGCCGATTTGGAATTACTGGGAGATATTTATACGAAAGGTACGTGGGCACTTACTGCCAATTCGAGATATATAAAAAAGTATAAGTTTAGTGGAAATTTCAGTTTTAGTTATCGTGTAGATGTTAATGGCGAAAAAGATTTACCCGATTACAGCAAAGCAACCAATATGAGTATTCAATGGACTCATTCGCAAGATCAGAAAGCCAATCCGTATTTTACTTTTACTTCCAGCGTCAATTTCTCGACCAGTGGTTATAATCGCAGCAATATTAACAGCTATTTTAATCCAAATCTGAATTCTGAAAATACCAAAGGATCCAGTGTGTCTTTTACAAAAAGATTTCCTTCTCTTCCTAATCTTAGTCTCTCGGGAAGCATGTTGATAAATCAGCGCACAAAAGATTCAACAATCAGTTTGACTTTGCCAACTTTGAATATTGCTTTCAGCCGATTTACTCCTTTTAAACGAAAAAATGCCGTTGGTAATGAGAGATGGTACGAAAAAATTTATATGTCCTATTCAGGGACTTTTGCCAACAGTATTGACACTAAAGAATCTCTTCTGTTGTCTTCTTCTTTGTCCAAAGACTGGCGGAACGGAATGAGGCATAGCATTCCGGTGAGTGCTACTTTCAATTTGTTCAAGTATATCAATATATCTCCTTCTTTTAACTACACGGAACGTTGGTATTTACAATCTGTCGATAAGCATTGGGATGCCGATAACCAAAAGGAAATAACCGATACTGTAAGTGGTTTTAACAGGGTTTATGATTTTAATATGGGTGTTTCGGCTTCTACCAAGCTGTATGGATTCTTTATTCCCATTCGTTCCATTTTTGGTGATAAAATTGACCGTATTCGTCATGTTTTTACTCCGACAATCGGCTTTGGATATACTCCTGACTTTGGTGATCCACGTTGGGGTTATTACGATTCTTACCAAAAAACCACAAAAGATCCTTCTAATCCCGCCAATATGATAGAAGAAGAAGTTGTTTATTCTCATTATCAGGGAAGTTTGTATGGTTATCCGGGTTCGGGCAAGTCGGGGAATATCAATTTTTCATTTGCCAACAACATAGAAATGAAATTGAGAAACGACAACGATACAACCGGGAAAGAACCTTTTAAAAAAATCAGTTTGATTGATAATTTTTCAGTAAGTGGAGGATACAATCTGGCTGCTGATTCCATGCAGTGGTCTAATTTTAGTACCAATCTGCGAATAAAATTCAGCGATAAATACTCGTTAAATCTTAGTGGAGCGTTCGACCCATACATGTATGGTTTAAATCAGTATGGAAATCCTGTCAGGATCAATAAATTACGTTGGAATTATCATAAATTTCCCAAGTTTCTCGGGACAAATGCATCTTACAGTCTGACTTTGAATAACGATACGTTCAAAAAACTTTTTTCGCGTGGAGATAATAAAAAGGCTGATGACAAAAAAGATACATCTACAAATGAAAATCCAGAAAATTCGGATGAAGGAGAAAATATTCCTTCTACAGAAATGAATCAATTGGTACAATCAGATAATGCCAATCAGGAGATTCAAACAGATGCTGATGGCTATCAGAAAGTTACCATTCCGTGGAATATTAATATCAGCTATTCTGTACGTTATGCCAATACCAATGTTTTCGACAAAGAAAAAATGGAATACAAAATGGGATTTACACATAACTTAAGTTTTTCCGGAGACATTTCGCTGACACCGAAATGGAGAATCAGTTCGAGCACTTCTTATGATTTTGTTGCAAAACAATTTACTTATACCAGTATCAATGTTTCTCGCGATCTACATTGTTGGAATATGTCGGCCAGTTTTGTTCCTTTCGGACCTTTTCAGTCATATTATTTCAGAATTGGAGTAAATTCCAGCATGTTGCGCGATTTGAAATATGAAAAACGTAGTGGTTACGGTTCCACACCCATTACATGGTATTAGCAAGAAAAGAAATAATTTTTCTATAAGAAATTTGAATAATAAATGAACATTTTGATTAAAAATCAGTTTATTACTAAGAGAATTAAAAAATCAATAGCAAAAAATCAAAAACAAACAATTAATTAAATATAATTTTAAAAGAGTAAAAAATGAGAATTGAAGCAAACAAGTCAGTGTCAGCTAAATACGATTTATATGTTGACGGAGAAAATCAAGGCGAATTGGAATTAATGGAACGTGCCACCGAAGAACGTCCACTGAGTTTTATTTATGGAGTGGGCATGATGCTCCCAAAATTTGAAGAAAATTTATACGGATTGCAATCAGGCGATTCTTTTGAGTTCACCATAAATGATGAAGATGCTTATGGCCCTTATGATGAAGAAGCTGTCATCGATTTAGACAAAAAAATCTTCGAAGTTGATGGAAAAATTGATGAAAATGTGGTTTTTGAAGGAAATGTAGTTCCTTTAATGGATACCGATGGTAATCGATTTAATGCTCAAATTGTTACCGTAACCGATCAGATTGTTACGGTAGATTTAAATCATCCGTTGGCTGGTCAGAATCTTCATTTCAAAGGTCAGGTGTTGGAAGTGCGCGAAGCTTCAGAAGCCGAATTGGCTGCTTTGATGAATAATTCGTGCAGTTGTGGCGGAAATTGTTCTTCTGACGAAGGCTGTAGTTGCGATAGCGATGGTTGTGAAGATCCCAATTGCACCTGCAATAAGTAATTCAAATTTTAAATTTCAAGCAATGGGAAAGTTTTTAAACTTTTCCATTGCATTTTCTTTTTGAATAATATTTTTCCCAAAAAAAGTTATGTCGAATACCATTGGCAAGTTTTTCACATTTACATCTTTTGGCGAATCACATGGCAAAGCCATTGGAGGCGTTATTGATGGATGTCCTCCGGGAATAGAAATAGATGAAACATTCATTCAGAACGAATTGAATCGTCGTCGTCCGGGGCAATCCAATATTTCAACGCCGCGAAAAGAAGAGGACAAAGTTGAATTTCTTTCAGGAATTTTTGAAGGAAAATCCACGGGAGCGCCTATAGCTTTTGTGATTTGGAATGAAAATCAGAGGAGTGCCGATTATAATCATCTGAAAGATGTTTATCGACCTTCACATGCCGACTTTACTTATCAGCAAAAATACGGCATACGCGACTATCGCGGAGGAGGCAGAAGTTCAGCACGCGAAACGGCAGCTCGAGTTGCAGCCGGAGCAATAGCCAAGTTGGGCTTGCGAAAAATAGGTATTCAAATCAATGCTTTTACTTCGCAGGTGGGACATATTGCCATGAATAAAACTTATGAACAAATTGATTTTTCGCTGATTGAAAGTAATTCTATTCGTTGTCCCGAACCTGAAACAGCCGAAAAAATGATAGCTTACATTCAACAATTAAAGGATGAAGGTGATTCGATAGGAGGTATTATTACCTGCGTAGTTAAAGGTGTTCCGATTGGCTGGGGAGAACCGATTTTCGATAAACTCCAATCGCGGTTGGCACAGGCTATGTTGAGCATAAACGCAACTCACGGATTCGATTACGGAAAAGGTTTTGAAGGTGTAGCTCTCCGCGGTTCGCAAATGAATGACGAATTTGTAAAAGATGGTGACAAAATCACTACGCGAACCAATAATTCTGGAGGCATTCAAGGTGGCATAAGCAATGGACAGGATATATATTTTCGTGTCCTTTTCAAGCCGGTAGCTACTATTTCCAAAAAACAGAACACGGTAGATATTCATGCTCAGGAAGTGGAGCTGGAAGCTCGCGGACGCCATGATCCATGTGTTTTGCCACGCGCTATTCCCATTGTGGAAGCCATGACAGCGCTTACCTTGATGGATTTGTCGCTTATGAAAATCTGAAATTTCCAATCAATGTTTATTGCACGCAGTTTTTCAAAAAAATGTCGGCGTCCTCTAAACTTTGTATTTTTCCGACATCCAAAACTTTTATTTCATCGTTGGTATAACCCGAAATGATTTCTTTTTCCACACAACTCAGATAAAAGTCGATAATGGAAAAAACTTTATTCCATTTTTCCATGAGTTCAAAAACTTTTGGTGACAAAATTTGAATTCCGGAAAAGGCATATCTCTGATAAAGTTGTAAGTTTATTCCCTGCGGTTTGGTTTGTCCGGTCGTTTCATTGTACCATCCTTTCAGTTGCATCTGTTTGTCAAAGAGCAACCAGCGTGAGGTTTTACGATGATTTACCACCAACGTTGCCAAATTATCGATATTTTGGTGAAAATCTATCAAGTTTTTTAAATCAACGTTGGAAAGAATATCGACGTTGTGTACCAAAAAAGGTTTTCCGTCATCAAAAAACCACGCAGCTTTGCGTATAGCTCCTCCTGTATCCAAAAGGCAATCTCTTTCGTCAGAAATCTCTATTCGAATATTAAAATTATTTTTTGTTTGAAGAAATTCGATAATTTGATCGGCAAAATGATGAACATTCACAATTATTTCATTAAAACCGGCCGATTTCAATTTCAGAATTTGATGTTCGAGTAAGGTTTTTCCATCTATCGATACCAATGCTTTTGGAATATGATTGGTAATAGGTTTAAGTCGTGTACCCGGACCGGCAGCCAGTATCATTGCTTTCATAAGAAATTGTGGTTCTTTATGGAAATAAAAAAGCGGTTTGGATTAATTCAATTTTCTGACAGGGAAAAATTGTTCCTTATTTTGTTCTCTGTGGATAAGTTGTACTTCTACACCAAATTTTTCGTTGATATGTTCCGCCATTTTTTGAGCCGAATAAACCGATCGATGCTGTCCGCCTGTACATCCAAAACAAACCATTAAATTGGTGAATCCTCGATCCATGTAACGTTTTACCGAAGCATCCACAAGTTTATAGGCATTATCGAGCAAAGAAAGAATTTCTCCATCTTCTTCCAAAAATTGTTTCACCGATTCGTCGAGACCTGTAACATGAGCATAACGTTCGTATTTGCCTGGATTGTTTACCGCTCTACAATCAAAAACAAAGCCTCCTCCATTACCTGAATCATCATGTGGAATGCCTTTTTTGTAGGAAAAACTGTAAATTTTCACCACCAGCGGTTTCCTTACCGAAACTTCACGAAATTGTTTTAACTCCGTCATTTGTCTGAGCACTTTCAATAGATAAGGATAACCTGAAATTTCTTCTTGAAGGATGGTTCTTAAATTATCTATGGCAAAAGGAATGCTTTCCAAAAAATGCGGTTTTTTCTCAAAATAGCCACGAAAACCATAAGCTCCCAACACTTGTACAATTCGAAATAGAACAAAATGTTTTAATTGCTCTCTGAATTCCTTTTCATTAATCGGCATAAGTTCTGCCAATGCCGAAAGATAGTTTTCAAGCAATTCTTCGCGTAATTCATCACTGTATTTGGCTTTGGCCTGCCATAAAAACGAGGCTACATCGTAATATAAAGGTCCTTTTTTCCCTCCCTGAAAGTCGATAAAATAGGGTTCATAGTTTTTTATCATTACGTTTCGGCTTTGGAAATCGCGATACATGAAAGTGTTGGATTGTTGGCTCAATAAAATTTTGGAGAAACGGTGAAAATCGTCTTCCAGCAAATTTTCCTGAAAGTCGATACCTGTTGCTTTCAGAAAACAATATTTAAAATAATTCAAATCCCATAAAATAGAGCGTTCGTTAAATTCGGGTTGAGGATAGCAAATGGAGAAGTCCAAGTCTTCAGCTCCTTTTACCTGAATTTCGGGAAGTTTGCGAATCGTTTTGCGAAGCATTTCCTTTTCCAATTCACAAAAAACACCTGTTTTTCTTCCTTCTGCTATAAAATCGAAAAGCAGCGTATTTCCCAGATCTTCCTGCAAATAATACAGTCCATCCTTACTTTGAATATAGAATTCGGGAACAGGCAATCCTTTATTGTGGAATAATTTATCCATTTCAATAAAAGCTTTGTTCTCTTCAACAGAAGTTCCTTCAACTCCGATAATGGATGAATGTTTACTCTCGAGTCGAAAATATCGTCTGTGCGATCCGGAAGCCGACAATTCTTCTTTCAGAAGAAGTTTTTCACTTGTAAATTCTTGGAAAAGAGAGTCTAATTCATTCATTTTTATAGCAATTTTTATCTAATGAAGGTTACACAAAGATATAAAAAGAAATAAATATCTTTACCGTGATTTTTTCGACAGTAAAATTTAAAAAAAGTAACAAATCGTTTAGGTGCTATAAGTATTTGAATATTTGGTAGTTAATTTAAAAAAATTTGTCTAAGAAAATTTTTTTAAAATTGAAAATAAAAAAAAATCAAAATTCTTTCTATCTTTGCAATAGAAATAAGAAAAAAGTCAAGCTTTTTCTGGCTTTTTATCAAGTAGGCAATGACTCCGTAGCTCAGCTGGTAGAGCAACAGACTCTTAATCTGTGGGTCGTGGGTTCGATCCCCACCGGTGTCACTATCGCAGATTTATAACATTCAATAATCATCGTTTAAAATTTTACAAACATGAAAAGAAGAAATGTTTTTATGATTTATGTGCTGAGTGCAGCTATTATTTTTTCAGGATGTAAATCGATGAGTAAAACTGCCAGTGGAGCTTTGATAGGAAGTGGAGCTGGTGCTGCCGTTGGTGCCGGAATAGGTGCCTTGATAGGAAAAGATGCGAAAAGCGCAGGAATTGGCGCTGCAATTGGAACCGCTGTTGGAGCTACAACGGGTGCAATTATTGGTAAAAAAATGGATAAAGCTGCTCAGGAAGCAGCTGCTATTGAAGGAGCAAAAGTTGAAACTACAACCGATATCAATGGATTGCCTGCTGTTAGGGTAACTTTTGAATCGGGAATTTTGTTTGAAACCAACAAAAGCACTTTAAATGATGCTTCCAAAGATGCTTTAACTAAATTTGCACAGATTATGATCCAGAATCCCACTATGGATATTGCCATTATTGGACATACAGACAACACTGGTTCTTTGGAATATAATCAAAAATTATCTCAGGATAGAGCACAAGCAGTAGCGAACTTCTTGAAATTGAAAGGTGTTCCTGCTTCCCAAATTAAAGATGTTATTGGTAAAAATTTCTCAGAACCGGTTGCCGATAATTCTACTGCAGCAGGTAGAGCAGCCAATCGACGCGTAGAAGTTTACATGTATGCCAGCGAAAAAATGATACAGGAAGCTCAGCAACAAAGTCAGAAATAAATACGATAATTTATAATTTTAAAGCTGCTCTTTTATTTTGGAGCAGCTTTTTTTGTTTAAAATTCAAAACTTATACAAAATTATTCGAAATGTCTGCACACAATGATATTGGCAATGAAGGAGAAGAACGAGCACAAGCTTTTTTGAGAGAAAAAGGGTACAAAATTAGACATACCAACTGGCGCACTCAAAAATTTGAACTGGACATAGTTGCCGAAAAAGACGGTTTATTGATTGTTGTTGAAGTAAAAACCCGTTCAACTGAGACATTTGAACATCCAAAAGATGCCGTAACACCAAAAAAAATTAGAAAGATAGTGCAGGCAACTCAAGAGTATATTTTACAAAACAATTGGCAGGGGGAAACCCGCTTCGATATCATTTCTGTGATTCCTTCAGGTCAAACCTTCAATATTGAACATATTGAAGATGCTTTTTTGCCTCCTATTAATTAATTTCCTCAACGATTGGAGAAATTCTGTTTTAACTTCTTAAATTCTTTGCTTAACTTTGCAGAGAAATTAAACAGTTTTTGTTTATCAAATTTATAACTATCCCAAAATGAAAACTTTGGAAAAAAACATTGCCGAAAAACTTTTAAAGATTAAGGCAATAAAACTACAGCCCAACAATCCGTTTATTTGGGCTTCAGGCTGGAAATCACCCATTTATTGCGATAACAGGAAAACACTTTCTTATCCTTCCATCAGAAATTATATCAAAATCGAATTAACTCGATTAATTATGGAAATGTTTCCTGATGTAGAAGTTATAGCCGGTGTTGCTACAGGTGCGATTGCTCAGGGCGTGCTGGTTGCCGATGCTCTGAATCTTCCATTTATTTATATTCGTCCTACACCGAAAGATCATGGTTTGGAAAACCTGATTGAGGGTGATTTGCGCCCTCATCAAAAAGTAGTGATTGTGGAAGATTTGGTTTCGACAGGCGGAAGCAGTTTGAAAGCCGTTGAAGCCATTCGTAACAATGGCTCGCAGGTATTGGGAATGATTTCAATTTTTACTTACGGATTTCCCGTGGCAGAAGAAAAATTTAAACAAGCAAAAGTTAAGCACTTGGCTTTATGTAATTATAAAGCCATTCTTGAGCAAGCTCTGGCTACAAATTATATTACTCAGGAAGATATGAAAACGTTACAGGAATGGCACAAAGATCCTTCTGCATGGGGATTAGAATCTTAATTGAAAGAAAAATTTATGGTTACTTACGAAAGTGAAATTAAAAAGATAAATTCTAATGCTGAAAATATCTTTAATAAATTTGTTGATTTACAAAATCTCAACAAGCTGATAAATAGTAAATTAAATGAGGACCAAATAAAAGATATAAAATTTACGGAAGATGGTTTCTCTTTTTCGATAGAAGGATTGGGTAGAATAGGGTTTCGCATGGTTGAGAAAGATCCATTTAAAACCATAAAATTTGAATTGCAGGAACTTCCTGTTCAAGCCAATGCGTGGATACAACTGATGGAAAAAGATGAAAATGACACACGTATGAAGTTGACATTCAAGGCCGAAATTCCTGCCATGCTAAAAATGATGGTCGACAAAAAACTTAAAGAAGGTGTAAATCTTGCTGCCGAAGTGATTGCCAACGCCTTCAATAACGCTAATTCGTAACAATTTTCATCAAAATTCGCAATTACAAACATATAGCATTATCACCATGGCTAAGCTTTGGGAAAAGGATTTACCTTTGAATAAAAAAATTGAGTCGTTTACGATAGGGAAAGATAAGGAACTTGATCTGTACCTGGCTAAGTACGATGTTTTGGGTTCGATAGCTCATGCCCGAATGCTGAATGAAGTTGGTTTACTTACTATTGAAGAAACAGAATTGTTGATTTCGGAATTGAAGAAGATTTATCGTTCCGTAGAAAATGGTGAATTTAGAATTGAAGAAGGAGTGGAGGATGTACATTCTGAAGTTGAATTTTTGCTCACGGATGCTTTGGGAGATACTGGAAAGAAAATTCACAGTGGCCGTTCACGCAATGATCAGATTTTGTTGGACTTGAAGTTATTTACACGAGCTGAAATTGAAAAAACAGTACGTGCCGTTTCTGCACTTTTTGAAGTTTGTCAAACACAAAGCGAGCGATACAAGGATGTTTTAATGCCGGGATATACCCATTTGCAAATTGCCATGCCTTCATCGTTTGGTTTGTGGTTTGGTGCTTATGCTGAAAGTTTGGCCGATGACCTGCAAATGTTATTGGCTGCATGGAAAATTACCAATCGCAATCCACTTGGCTCAGCTGCAGGATATGGTTCATCTTTCCCTCTCAATCGACAAATGACAACTGAATTGTTGGGATTCGACAGCATGAATTTTAACGTTGTATATGCACAAATGGGTCGTGGAAAAATGGAAAGAACTGTTTCAACAGCTTTGGCCGGTGTGGCTGCAACTCTTTCCAAACTGGCTTTCGATGCCTGCCTTTATAATTCGCAAAATTTTGGATTCATCAAATTGCCCGATGAATTTACGACAGGTTCCAGCATTATGCCTCATAAAAAAAATCCCGATGTGTTTGAATTGATTCGTGCAAAATGCAATAAAATTCAATCTCTTCCTCAACAAATTTTATTGATAACCAATAATTTACCATCAGGCTATTTTCGCGATTTACAAATTATTAAGGAAGTTTTTATCCCTTCTTTCGATGAATTGGCAGATTGTATTGAAATGACGAAACTAATGCTGGAAAAAATTGAAGTTAATGTTCATATCCTTGATGATCCACGTTACGATTATCTTTTCAGTGTGGAAGAAGTGAACCAACTGTCAACTGACGGTATGCCTTTTCGTGATGCTTACAAAAAAGTCGCTGCAGAAATTCAACATAACACTTTCCATCCACAAAAAAATCTTCATCATACGCTCGAAGGCAGCATTGGCAATTTGTGCAACGACCGTATAAAAGCTTATCAAGAAGCAATTTTAGCTCAATTTAATTTTGAAAAAGTTCATCAGGCCGAAAAAGCATTGATTGAATAAAACAGGAAAAGTTTTCAATTCTTTCATTTGGAAATCGAAAGATACAAATCGCTCAATTCTTTGGCTTTTTCCATACAACGCGGATTGGAAACATCTATTAATCGGGCATCCAGTTTGGGAATTTTTATAAGCGTTCCTACAGGAACATCATTGGGCGATGGAATTTTATCTCTGTTGGCTTCATAAATATACACCCAAAATTCAGGAGCTCCATAATAACGCATGGCCATTCGAGCCAGTCTGCTTCCACTGCGAATGCGCTCTTTAGCGATAAATTCGGAATACGCTCGTGGCGTGTCGAATAAAATCTGCAAACTGTCCACTTCTTCCGGTTTCTTTTGTTGCTCAATCGTATCAGGCAAAACGGCAGGAGAGGGGAGAGTGGTTTCAACCAAAGCAGGCGTTTTTTTTACCATTTTTAAATTCACAAATTCTTTCACTGGTGGATAAAAATAATACAACGCACCCGCTCCACCAAGCAAAAGTATCAAAACTACAGGAATCCAAATCCACGAAAACCGTTTTTTTTCGGTATTCTCATGAAATTCGTATTCTTCGGAAGGTACATAAGCGTGAAAAGGAATACCAATTGGTTCTGATTTAATATCTTCGTCCAACTCTTCCAAAAAAGAGTTATCTTTCTGTTTAACGTTTTCTTTATCAAAAACTTCATTGTTTTTTTCTTGCTGTATTTCTTCAGAAACAAGTTTTTCGACTTTAATCTCTTCTAAATCTTCAAACTTTTCATTTTCAATAACTTCTGTTTTACTTTTTTCAGGTTCAAATATTTTTTCTGCTGTTTTGTGTTCCTTTTCGGTTGGAATTAATTTTTCCTGCTTTTTTTCATTTTCTTTATTTTCTTCTTTTTCCTGATGCGAAGACATAGACTGAATTTCTGCAATAATGCTTTTAATTTCATCCGCCTGTTCGCTGAAAATTTTTAAGGGTTCAAGTGCCTCTTCTTCATTTTTTTTATTAGCGTTTTCATTGTCAAGTTCTACTGCTTCTAAATAAGAAAATGGCTCATTTACAATGCTTTGTAAGGTTTCATCAGGAGTGAAACTGATTTTATAGCTTCCCGGCAAAATAATTTCATTCCCGTTATTGACATCAACACTTTTACGGGGTTCTATCCACTGTGGTTTGAATACGCCAAAATTTTTAATTTTTACAGATTCTCCTTTGAGCAAAGTTTCCTCAATCAGTGAAACGGCAGCTTTTATGAAGTCTTCTGCTACTTTATTTTTCAAATTTGCTTTTTGTGCAAACAAATCGATAAATTCCTGCAAACTTATTTTTTCGTCATTCATTTTTCAGCTGGTTGTTGAGTTTTTCTTTCATTACATTGCTTGATTTGAAGTGAACTGTGAGTTTTGGAGGCATAAGCAATCTTTTTTTTGTAACTGGATGAACAATAATGCGTTCTTCTTTTTTTCGAAGCTCAAAATTTCCAAAACCTTGAATGCCAATGCTTTTATTTCCTGTTAATTGCTCTGAAAAGACGTTTGTTGCTGTTTCAATCAATTTTTCTGTCTCTTCTTTCGTAAGATGAGTTTGAGCGGAAATTTTTTGAATAAAATCCTTATAATTCATTTTGTATTTTTTTTCAGATAATTATTTGGCATATAAATCATATTCATCTGCATCGATAATTTCAGCCTGATAGAAATTACCAATTTCGATACCCGGCGTATTGGCCGATATTATTACTTCCGGATCAACTTCGGGCGAATCGAATTCCGTCCGTCCAATGAAATTTTCACCTTCCTGCCGGTCGATGATGACTTTCAGTTTACGGCCGATTTTTGTTTGATTGATTTCAGCTGAAATTTTTTGCTGAATAGCCATAATTTCGTCAACTCTTCTTAATTTTACTTCTTCAGATACAATATCCTGATAATTTTCAAAGGCATACGTACCTTCTTCGTTGGAAAAAGCGAATGCGCCCAATCTTTCGAATCGAATTTTTTCGATAAATTCTTTCAGTTCTTCCACATCTTCATCCGTTTCTCCGGGATGTCCCAGCAGCATGGTTGTACGAATATGAATACCGGGAACTTCATTTCTGATTGTTTCAATCAAGTCAAAAGTCTCCTGTTTGGTAAAATTTCTTCGCATTAATTTCAGCATTTTGTCGCTGATATGTTGAAGAGCAATATCCAGATATTTGCAAACATTTTCGCGTTCCCGCATTACTTTCAGCAAATTATAAGGAAATTGGGCAGGATAAGCGTAGTGTAATCTTATCCATTCAACTCCCTGAATATCGGACAACCGTTCAACCAGTTCGGGCAATTTCAACGACTTATATCGGTCGGCGCCATAATAGCTTAAATCTTGAGCGATAAGCTGAAATTCTTTCACTCCTTTGTTGACAAGGCTCTGAACTTCACCAATGATTTCTTCCATGGGACGTGAGCGATGTCGGCCGGTAATCAAAGGAATGGCACAATATGAACAAGTTCGGTTGCAGCCTTCCGAAATTTTAATATACGCATAATGTGAGGGTGTTGTCAACGAACGTTCCCAACGTAAATCAGCCCGAAATTCCTGTCCTAAATCAGTCAAAATTTCGTTAAAATTGAATTTTCCATAAAATTTATCTACTTCCGGTATTTCGTTTTGCAATTCATGTTGGTAACGTTGAGACAAACAGCCCATTACAAATAATTTATCAATTTTATTTTTTTGTCTTCTTTCGGCAAACTGAAGGATGGTACGAATACTTTCCTTTTTGGCATCGCCGATAAACCCACAAGTATTAATAATAACAATTTCACCCTTTGGATTTTCATCATCATGACGAACCTGATAACCCAACGCTTCAAATTGCCGCATTAACAACTCAGAATCGACAAGATTTTTAGAACAACCCAGTGTGATGACATCAACAGTTTTTTTCATGCTGAAATTGAATCGGTAAAAAACATTAATTCAAAAGCTTAAATTAAAAAAATCATTCGAACAACGAATCGACAAAAGCATTTCTATCAAACAGTTGCAGGTTGTCAACTCCTTCACCCAAACCTATGTATTTCACAGGGATTTTAAATTGATCGGAAATACCAATTACTACACCACCTTTGGCTGTTCCATCAAGTTTTGTTATAGCCAAAGCATTGACATCGGTAGCTTTGGTAAATTGCTTGGCCTGCTCGAAAGCATTTTGACCGGTAGAAGCGTCGAGAACCAGTAATACTTCATGAGGAGCATCGGGAACAATTTTTTTCATTACGTTTTTGATTTTCGAGAGCTCGTTCATCAAATTCACTTTATTGTGCAAACGGCCTGCTGTGTCGATAATGACCACATCGGCATCATTGGCTTTGGCCGAGGAAAGAGTATCAAAAGCCACAGAAGCCGGATCGGATCCCATTTGCTGTTTGATGACCGGAACACCCGCACGTTGCCCCCAAACCACTAATTGTTCAATAGCAGCAGCACGAAAAGTATCGGCAGCTCCCAAATAAACTTTTTTCCCAGCCTGTTTAAACTGGTAAGCAAGTTTTCCAATAGTAGTAGTTTTCCCCACTCCATTTACGCCCACAACCATGATCACATAAGGTTTGGCAGGCAATTCGCCGGTAAAATCGGAGAAGACTTCCGTATTGTTTTCAGAAAGAAGTGCGGCAATTTCTTCTTTCAATATATTGTTTAGTTCATTGGTATTCACATATTTATCACGAGCCACACGTTTTTCTATTCTTTCAATGATTCGCAAAGTGGTCTCAACGCCAACGTCGGAACTGATAAGAACTTCTTCCAACTTATCGAGAACCTCGTCATCTACTTTCGATTTCCCGATTACTGCCCGTGATATTTTGGAAAAAAAGCTTTCTCTGGTCTTTTGTAATCCTTGTTCCAAATTTTCGTTTTTATCCTTGTTTTTGTTGAATAAATTGATAAGTCCCATTCTTTTGCTTTTTAAATTTCAATTTACAAAATTATAACATTTTTCCGAGTTTTCCGAGTTTGGAACAATATATCCAAAAAACAGAAATACAAACAATTGGATACAAATTATTTAGTAGAATTTTCAGTATTCGGCAATCTTTATTGTCAGAAATAGAAAGGAAATGGAGAGGAAGTGAAGAGAAAATCAATTTTTTTCGGAAGTTAATATTCGATTGAAGTTTTGCAAGTAGATTTGATAATCATGGTCGCTATAACAAACAATAATAACTTTCTCGGGTATTTCTTCGTTTTTTAAGAATTTTACGATTTCCTGCAACGCAATGACACTTGCTTTTTCTATGGGATAGCCGTAAATACCGGTGCTTATGGATGGAAAGGCCAAAGTGTGAATTTGATATTTTTTTGCTAAAAGCATGCAGTTTTTATAGCACTTAGCCAATAATTCCGGTTCACCTTTATCTCCGCCTCGCCATACAGGTCCAACAGTATGAATAACATATTTTGAAGGGAGATGATATCCGTTGGTAATTTTTGCCTCACCTGTATAGCATCCGCCCAGTTTTTTACATTCTTCCAACAGTTCATGTCCTGCAGCTTGATGAATAGCACCGTCTACACCTCCTCCGCCCAACAAAGTTCGATTGGCAGCATTTACTATGGCATCTGCGTGAAGTTTTGTAATATCGCTCTTAACGATTTCAATTCTGTTTTTCATGATTGTGATTAAATTTAAGCAACTGCCAAAGTAAAAATACTGATTTTAATATTTTTGTTTTCGGTTTTTTCGAGTGCATGCACACAGGCTTCCAGCGTAGAACCGGTAGTTAATACATCATCAACCAACAGTATGTGTTTGTTGCAGAACATCAAGTTGTCTTTCAAATCAAAAATTCCTTCCGTATTTTCAAATCTTTCGTAAACCGATTTTTTCGTCTGGGTTGTATTTTCTTTGATGCGAACTAAATTATTGGTGATTTGTGGTTTTTGCAGTACGCTCGATAAACCTTTGCCAATCCACTCACTTTGATTGTAACCTCTTTTGGCAAATTTTTTTGGATGCAATGGTACAGGCACGATCATATCTATCGTGCAAAAATCAGCTGAACTTATCAAATCTGCGCCGGCATATTTTCCTAAGGATTCGCCAATTTCTTTGTTTCCGTTGTATTTGAGTTCGTGAATAAGCTTTTGAAAAAGAGAACCTTTTTGAAAAAAGAAAAAAGAAGTAGCCCTGAACACATCAGCTTTTCCCCAGAAGCGTTTTTCAATAGGATTTTCGGGCAAAAGATGATAATTTGTTTTGGGAATTTGGTGCAGGCAATTCATGCAAAGATAATCTTCGTTTTTCATCAGATTTTCTCCACAAATGAGGCAAAGATTCGGGTACATAAGGTTGATAAAGTCAATTATCAAGTTGTTTTTCATAAGGCTTTGGTTTCGAATGAACACACTGAAAAAAATTAGACTTCAATCAAAATTAAATCAGAAGAACAATAAATTCCCAAATTTTTGGGACAAAAATTATCAAACCGATAATTGCCGCAATGACAGAATTAAACAATACAGCCCCTGCAGCAATGTCTTTGACTTTTTCTGCCAGCGGATGAAATTGAGGCGAAACCAAATCTACCAGTTTTTCAACGGAAGTATTTATCAGTTCTGCACCGATAACCAACCCAAAGCATAAAAAACAAATCAACCATTCTATAATACTGATATGCAGTACCCACCCAGAAAGAATGACCAACACAACGAAGCATGTTTGGATTTTCAAATTTCTTTCCGAAATGAAAGCGGTTCGGATTCCTTTTCCTGCAAATATAAATCCGGCAAGTATTTTATTCATGGTCATTTAATAAAAAGTATCATTGCTGATTCACAAAGATATAAAAAAATCTGCCAAACGAATTTGTTCGGCAGACTTTTAAGTGGAAATATTTTGAAAAACGATTTTTGAGTTTTCTGTTAAGCAGTTTTTACTCTTTCTACATACGAACCATCCCGGGTGTCGACCTTAATGAATTCTCCTTCGTTAATAAAAAGGGGAACACGAATTGTGGCTCCTGTTTCAACGGTAGCAGGTTTAGTGGCATTGGTGGCAGTATCGCCTTTCAATCCGGGTTCGGTATAGGTAACTTGCAAAGTAACGTGTGTTGGCAGATCCACATAAAGAATTGTTTCACTTTGTGCATGAGTTACCACGTCACAGATCATTCCTTCTTTGAGAAAATCTACTCCATTAATTATTTCTTTGTTTACGGAAACCTGTTCGTATGTTTCGTTGTTCATAAAGTTATATCCCAAATCATCCTGATAAAGATACTGATAAGGACGACGTTCGATACGCACCTCATCAATCTTGACGCCAGCATTGAAAGTTTTATCGATTGTTCTGCCGGTTACAACATTTTTTAATTTTGTACGGACAAAAGCAGCTCCTTTTCCCGGTTTGACGTGAAGAAATTCAGTAATGATATAATACTGTCCATCAAGTTCGATGCACATGCCGTTTTTAATGTCTGCAGTAGTAGCCATAGATTATTTTATTCAAAGGTAAATGATTGTTTTTTTTAATTTAGAAGATAACTGATCTGTTTGTAAAAAGGTTTGCAAATTTACTACTTTTCTCTTAATTTTCAAAATTCAAATAATATGCTCATTATCAGAAAAATAAAAAGAGCTGTCCATTAAAATACGAACAGCTCTTTGTTTATTAATTGATAAAATTCATCAAAATTGTCTCTCGGCCATTTGCTTATACATTTTGTATCGCCATTTTGCATTGTTTTCGGCAGCAATGAACAATTCCTGAGCTTCGGCAGGGAATTGTTTCATTAAAGAAGTATAACGAATTTCGCCTTTCAGAAAATCTTGGAATTTTTCCCATTGAGGTTCTTTTGAATCGAGCACAAA
The DNA here is from genome assembly GCA_012517575.1 of Bacteroidales bacterium. GTDB lineage: Bacteria > Bacteroidota > Bacteroidia > Bacteroidales > Paludibacteraceae > MVYY01. The sequence continues at coordinate 13,466 of JAAYUQ010000113.1, read as the reverse complement.
AGGATTTTTCCCTTCTGCTTCCAAGTCAGGATTGTAACGATACAACTGCCAGTAACCGCATTCTACGGCTCGTTCCTGTTCTTCCTGAGCTTTTTCCATACCATTGTGGATACCATGGCTGATACATGGAGAATAGGCGATAATTACCGATGGTCCGTTATAAGCTTCTGCTTCTCGAATAGCTTTGAGTGTTTGTGCCTTGCTGGCTCCCATAGCAATTTGTGCTACATAAACATAACCATAAGTCATAGCCATCATACCCAAATCTTTTTTACGAATTCTCTTTCCGGCAGATGCAAATTTTGCAACCGCACCAATTGGAGTAGATTTTGACGATTGTCCACCTGTATTGGAATAAACTTCTGTATCCAAGACTAAAATATTGACATTTTTACCGGAAGCTATTACATGATCCAATCCTCCATAGCCAATGTCGTAAGCCCAACCATCTCCTCCTATAATCCACTGCGATTTTTTTACAAGATAATGTGAAAGTTCAGAAATTTTCCGGCAATGTTCACAATCACAATTACTTAGAAGAGGTGTGATTTTGGCAGCCAATTCTTTCGTTTTTTCAGCATCTTCCTTGTTTTCGATCCATTCGGCAAAGAGAGCTTTCAATTCATCAGAACAGCAATCGCCTTCTATTGCTTCTTTCATGTTTCTTTCGAGTCTGTCGCGCATTACTTCGGTAGCAAGTTCCATTCCGTAACCGAATTCGGCATTATCTTCAAACAGCGAATTTGCCCAAGCAGGACCGTGTCCATTTTCGTCGGTTGTATAAGGTGTTGAAGGTGCAGAAGCAGAATAAATGGAACTACATCCTGTGGCATTGGCCACCAACTCTCTATCACCAAAAAGCTGAGTTATTAATTTAACATAGGGTGTTTCTCCACAACCGGCACAAGCACCTGAAAATTCAAACAAAGGTGTAGCCAACTGCGAATTTTTTACATTCATTTTTACGTCCACCAAATGCTGTTTGGATTTCACTTCAGATATACAGAAATCCCAGTTTTTCTGATTATCATATTGCGTTTCGATTGGTACCATTGTAAGTGCTTTATTGCCTTTTGCTCCAGGACAAATATCAGCACAGTTTTTACATCCCATGCAATCGAGAACATCAACCTGAATGCGGTAAGTCATACCGACAAACTGTTTTCCATTGGCTTTTATTGTATCTGTGAAAGGCGCTTTTGCTTGTTCGGTTTCGTCTAAAACAAAAGGACGAATAGCTGCGTGAGGGCAAACAAATGCACACTCGTTGCACTGAATACAATTTGCCGAATTCCAAACGGGAACGAATGCGGCTACGCCACGTTTTTCATATTTTGCAGTTCCGGAATCCCAAGTTCCATCTTCGCGTCCCTTGAAAACAGAAACAGGGAGATCATCACCAGCCTGAGCATTGATTGGCATTACCACTTCACGAATGAAAGGAGGAAAGTTTTCTTCCATTTCCTTTTCTTCTTCCAGATTTGCCCAGTTGCTTGGAACTTCAACTTTTACATATTCTCCTCCGCGATCAACTGCGGCATAGTTCATGTTTACTATGTCTTCACCTTTTTTGCCGTAAGTCTTGTTGATGGCGTATTTCATTTTTTCAACTGCCAATTCGTAAGGAATAACATTTGAAATTTTGAAAAATGCAGATTGAAGAATGGTGTTGGTTCTATTTCCCAAGCCAATTTCCTGTGCTATTTTGGTAGCATTGATAATATAAAAATTAATATTGTTGGCTGCCAGATATTTCTTTACTTTCACGGGAAGATTTTTCTTCACTTCTTCTTCGTCCCAGATTGTATTTAGCAGGAAGGTTCCGTTTTTCTTCAGACCTTTGGTAACATCGTAAAGTCTGAGATAAGCCTGAACATGGCAAGCTACAAAATCGGGAGTTGTTACCAGATAAGTAGAACGAATGGGTTTGTCGCCAAAACGAAGATGCGAACAGGTAAATCCTCCGGATTTTTTTGAATCGTAAGAGAAATAAGCTTGACAATATTTATCGGTATTGTCACCAATTATTTTAATGGAATTTTTGTTTGCACCTACTGTTCCATCCGAACCGATACCATAGAATTTTGCTTCAAATATCCCTTTTCCTCCCATTGAAATTTCTTCTCTCAGTGGAAGAGACGTATAGGTAACATCGTCAACAATACCGACCGTGAAATGGTTTTTTGGTTTGGGAAGAGCCAAATTTTCATAAACTGCTAAAACCTGAGCTGGTGTAAAATCTTTGGAAGAAAGTCCATATCTACCTCCAACAACAATTGGTTGATTGGATTTAGCATAAAGGACATCTTTTACATCAAGGTAAAGTGGTTCTCCCAAAGCTCCAGGTTCTTTGGTACGATCCAACACACAAATGCGTTTTGCTGTTTCGGGTAGTACCGACAAAAAGTGTTTTGCAGAAAAGGGACGGTAAAGATGCACAGAAATCAGACCGACTTTCTCACCTTTAGCATTTAAATAGTCAACTCCTTCTTTTATGGCTTCAGTTGCCGATCCCATAGCAATGACTACTCTATCAGCGTCCGGAGCTCCGTAATAATCAAACAAACCATGTTTTCTACCTGTAATTTCTCCCAATTTGTTCAGGTAATCTTCTACAATTTCCGGAACAGCATCATAAAAAGGATTGGCAGCTTCACGAGCCTGAAAATAAATATCGGGATTCTGAGCCGTACCTCTTATAACAGGTTTTTCAGGATTGAGTGCGCGATTGCGAAAAGCTTTCAATGCTTCTTGATCAATTAATGGAATTAAATCTTCTTGATCCAGTTGCTCAATTTTTTGAATTTCGTGTGAAGTACGGAATCCGTCAAAAAAGTGAACAAACGGAACACGTGATTTGATAGCCGATAAATGGGCCACAGCAGCCATATCCATGATTTCCTGAACCGAACTGGTAGCAAACATGGCACAGCCGGTTTGTCGAACGGCCATAACATCCTGATGATCACCAAATATCGATAAAGCTTGTGCAGCAATAGAACGTGCCGAAACATGAAAAACGCCCGGCAAGAGTTCGCCGGAAATTTTATACATATTTGGAATCATCAGCAACAAGCCTTGAGATGCTGTGAAAGTAGTAGCCAAAGCTCCTGCTTGCAAAGCTCCATGCATGGCTCCGGCAGCGCCGGCCTCCGATTGCATTTCCTGAACTTGAAGTTTTTCATTGAAAATATTTTTTCTTCCGTTTGCTGCCCATTCATCAACATATTCTGCCATAGTTGAAGAAGGTGTGATGGGATAAATGGCTGCCACTTCGCTAAACATATAAGCGATATGGGCTGCTGCCTGATTTCCATCACAAGTTATGAATTTTTTCTGTTTTGCCATTGTGTTGTGATTTATTTGGGTTTTTACTATATTTTATTATTTGGTTTAGTATAAAAAACCGAAGAGCCAAATTGGAATTTCATTCTTTTTCCCAATTTTGAGTTGATCGGTTGCAAAAATTAATTTTGAATGTTGTTTGGAAATATTTGAATTTAGCTCGCATTTAAATGTATATTGTTCATCAACAGTAAAATCGGAATGATATTTTCCGGCGTTAACTTTATATTTCGCATGCAGGGAATTATACAAAAATGTTTTTATTTCTGATAATCTGTCGATATTTCCCGGCATAACGGCATGCATCAAATTCGTATTGTGAACATATATCAAATGAGGTTTTTTGGGAAATTGTTCACTGTCGTTATACAGCAAGTTCAAAAGTCGGGCATCTTTGAGATACTTTATGTAATTCATAATGGTCGCCCTCGAAGTTTGAATTTCGCAACTCAACTGGCTTATGTTCGGAGTTGCAGGAGCGCTGATCATAAGTAAATAAAGCAATTTCCTGATTTTTGAAAGATATTTTAATTCTATTTGCTTGATTAGAAGAATATCAACTTCAATCATCATATTCATGGTTTTCAGCAGATTTTCCGAAAAATTTCGCTGTTCCAAAAAAAACGGATAATAACCGTGATGTAGGTAATCCTGAAAATAAAGCAAAGGATCGATTTTACTGCAAATTTCATTTGCTATCGGTACGTGATTTTTTAAAATATCTTCCAAATCAATTGCCTGAAAGTTTGTCCCAGCCTGCAAATTCAAAAATTCCCGAAAGGAAAAACCTCTTAAATTATATACTTTTACAACGTCTTGTAAATTTTCATTATCTTCCTTCAAACGCATGACTGACGAACCGCTAAAAATAATTTTGAGCTCAGGGAACCGCTCATAACATTCACGCAGTTCCTTTGACCAGTTTTCGTACTTGAAAGTTTGATCTATCAACAACGTACGTCCTCCCTGTTTCACAAAACGCTCTGCAAATTCAACCAAAGTATGGGTAGTAAAATACAAATTGTTGAAATTGATATACAAACAACTTGGTTCATTCGGCTTGAAAAAATCCTTTGCATATTGCAGTAAAAAAGTGGTTTTTCCTACACCGCGACTTCCTTTTATCCCTATCAATCGGTCAGACCAGTCTATTTCATCCAGCAAACTTCTCCTCACAGGAGATTGTACGTGTTCAACCAAATATTGATGCGTTCTGAAAAATGACTCCATCACGTCTTAATTTTGTTTGCAAAAATAGGAATATTTATCTGATTTTGCAAAGTAGAGATGACAATTTTAGGTTTTTTATTTTTCCATATTAACAATACCCCAATAAAAATTTATTTTTTTTAGATTATTTGCTCAATAAGTTTAATTGTTTGTAAAATGTCGGATGGATATTTCTGCTAATAACATTAATATTTTACTTTTGAAAACGTATAGTACGTTGTATTGACTAATGATTTTGAAAAATTGAATAGGTAAAAATAATAAGGAACGAATTTAATCATTAATTTTATGAAAATCAAGTTTATTGGTGCTGCACGCGAAGTTACCGGCAGCAAACACTTAATAACCACAAAAGATGGAAAACGTATTTTACTCGATTGTGGAATGTTTCAGGGAAAAGGATTGGAAACCGATGCCAAAAACAGAGATTTGGGCTTTGATCCTGAAACAGTAGATCATATTATTCTTTCCCATGCCCATATCGATCATTCTGGCTTGATTCCTTATTTGTACAAAAGAGGATTTAGAGGTTCTATTATTTGCACAAACGCAACCCGTGATCTATGTTCCATTATGTTGGCCGATAGTGCACATATTCAGGAACTTGATGTGAAATGGTTCAACAAAAAGCGAGCCCGACAAGGGTTACCTCCCGTTGAACCAATTTATAATCAGGAAGATGCTGAAAATTGTATGGATTTGTTTATTAGCGTTGCTTACAATCGAAGGTTTTATATCGATGATAAAATTAATGTAAAATTCACCAATAACGGACATTTACTTGGCAGTTCGGTAGTAAATCTTGAGATAAACGAAAATGGAAAGAAAGTTCATATTGCCTATACTGGCGACATCGGACGTCCTTCCAATTATATTTTGCGTTCGCCCGATCCTTTTCCTCAGTGTGATTATTTAATTGCCGAATCCACTTATGGGAACCGACTTCATCCTCAAGTTGAACAAAGTGAAAAAGAATTTTTGGAAATAGTTAAAGAAACCTGTATAGAAAAAAAAGGTAAGCTTATTATTCCGGCTTTTTCTATTGGCAGAACTCAGGAATTGGTATTTCTGTTAAATAATTTTTATAATCAACATCTGCTTCCTCGCATTGAGGTATTTGTTGACAGTCCCCTTTCGGTGAATGCTACGGAAATCTATAGAATGCACAGCGACTCTTTGAATAAAAATGTCAAGGAAATTCTTAAATTTGACAATGATCCTTTTGGTTTTAATTCGTTGCATTATATTAAAAACGTGGAAGAATCGAAGGCTTTGAATACTTACGACAAACCCTGCATAATTATCTCGGCTTCGGGTATGATGGAAGCAGGACGCATTAAACATCACGTAGCCAACAATATAGAAAATCCGAGAAATACAATTTTAATTGTTGGGTATTGTACACCAACTTCTTTGGGTGCACGAATTCAGCAACCGGGGTTAAGGGAAATATCAATATTTGGAGAAATTCATCCGGTTAATGCTAAAATATGTAAAATAGAAGCCTTTTCAGGGCATGGCGATTACAAGGAAATGATTGATTTTTTGAAATGTCAATCGCCGGAATTAATTAAAAAAACTTTTTTGGTTCATGGCGATTACGAATCACAAATTTTTTATCGAGAAAGGCTTCAACAAGTTGGGTTCAGAGGCGTCGAAATTCCTGACGAAAAACAGGAATTTATACTGTAAGGAAGAAATTTACATTGAAATTCAAAACATTTTTTTTCTGGTTGTGGTTGTCTGAAATTCTTTCAAATAAAACGGTTCAAAGTAGGCGGTATCGACAAATTGTTTTTGTTGATAAGCTTTTAATGCCAATGGAACCATATTTTCGGCCAAAGGAAAAACATCATCGATAAAATACGCATGGGCATGTTGTTGCAACAAGGGTTTGCATTTATTCATGCCATTTCCGAAAAAATACACGGAATTTTGATCAAGTATTTCTTTATAAGTACTATTGTCGACAATGTCTGCAGCAACAGGTCGAACTACTTCCAAATCGGTATTGTAAATCGCGGCATAAACTTCCATACGGCGGGCATCCAGCATGGGACATAACAGTGCATCTTTTTCATTAATTGAATTTAAGGCTGCAACAGCCATAATATCCAATGTCCCGACTGAAATTAACGGGATATTCAAACCATAACACAAGCCTTTGGCTGTAGAAACACCGATGCGTAAACCTGTGTATGAGCCCGGACCTGAACTCACGGCAACGGCATTCAATGAATGAAAATCATTATTCAGAACATTCATTGCTTCAGCTATAAATCCATTCAATAATTTTGCATGGTTCATGCCTTCTTCATTGGTAAATTTTGAAAAAATACATTCTGTTCCATTGCTCAAAGCAACGGAACAAACCTGAGTAGAAGTTTCAATGTGAAGAATCAGGGGAAAATTCATGATAATTTTTATTGTTGATTAAAAAAACAGCGCAGTTAAGCGCTGTTTTTCTGTCTGCAAAAGTACTAATATTTTGTGATAGGAGAGTAATGGTTGATTTTGAATTTTTTGTTCTGCTTTTTACTTAATCAAAACTGCTAAAGGAGAACGATAGCTTTCAGCAAACCGATTTAAAGCGCTAATCCAATCATCATCAGTTGGAAATCCCCACTTGTTCCATCCTCCGCCAAAATAGTAAATAAAAGTATTTCCCGGTTGATACTCGGAAACAAGCAACGCATGATTATTTTTTACCATCGCTTCCTTTACGGGAGCAGGCACAAAAACGCCAACGTAATTTCTGCCTGAAGGAACCTTTGCGTCCGAAACGGCATCTTCACAATAGGCTGCTATTCCTTTTTCCTTGTTAATGGAAAGTTTTCCCGTATTTTCGTGCAGAAATATTCCGGCTGCTAATGGCAAAAGTTGTTGTTCGCCAGTGAAGGTAACTTCTGCTTTGTTCAACAATGCGCCAGCACTGACAGTAATGGTTAACTTTTCTTGGTAAAACTTGTCTCCAACTTTTATTGAATCGTAAAATAAAGAAAATTTCGATTGAAGTGGACCAACATAATGAATTTCATAACGGTTGAAAAAATTTCCTACCCAAAGTGAATCGTTCCAAAAAGGAGCAATACCACCAGCTCCCAGTGTATGACCAACTTTGTAACAATCCAGCCCTTTTCCATGATCAACGTGGTACGATTGACCTTTCTGAAGTTCTTTAAAATAGAATGTATCCACAATTAGTTCTTTAGTTCGTTTCAGCCACAAATCCACGCCGTTGCTTGGATTTTCTGCTGCCAAAGCCGGCCCATACATTCGATAGGCTGCCAAGTCGTTTTCCCATGCAAAGTCATCTTTTCTTTCTGGAACAAAGCGAGCAAAAGTTTTTGGAATTACAGGCGAAGGATTTCCTTTTTTCAAATAATAGGCAACTTTTTTGTTTGTTGGGACTGAAACCTGAAAAATAAATGCTTCAATGTCTCCATTCTCATTTTTTATCAATTGATATGCAACTTCCTCATTATGATTGTTTTTTAAAATCCATTCCTCGCTTTCTTCAAACAATTGCAAAAATTCTTTGTCTTTTATTTCAATTATTTCGTCGTTTCGGTCAAAAGAACCCGTATTTGAAATTTCAATCGATTTTTTAGTAGACGAGCAACCGGCTAAGATTATAATAACCAGATATAAAAATATATTCTTCATGTTTGTAAAAAATTAGAGTCAATTATCTTTTACAGAAAAAATAATTGACTCATTAAAGAATGTTTATTTTATCAAGAAGGTTGTTTTCCCAAATAAGCCAAAATTCCACCATCCACATACAGAATGTGGCCATTCACAAAATCGGAAGCGCTGGAAGCCAAAAAGACGGCAGGTCCCTGCAAATCTTCTGGTGTTCCCCAACGTCCCGCAGGCGTACGCGTAACAATGAATGTATTGAAAGGATGGCCTTCTTCGCGCAAAGGAGCTGTTTGAGGCGTTGTGATATAGCCCGGTCCGATTCCGTTTACCTGAATATTGAAAGCTCCCCATTCGCAGGCTAAATTCTTTGTAAGCATTTTCAGACCACCTTTGGCCGCAGCATAAGCTGACACGGTTTCACGTCCCAATTCGCTCATCATGGAACAAATATTGATTATTTTTCCTCCGCCTTTGGCTATCATACCGGGAGCAACAGCTTTTGAAACAATAAAAGGTCCGTTCAAATCAATATCTACTACTTGTTTAAAGTCTTTGGCGCTCATTTCCAACGCGGGAATGCGTTTAATAATACCGGCATTGTTCACCAGAATATCAATGGTTCCCACTTCTTTGGTGATTTTAGCAATGGCTTCTGTAACTGCTTCTTCGTCAGTTACATCAAAAACATATCCATGAGCATCAATGCCATCGGCTTTGTAGCTGGCCAGTCCCATATCTACTTTTTCCTGATTGATATCGTTGAAAACTATTACTGCTCCTGCAGCATGAAAAGCTTTTGCAATGGCATATCCAATGCCATAGGATGCACCCGTTATCAGAGCAATTTTACCTTTTAAATCAAATTGGTTCATGTTCATTTAATTTTATTGATTGATAGATAATTGTAGATTTTCAAGTAAATAACAAAAATTTTTCTATGTTTATTTTAAATCGGTTTTTTTATAGAAATCCTGATCATCGTAATCCAGATTTTCACCGGCCATTCCCCAAATAAAAGTATAATTGCTTGTAGCTGCAGCCGAATGTATCGACCATTGCGGAGAAATAACCGCCTGATCGTTTTTCATCCAAATATGCCGGGTTTCTTCAGGTTCGCCCATAAAATGGCAAACTGCTTGATCATCAGGTAACTCAAAATAGAAATAGGCTTCCATCCGTCGGCTATGCGTATGAGCAGGCATGGTATTCCACACACTGCCGGGTTCCAGTTCGGTCATTCCCATTTGCAGTTGGCAGGTTTCCAGTACCTGAGAAACAATCATCCTGTTGATAAATCGATGATTGGATCCTTCCAAATTACCCATTTCCAAAATCACAGCATTTTCTTTGGTGATTTTTTTGTCGGGACAAGCTTTATGAGCCGTAGCAGAATTAAAGTAAAACTTTGCAGGATCGGAAGCATTAATGCTTTCAAAAGTTACTTTTCTGTTCCCTCTACCTATGTATAAAGCTTCCTTATAATCCAATTCATAATTGGTTCCGTCAACGGTGATGCAACCTTTTCCCCCAACATTGAAAATGCCAATTTCTCTTCGGCTGAGAAAAAAATCGGATTTTAGCGGATCGATTGATTCCAATGAGAGTATTTCTCCCACAGGCATGGCGCCACCCACCAACATTCGATCGAACAGCGAATAAACCATATTGACTTCATTTATCGTGAAAATTCTTTCAACCAGAAATTCTTTTCTTAGTCGAGTAGTGTCATAACTTTTTGCATCTTGAGGATGAGACGCATACCGAATTTCATAATTGGTTTTCATGTTTAATCTTTTTTTATGTTAATTGAAATCATTATGTGTACGCACACATAATGATTTACAGAAATAAATTTGTTAAATTTTTAATTGTTTTTCGAATAAAAAGTTGATTAATTAACTGACAAAAAAATTATTTTACTTCACATTAAACTGTTGAGACAGATTGCTGTGAACTTAATAATATTGATGCTAATGATTATGAGTGCAAAACCTTTCGTTTTACCAAACAAAGTTACAAAAATTTTTATAAATGTTCACTTCAATTTTGCAATTGTTTATTGTAGATTATTTTACTTGCCACAACCAGCCAAGGTTTAGAGAAACATTAATGTTGTTGGAAGTATCAAAATAATCTGTTTTATTGTTTGAAAAAATATCGCTTAGGCTATAATTGGCTCGAGCATCAAGTTGAAAGACATTTTTACTGATTTTGAACATAAATCCCAATCCTCCACAAATGCCGTAATCGAAAGGATTTTCAACCGATTTGACCTGTTCAACTTTTTCTGAGGAAACAGTTTCGTTTCTTAATACATTTTCCGAAAGTAAATAGCTGATTTTAGGGCCAATGTTGAAAAAAAAACGTGTTTTATTGCCAAAATAGATATGCGTCATAAATGGAAGTTCAATGTAATTAAGTCGACGACTGTAAATAGCATCGGTTTCTTTCCAACCTCGTTGAAAATAATTCAATTCTACTTGTAAACCCACATTTTTTTCCGTGATATGTCGGAATATCAAACCTCCGTTGTAACCCAGCAACATCTCCTGATTGACAGATGGCGAAAAATTAATCATGGAAGCAGATATTCCCTGAGTTGTTCCAAAATAAATTTCCGGCTTTTCAAAGCTGGGTTGTGCAAATAAATTAGTCGAAAACAGAAAAATAAAAAAAACAATGTAAATGTATATTTTGCGCATGACATTATTTTGCTTTTCGTTCTCCCATATAAAGTTTGTCGTTGATATAACCGGAAAACTGGGATTGTTTTTTGAAATGAAAATCGGATTGCAGGCCATTATCAAAATTTATTTCATTCAATTTGTGAATAAGATTTTTCCCGTTATTTTTAAGAACCGAAATAAAACAGTTCATCAGATCGTAACCAAGCAGATCGTAACGCGGTCTTTCACTTTCTACTTCCCAATCATAAAATTTTCGAAAAGTTTCTTGGTATTCTTCCAATGCAATTGAATCAAGATCGGGTTTAAAAGGAGCCACATAAATTCTGTCAAATCTTTCTATTTGCCGGTTTTCCCACCCATATTCCTGATAAAGCGTCATATCGTATTCGTCGATATAAACATAAAGTTCTTTTAAAAATGGAGTAATAACCGATGAATTATCCGTATTGAAAAACACAAGATTTTTTTGATTTTTTTTGAAGATTTTTGAAATGTTTGTTTTTTCCGTTGCATCAAAATTTAATTCGCTAAATTTCTGGTGTTCTTTCTGTAATCTTATTTTTAATCTGTCCATAAATAAATTTCCTTCGTCAAGAACGCTTACACCCGGAATATTTACAAATACAATATTTGTATTGCGAAAAGTTTTCTGAATAATCCTTTTGACCAGAAAATCCATTTCGATTTGGGTGTCGTTCGGATTAAATTGAAATAAATAGGGATTGACGCTTATTTCGTATACTTTTGAGGAAAAAGGGATAAGAACGTTTATTTTGTTTTCTTTTGCAAAATCACTCATCAACGAAATCTGATTGCTGTAAGCGGGACCGACAATCAAATCCAAGCTTTTCATTTCGGGTTTGGCCAAAATTTCTTTCAGCTTTTCGTCCGATTTTTCGGTATCGTAAGTGAAAATTTCTATAGAATAATTATTTTCTTTGGCTTTTTTTATAGCCAGCAAACTGCCGGCATAAAAATCTTTGAATCGGCCATTTGCACTTTGCTGAGAAGGTGAGTCAAGATTAAAAGGCAACAGAAAAGCTATTTTGATATCGTATTCCGAAGTTTGAACCGTAGGAACTTCAGCATTTTCATTATTCTGCAAAGCTGAATCGATTTCATTGTTTATCGGTTTTGCAGACTGAACCGAATCATTTTGCAAAATCGATGTTGGAATTATTAGCTCCGTATCTGTTTTCAGTATGGGGAAAGCATCAGGATTTAACTTCAAAATATCATCAACCGTAACATTATACATTCTACTGATGGAATAGAGTGTTTCATTGGGTTTTACCAAATGTTTGATAAACTTAGTTTTATCTTTTGATGAAAGCGGACTCTCTGTCAATTCGTTTTTTTTATCTGGGATATTTACTTTTATCGAATCTTCTTTTAGCTTTTCACCATTTTGTGTTGTTTTATATGGAATATAAAGAACATCTCCTTCATGTATAACTTCTTCAGCCTGTGGATTGTATTTTAAAATTTCCTCTTCACTGACATTGTATTTTTTACTGATACCGAAAAGTGTTTGATTTTTTTCAACCTTATGTTGAATGAATAAAGTTGTGGAAGGAAAAGAACTTTCTGTTTGTTGATGAAGATTTTTTTGATTTTCTTCAAAATATTTTTGTTCAAGTGCTGAAAGTTCATTTTTCAATTTCCGGCTTGCATCCTGATTTTCCTGAATATTTTCTTGAACATTTTTCTGTACTGGAATCAAAATTTTTTGCCCTGATTTTAGCCCTTTTTGTATTTCAGGATTCACTTTGGTAATTTCTTCGGGCGCTATACCGAATTTTCGACTTATGGCAAATAAGCCATCTCCGGATTGTACCGTATAAACATAGTATTCAATTCCATTAACTTTTTTGATAGGATAGGAATTGTTTTGTCCAATTGAAAAACTCGTTAGCGACAATATAATTATAGTCAGCAAACAGAAAATGTTTTTTTTCATTTGATGGGTATTTGAAGAAAAAACTTGTTTTATGCCGATTGATAAAGTTTATATGAATCCGGCTGCTAAACCTTGCAAAAATATAAAAAATTAATGAAAAGAGGAAAAAAGGCAATAAATCATGTAACCATCGACAAAAATTTAAAAATTAAATCATTTACGTATGTTCCTGATTCTATAGGAGAAACTGGAAACAAACAACTTTATTTTTGGAAAAAACAACATTTTATGCCGAAGATTGATTTTGAAATAACGATTGATATATAAAATAAAATTTAGGTACATTCCGGTTACTGCCGATTTGTAATCGGTGGCTTGTTCCACAGAACAAGAAAGAAGAAAAGTGCATGTAAAAAAGGATACGAGAGCATCACAAAAAAGCAGAAAAGAATGATTGTTGGAAAAATTTTTAATAAAAGAAGGTGTTCATTTTTGAAGGACAGACAATCATTCAATAGAATTCCCAAGGTACACCGTGTTTAGTATATTTATTCCGTCCTGAATTATGACGAAGTATCCGATCGGACATATTATTCGTTTGACCGCAATAATACTTCCCTGTAGTTTTACTTCTCAAAATATAGGTGTAATATTCCATT
>JAAYUQ010000112.1 GCA_012517575.1 Bacteroidales bacterium | reverse complement strand
CGGGAAACGACTCATTCATTTACCCTGACAAATTTTCTGAAACCAAAGACGAATACCAAAGGCGTGTGGGCGACAAGGATGAAGAGGGCTACATGACCAAGGAAGGTATGTTCCGCAAAAACAGCAAGGAAAACGGACAATACCACAGCAACTGGCTCAATATGATGATGCCCCGACTCTATTTGGCTAAGAACCTGCTGCGACAGGATGGGGTAATTTTTATTTCCATTGACGACAACGAAGTGCATAACCTCCGGCTTTTATTGAATGAAATTTTTGGAGAGGAGAATTTCATTGCTCAAATTATTTGGAAAAAGAAACAAGGTGGAGGTAATGATTCATCACATTTTGTGTTAGAACATGAGTACGTACTGCTTTTTGCAAAAAGCATTAATTTTTCAAAAATTAAGGACAATAGTGATTTAGTCGACCAAGGATCATATCCTTTTGAAGATGAAAATGGGAATTATAACTTAGTTACACTGGATAAAAGTTCAATTCAATTCTCTAAAAGTTTGGTTTATGAAATTGTTGGTCCAGATGGTAAAAAGTATTTACCCCGAATAATTGAAGGAAAACAAGCATGTTGGCGTTGGAGCAAAGAAAAAGTAGAAAAGGAATATGATACGCTAGTGTTTAAAAATGATAAGGTCTATACAAAATTTTATATTCCCGAGGGCTATAAAAACAGAACCTTATGGGTTGACGCAATATATGGTAGAACAGGACATGGCAAAAAGCAAATTAAACAATTATTTGACAATGAGTACTTTGACTATCCTAAACCGGTCGAGTTAATTAAAAATATCATTAAAATAAGCTCTGAAGAATCAGATACTATACTAGATTTTTTTGCAGGAAGTGGAACTACCGCACAAGCGGTTTATGAATTGAATAGGGAGGATAAGGGACAACGTAAATTTATTTGTGTTCAATTGCCTGAACTGTGCGAAGAAAATAGTGATGCAGTAAGGGCTGGTTATAAAACCATAGCCGATATTTCGAAAGAAAGAGTTAGGCGTGCGGCCAAAAAGGTGAGCAAAGAAATTGAGGAAGAAATCAATAAACATCATACAGAACTGGCAACCTTAAAATCAGAAATACAAACAGCCGAGACACTCGAAAAGATAAACAAACTGGAAGCAGATATTGCACTTTTAAGAAATCAGGATTTAGGAGTTAAAATATTGAAATTGACAGATAGCAATTTCAAACAATGGCAACAAATTGAAGGGAAAAATCTGGATACCCTTGCCGAGCAAATGAAACTGTTTGTGGACCCCGTTTCCGAATCGGCAACCATAGAAAATATGGTATATGAACTCATTCTGAAAAGTGGGAAAGACCTGAACAGTAAAATTGAAAAACATGATGGATTTTATTCAGTGAATACAAATGAAATGATTTTAATGCTGGAAAAAGCCAATCAGCAAATTATAGACAACATCATTGAATTGAATCCGCAAAAGGTAATTGCATTAGACAAACTCTTCAACGGCAACGATCAGCTCAAAACCAATACGGTGTTGCAAATGAAAGATGCAGGCATTGAATTCAAAACCATTTAAGCCCATGAAGTTAGCGTTTGAATCCAATTTGCAATACCAGCAGGAGGCCATCAAATCCATCACCGATTTGTTTGAGGGGCAACCCCTGGAGGATAGCTCCAACAAATCCGAAATATAGGAGATGGATTCCTTTGCCCACATTTACAGCTATGGCAACCGCCTGGTCATTTCCAAAGAACAGGTTTTAAAAAATCTGCAAAGTATTCAACAACGCAACGAGATTCCTGTTTCCGAAAGATTGAACGGCATGCACTTTTCAGTGGAAATGGAGACGGGAACCGGAAAGACCTACGTGTACCTGCGTACCATATATGAGCTTAACAAACTCTACGGCTTCAAAAAGTTTGTGATTGTCGTACCCTCGGTCGCCATACGAGAGGGGGTGATCAAAAACCTGGAAATCACTCATGAGCATTTTCAGAATTTATACGACAATG
>JAAYUQ010000111.1 GCA_012517575.1 Bacteroidales bacterium | reverse complement strand
CTTCGGTACCGAAACAACACATTTCCCGACTTTTCAAAACTTTCCTTGAGTGCCACTTTTTTCGGCAAATTTAAAATATTCATCCGACTTGATTCCGGATGTAACTTTTCAGAAGATTTTTAGTCTAAAAGGGGTAAGAAATTAAACAAAACGCTTCATGAAAAAAGTAATTGTAAAGCCTGCACTGTTAGTTTTGTCCATAGTTTTTGCGGTGCTATCTACACACGGCCAGGTTCAGGTACTCAAGGAAAACCGACCATCAGGTGCTTTCACGCGTATTGTAAACAACTGCTCAGCCGACATTATGCTCCAGCAAGGTAATCATAATGAGATAGTCGTTGAGGCTGATGCCTCCGTGATTGGGGAAATTAAAACCAACATCACAGGAAACTCTTTAACTGTCGACATGCACAATGCAAGGCCATTCAAAAAGATAAAAAGGCTCAAGGTATGGATAACGGTAAGTAATCTGGAGGAAATGGAAATAAATGGCTCTGGCGACCTTACCACCCAAAATCCAATACGAAGCCAAAACCTTAAACTGCGCATCAATGGCAGCGGCGATGCACGCATTGAAATGGAAGGAGGAAACCTCGATGCCTCTATCAATGGTTCGGGAGACGTTAACGTGTCAGGAGTGAGAGGTACATTAATGCTGGGGATACATGGGTCTGGAGATTTTGAAGGAAGCAAAATGCAACTCGAAAACGCCATCCTCTCCTGCTTTGGTTCCGGTGATATACGACTGGAAGGTAAAACAGCGAATTTAAAAATTGACAGCTATGCATCGGGCGATATAAACACATTGAATATGCCAGCCGAAAAAGTAACCCTTGATGTTAAGGGCTCAGGGGACGTTAAAACCTGGGCTACACAGGTTGCAAAGGTTAAGCTGATGGGCTCGGGTGATGTCATCATTCAGGGCAACCCCAAAGACCGCCAGATTAGCAAAATGGGAAGTGGTAGCATTCGTTTCTTCTGACAGACGATTTGTGGTGATTGGTTTGTGCTGAAGCCGGATTTATTCCGGCTTTTTTGCTTTTTTTGAACACTTTTTCCATTTTTAATGAACAAAAAAAACATCCCGACTGGCTCGCCTAAGTCGCTTGAGATTAAAGAGAATCCTTCATTTAAATAACAATATTACAAATTACTTTTAATCAATGAATTACAAACAACATCCAACAAATTTCTGAAAAAAGGCGGCAAAATGGAAATTTAAGCTGCATTAGTGAAGCTGTAAAGTAAAGCAGGTATATAATTTGCAAAAGGAAATGGAGATTATAATTTTAGTATCTTTAAGCCTGTTTAGTAAGACTTGAAAACTGAAATACTTTTTGAAGAATGGACACACTGACTCATCAAAATGAAATGATTGGGCTTATCAGTATTGGTATTATCATACTTCTTCTTTTCCTGAGTTACCGCGACCGTAAGGCTTGCCGTCGCAAATATGAAGAAGCCTCGAAAAAGCTGAAGGCTAAGGAGCAAAAGAGTAAAGAGATAATCGAAAAGTTTTTCCGTACGGTGAGTCATGATATTCGAACCCCGCTTAACGGGATTATTGGAATTACAGAATTACTTAAACAAACTGAACTTACAGAGAAACAGCAGGAATACGTAAATCTCATTTCTGTTTCTTCAAATCAATTGACGGCT
>JAAYUQ010000110.1 GCA_012517575.1 Bacteroidales bacterium | reverse complement strand
TTCCCATTTTGCCCAGAATTCCTTTTTGCCTGAACTTCCCTGTGAAATTTCAGATATAGCAATTCCTTCAAATTCGCTGTTATCAAACCATCCGACGAAAGTATAACCCGTTTTTTGAAGATTCGTGGGTAAAGTGATAGTTTCGCTTTCGATTGTGTAGGTAGTGTTTGTCGCACCACTGCCACCATTCAAATTGAAGATAACATCGTAAACTGCAATTTCCCATTTTGCCCAGAATTCTTTATTTCCTGTACTTCCCTGCGGAATTTCGGCTATTGGGGTTCCTGTAAATTCGCTATTGTCGTACCACCCAAGGAAGGTGTAACCAACCTTTTCGGGAATAGGCAATACCACATTTTCACTTTCGACGGTATAAGTGCTGTCGGCAATGGTTTCGCCACCATTCGAATTGAAAACTACTTTATATAGCTGGTTCCATTTTGCATAAAGAACAAGATCTTTCGTTACTGGAGCACTGAAATCGTAAACATTTGTCAATGCAATATTTGAATACCATCCTCCAAATGCATAGCCTTCTTTTGCAGGAGCAACAGGCTCAGTAACCAGAGCTTCACCATTGTCGGCCAAAACCTGAGCAGGAACTGCCGAACCGCCGTTCGAATAGAACTGTGCAGTGTAAATATGCGATCCGCTGTTGTCGATAGTGATGTATTCAACTTCTGCATCGGTGCTGCTTGTACCTGTAGATTTACCAAATGCAAGGTAAGTATTACCATTCAATTGAACTGGTACATAAGTGTCTTCTTCATAAAGGAACAAATCGTCAAGATAAAAATTCATCCAACCACTGAATTCTGTAAACATACGCAGTGTATGGTTATCGGATGTAGTTGAGAAAGTAACCGACTGACGACTCCAGTTCATATAATGATTATCCAATTGCTGCGACATAACTTTTATATCGCCATTGGCAATGTGGAACCAACCCTTATCATTCCAGCAAGAAGTTTTAATCCAGAATACAAAAGTATAAGTCTTGTTTGGTTCAAGTTCTTTCTTGAAATTCATGTTAAGCTTGAATGGACCAGGTTGAACATCGCCACTAACCCCTTCAAAAGCTTGTGCTCCATTCCAATTGTCTTCGTAAGTAAAACGTACTGAATGCTTTCCACTATGAGCCCAATCATAGCCGGTATCATCGCGGTCTCCCCAATAATCGGTTCCTCGTTTTTCTTTATCCTGAATACGCAACCATGTTCCCCACATTTCGTTGTAAGCCATTGGGAAATCATTATCATTGCTGGGGTTTTGAGATGCCAGTGCCCAATTGTAAGATGAACCATCATTATTCATTGTTGCATCTTCAAAATCACCGTTTGCTATCAGATTGGTTTTCCCTTCCAATAAAGGATCTGAAGGAGTACCCTCGCTGCTATCGGAAACTTCATACAATACCATGTCATCCAAGTACTGATTCCACCAATCGCCATGAGCATCAGAAAGAGTATAAAGGTGAAGCGTGTGGTTGTCGGCAGTAGTTTTGAAAACCAAATCGACTGGAATCCATTTATTGGCACGACTACCAGTACGGTGTCCCCAAATTGGATTGCCTTCACCTATCCTAACCAACAGCCAACCGAAATCATCCCATTTAGGATTCCGATGCCAGAAACTGAAACGATAGGTTTTGTTAGGTTGCAGTTCTACAGTAAAATCAAAATTTCGACTTTTGCCCTGTCCGTCGGAATTTAAAGTAGAGAAACGCAGACATTTTGTTCCACTGTGAGCGTAGAATTCATCGCCACTATTAAAGTCATCAGGTTTATTTTTGTCTTGAATGCGTACATTCCCGTTCCACATTGCATTGAAACTTGTAGGAGTGTTATCAGTATCGCCTCCACTACTTGCTAATGCCCAATCATAAGGCGTACCATCGTTATTGATAGCAATATCTTCAAAATCACCGTTCTGAATCAGGTTTACATAACCCTGCGGAAAAGACGGAGCGAGTGTAAACCCAATAGCAGGTGTTGAAGAAGCCGGTATTACTGCCAAAGTCGGTTTTTCACGGAAAGTAAAATTTTCGAATGAAGTGGTGTTGAGATTTTTTGTATTATCTCGTAACCACGTCGGGAACTCAAAACGGACAGTTTTAGCATTTGCAGGTGTAGTAAAGTCTTGTGGGTGTGTTTGCCAAATACGGTCGAAACCTCCCCAAGTAACATTTTGTCCACGTTCATCAACATTTTCACCTTTTAGTCCAAGTGTTCCTTTCTGAAAATCGTAAAATGCTCCCATATCGCGCCAGCACCATGGTTCGTTGGCTGTACGGCGACGAGTTATGTAAATTTCATACTGTGTATTGGGTTTCACTGCAATTTCCCGAGTACGTGCACTTTCGGGATTTGTCCAACCGTTTGTTACTAAACCGTTATTGTCCATTTCAAGTGCATAATCGCCTATGAGGACTTTGTTTCCTCCTTCACTTTTGTGCACTCTCCGCAAAATTCCATTGCTCCGAAAATCTGGAAATTCGGCATCTTCAAATCCGCCATTTTCTATTATATTATCGTATTGGAAAGTAACAAGAGGAAAAGTTCCAAGAAGCGAACCATCACGGTACACAGCTGCTATTCCTGCCGGTGTTACATTAAAACGATAAACATGAAAAGCATCACCGTTCGTTAAATCACTTGCTAAAACTTTTGTTGCATTAAAGGGGTTGGTAAGTTCAGTAACAGCATTATTCAAAATACCAATACGAAAACCTTTACCTGATTTATCAAAACCCTGAATATTAAACGCACCAGTTTTATCGGCAGAAATAACTTTTGCCTTGATTTCAAGAACAAAGCCTGTAGAAAGATTAAAATTCAAACCAGTCTTGCTCCATGCAAGTTGCGAAAATTGATCTGGAGCATTGGTCGAATTGATTTTTAAAACTCCGTTTTCAGCCGCAAGTGTTGTAGGAGCAGCAAGGTCATTAATCGTATTGTCAAGTCTTAACTCATTCCAGCCCTGAGCTGTTGGTAAACCCAATGCAGCACTAAAAACAGAAAGAGGAGGATTTTTGTCAAGCGAGAAAGTAATATTGTTGATGTCGCTCGCATTTATCATAATACGATAGAAACCATCCTCACCTTGTTTCAAACGCCATTTGTTGTCAGGAGTATTTTGAGCATAAACCATGGTGTAGGTTGGTCCTTCTTGTACTGCCAAGTCGGTAGAAGGAGCAAGCAAAGTCCATTTCCCATTCCAATCGGTGTCCACACCTGTTGCTAAATGCGCATTTACAATAAATTTAAAACCCTGATTGCCTGTAGAAGCATTTGGATTTAAATAATTGAGATTCCCTTCCCAAACAAAAATACCACCGCCAAGTGATGTCAACGGAGAAGAGTCATTAAAACTCGTTTGCGAAGCAACTCCGCGCCCTGCAATCTCTATACTTGTAATTGCAGGCTTTTGTGCAAAGCCTTGCCAGGCAAAACATGACATGGCACACAACAATAAAGTACTGATTTTTTTCATGTTATCAAAAATTAATTGTTAGTTTTGAATAGAAAATTATTTATAAAAAGATTTTTTTCACTATTGTATGGGTACCTGTATTAACTTGAACAAGATAAACACCCGAACTGAGGGACACCTGAAATGACATGCTATGGTGAAAGTTTTGAATCAACTGCCCATTAATTGAAAAAATTTTAACTGAAGCTGGTTCCAGTGATTTAAAAGTCAGCGTCTTCCCTACGGTTTGCAACTGCATTATGGCGTTTATAACATTGTCTGTTCCGTTGGCCGAAAAAAACGGTTTTGGCGCTGAAACGGTAGGTGAATTGCCTTCAACGTACGGCCAACCCGCTCTGTCCCAAGAAATTTTATTCAATAGCAATACGCGACCACTTTCAGGCATTTGCGTATCATAGCCGTGAAAATATATCCAATCGGATCCATTGTTATCCTCCACAATTTCAGAGCAATGTCCATTTCCAACAAAACGACTGCTTGAGCCCACAACAAGCGAATAGGCGTTATTGAGCATACTATTCCCCTGCTTATTAACATAAGGTCCGGTCAAAGATTCCGAGCGTCCCACAACCAATTGATACGTACTGTTCAAACCGTTACAACACGAACCAATGGATGCAAAAAGATAATAATAATCACCGTGCTTGTAAATATAGGTTCCTTCAAATGCAGTTCCCGCCACTTTTTGAAGCGACGGGTTATCTGCATTTTTCAACGAAAGCCCGTCATCACTCAATTCCACGCAGTAGATACCATGAAAACTTCCCCAAAAAAGATATTTTTTCCCGCCATCTTCTATGTAAAAAGGGTCAATCGAATTCTGTACACCTATTTCATTGCTGCGAAAAAGTTTTCCCATGTCGGTAAAATGGCTCGAAGGAGTGCGAGCAGTTGCCACACCAATACCGCAAGTTTGCTCACCTCCCCAGACAGACATGGAATAATACATTACATATTTCCCATCAATATAATTAATATCCGGTGCCCAAATTCCTCCATTTGGCTCAAAAGTGGGTCGTGTAGTATCAGTAAATGCAGTTCCCAGAAAAGTCCAACTAACCAAATCGGACGAACGATAAATAGGTACGTTACGAATATTTTCCGTTGCATAAAGGTAAAAAAAACCATCTTCGGCATGAATAACGGTAGGGTCAGGCAAACTGCGCGAAATAACCGGATTGGTATAAGTATCACTTTCGGCAGTAAGCCTAACTACCAGACAAACGAAAAATAATATGGATGATAATTTTTTCAATTTTTCAAGAATTTTCCTATAAAATTTCCAGCTTTTATTATGTACATTCCAGCAGACAACTGAGAGACGTCTATTGTAGATGATGGAGAACTGACAATAGACCGCTGTCCCGCAATGCTAAAAATCTCAATTTTTTCACCTTTCCACAATTCATAATTCGCTAATTTCAATTCATTGTTTACTGGATTGGGGAAAATTATCAGTTCGTCTTTTTTTTTTACGTTTTCGATAGCGGAAGGCGTTTGCAGAAGTAAGGTAGAAATACCTGCATCAATGTACTGCCCTCCCATTGTTTGATGGCAATGTACTGCCAACTTATTATTACCACCCAAGATTAAAGCTGATTTAGCCGCCGATGAAATATCAAAATAAGTATAATTCCCAGTATAACCGGTTAAGTCCAGCGCTTTAACGCCATTGATATATATCTGACAGTCTTCATCGTGATGCACTTTGAGCATAAGTTTTTTGCCTGAATCGAGAGCATCAGCCGGCAAAGAAAATTCTCTTCGCAACCAGATATCGCTTGTATTCCATACCGTTCCAATAATTGCACCCGGTGTTTTTTCAGTTCCAAATCCACCAGAACCTGTTGACCATGCAGAATCATCAAAACTTGAGACAAACCAATTCCCTGCAGGTTGTATAGTGGTATATTTCCAAGTCTGAGCTTCTTCCTCAGAAGTGGGAACAATATCGGTATAATATCTATTTTCATTAATAACACGTTGATTTACAGCAAAAAAATCAGCAGCATTCCCTTTAATGACTTTTCGGTCATAAGTCATTAATCCGTTCAATTCCATTTCCACGTCAGTGATTTCTGTATATACTGCAGCACTTAAACCTTTGTTACTTTTATAATTAATCAACATATCGGCATACAGACTGTATTTTTCCAACAATTTTGCATAACTGTCTACAGTTTCATAAGGATTTCCTTCACTCCAAATGTGCCCTTGCTCAAAGTAACCGATACCGCCATATTCACCACAAACAAGAACCTGATCATTTCTTTTATCGGGGCAAGTTGGCGAAGGATAACTATGGAAATCGCGAATGTCGCTTGCATCATTCCAAGGTCCACCGCTGCCTACATTTACCAACCTACTATTGTCCAAAGTTTTAACCTGATTAACAATATTCGCTTCATCATGTGCCCCTTGATATTCATTGAATGTAACCCACGAAACAATAGCTGGCGAATTCCAGTGTGTTTTTACCATAGCTTGGAGTTCACGCAAGTATGCTTCATTCTCATTAGGGGGAACGGGATGTTCGGCTGTGTTGATATAAGAATTCATTGAAGGCATATCCTGCCAGATAAGCACCCCAAGTTTATCAGCCCAATAATACCAACGTTGCGGCTCAACTTTTATATGTTTTCTTATCATATTAAAGCCCAATTCTTTAACTTTTTCTATGTCGAAACGTCGGGCTTCATCACTTGGTGCCGCGTAAATCCCATCCGGCCAAAAGCCCTGATCGAGCGGTCCCATTTGGAAAAGGACTTCATTGTTAAGGCACATTTTGTAGTAACCATCAACAAGTTTTTTTGAAATTTTACGCATTCCAAAATAAGTCGAAACCGAATCTAAAACAACATTATCCTTTTCTAAATAAACCTTCATATCATACAGAAAAGGATGATTTGGCGACCATAGTTTCAACGGTTGTGGAACATTTAGCGTCATTTCTGCGCTGCCATTTTTTTCGAAGTCGGCAATTTGTGAGCCATTATCATAGATTTTGAAACGAAATTTATAAGCCCGCGTCGAATAATTTCCGGTTACGTTTGGATAAAATTTCAATACGGCATTATCAATATCGGGAACCATACGAAAATCGGAGATCGATATTTCCGGTACAGGTTCAAGCCACACTGTTTGCCAAATACCGGTGGTGGAAGTGTACATAATGCCTCCGGGATACAAGGTTTGTTTGCCACGAGGATAACCTTTGGCATCAGTTTCATCATTCACTTTCACAACAATATCCTGAGCTCCACTGCCGGAAAGTTTGTCGGTGATATCAAAATAAAAAGGGTCATATCCACCCTGATGGGTTCCTGCGCTTACACCATTAACGAAAACTTCACAAGAATAGTCAACCGCACCAAAGTGAAGCAGGACATGTTGACCAGCCCAATCAGCAGGTACAGTAAACGAGCGACGATACCAAACATTATTATGATGTTCCATTATACC
The DNA here is from genome assembly GCA_012517575.1 of Bacteroidales bacterium. GTDB lineage: Bacteria > Bacteroidota > Bacteroidia > Bacteroidales > Paludibacteraceae > MVYY01. The sequence continues at coordinate 12,515 of JAAYUQ010000110.1, read as the reverse complement.
TGAAAGAGCAGATTCAACGGGAAACGGCACAAGAATTTCTCTCGACAGATTACCAACAGGTAAAGTTTCTGTTGAACTTTCGGCCGGTTGAAATTGCCAGATTCCGTTTAAGTTTAACCATTTATCACGTGTCATTTGAGGACGCGGATATTCTGGTAAAATCGGATCCGTTGCTTTTAGAGCCTCACCCCAAACTGTCATCAACGTAGCCTTTTTCTTTTGATAGGGCGTTTGCGCAAAGGCAAACTGGGAGAAAAGCATGGCAGTGCATGCTAAAATAATTGCTTGATTTTTTTTGTTTTTCGAAATCATTTATCTATCCTTTTTTTATGATTAATTCTGCTAAAAATTACTTAGGAAATCCTTTTGTTCTCTGTGTCCCGATCAAAAAACACAGAGATGATTTTTTAGAACTTCGTCAGACTTGCCAATTTATAAAAATGGCAAGTCTGAGAAAAGTTCATTCTATAAAACTAAATTACTTGTTGTTCAAAATCTTCACAGCTTTTACATCACCATTTGCAACGGATTTGATGATATAAACTCCGATTGGAAGAGCAACAGATTGTTTGCCATGAACATCTGTACGTTTCATCAACGATCCAGTTATGTTGTAAATCCATACTGCAGTAGGTTGAGAAGCTTCCATTATCACATGTGCATCAAGTGAATAAGCTTTCAAGTCATTTCCTGATGTTTTTCCATTCACATAAGGAACATCATTGATAATCGGTTTAAATACCGGGAATCCTCCACCTTCAGGTATCGTCCAAATGCGATCGAAATCCCAACCTGCTGCTTTATACAAGTCGCTGGTTTTGAAATCTGCCAATGGACGTTTCATCGATTCCGTAGCACGAGCAAATTGACCTCCACGAGTTGGATTAAACACAGGATCAAGAATCATATCGTTACGAGTAAAGCAAGTGGTTGAATCAATAACAATATAACCACCACCATTGTATGAAATCCATTCGTTACCAGAGGCGCTCAAGACTTGTGAAGCCAGCGACATTACCCCATTAAAGTAGTTTTTACCACCTTCGGTACGGGCAACAATGCCAGCAGCATCACGATTTTCAATAGTCAATCTGTCTGGAGCAGTAATAGCAACAGTTCCGGTGTAGTATGAATTTATAATACGGGTATCGCAAATAATTCCAACGAGACCGGCAGCCTGCCATTCGGTTGATTCAACTTTACCATTTACCACATACACATTTTTAATTGTATTTACTTTCCCGGCTTCGAGCATACCTGCAATCATACCTACATGATCGCGACCGCCTACTTCATTCTGATATTGTCCATCATCATCAAATACTACATGTTCTACCGTAATGCCCTTGCCACGTCCAAGCAATACACCAACATCAGCCCCACCATGCACATAAGCTTCAGTAAGACGCAAGTTGGTGAAGAAAGCTCCATCAGCATAACCAAACAAACCAAGACGGTCGCCACCAGAAATTTCAGGACATACAACCGTATGATTCTGACCATCAATATATCCCTTGAAAGGTTGGTCGGTATTACCGATTGGTTCTGAATAAACAGTACTGTACAAATCAATATCGGCAGTTAAACGATAGAAACCGCTGAGATCATTTTTCATGTTTAACCAATCTTCCGGTGTTGCTATATCTTTCCAAACTGGTTGTACCGGTTCCGGCTCATAATCAATAGGATTAGACAGAGAATTTGCCATTACACCCAAATCCATGCACGAGCCACCAGTATTCTGGACAACATGAATTGCAAACAAGTTTTCTCCACCATAATTAATCGCAGCTTTTGCCTCTGGGTAAATATCGAAGTTTACATAATTGGTAGACCAACCTGTAGCAGCATAAGCCAATACTCCATTGATATAGAATTCAAAATCTTCGTCGTAGAACATGGTAAACTGCAAGGCGTCACCAGCTTCCAAAACTGGAATATTTACCTTTTTACGTAAATAGAGCTCAATGTTATCACCTTTCCAAATTGTATTCCATGGAAATGCAACAGACATGTTACCACCAAACGCAGAACGACCTTTCTTCCAACTACTATCGTCGAAATTTATGTTTGAATTCCATCCAGCTGCAGGAGCATCCATACCTTTAGCTCCGGAAAGATAATTCCATTCTTCACCACCTTGCCCGCTGGTTTTTACAATAGGAGCAACTATCTTGGATTTCATAAAAGCAGTATTTGCTTTCAAAACTTTTCCAGCAACACTATCACTACCGGCAAATTTATATACTTTGCGGTCGTAGGTCATCAAACCATTGATTTCATTTTCAACATCCGTTGTTTGAACCATAGCTAAACCACTTAAACCCTGCAAAGTCAAATTTTTAGCAGCATTAGCAAATTCTTTCAGGCGTGCAGCATAAGTCGAATCGTTTTTAATATCACTCGAAGTACTGGTATTCCAAAGGTGTCCTCCAATAGCATAATTGTAATTGCCAGTAACATCGCAAACCATTGCACGTTCATTATAAGCATTGGTAGGAACATTGGGAAGAGGTAAACCATGAGAAGCTACCACATCACCAAGTTCAAAATGATCACCACCCGATTCCGGTACAACCAATCGTCCATCGTTCAGTGAACGAAGCAAATCAACTGTGTTTTTGGTATGGGTAATTGTACTTTCATATTGACCCCAACTATCGTTAAATGCAATCCAAGCAATAATGGACGGGAAATTACGGATAGAATTGGTCATAGCTGCTGTTTCGCGTAAGAAATTAGCTTTGCGGGCAGCTTCTGTATTGAGCTCGGCTATAGGCGTGCCAATGTTGGCAGCGGGAATATCCTGCCATACCAATAAACCAAGAGAATCGGCAACATGATACCAAATTGCTGGTTCAATTTTTTCAAATTTACGTACTGCATTAAAGCCAAGTTCTTTCAGTTTGGACAGATCGTGACGTATAACTGCATAAGAAGCTGGTGTATAGATACCATCAGGATAATAGCCATGATCAAGAGTAGCATAACTGAATATAGGTTTACCATTCAGATAAATACTGGGTTTACCGCGTAATTTTTTGATTTCCAATTTACGCAAACCAAAGTATGAAGTTACCTGGTCAGTAGTTGAGCCAGTTTTTTTCAATTCTACCTTTACATTATAAATAAATGGATTTTCAGGTGTCCAAAGTTTTGGATTGGGAATAGTTATAGAAGTTTCGGTCCCCACTGCCACATCAGCAGATGCTACTTCGGTAGTGCCGTCAAGTACTTTAACGGTAGCCGTTGCTCCTTGTGCATTTGCAGCTTCAACTTTAACTTTTACAGCTGAATTATCAACTGGCGTAAGTGATAAGTTGGTTACATAAGTCGGATTGACAACTTCTGTCCATACAGTTTGCCAAATACCGCTTGCAGGTGAATACCATGAACCGGATGGATTCGGATTTTGTTTTCCTGAAGGTTGTCCCCCTTGAGTTGGATCAAACACTTGAACAACAATTTCTTGTTCACCGCTTGTATTCAAAGCATCGGTAATATCAGCAGAGAATGGATCGAATCCACCTTGATGATGAGCTACTTGCGTACCATTTACGAATACATAACTTTCCCAATCTACAGCATCAAAATGTAAAATAACACGTTTGCTGTCCGCCGGTTTTGCTATGGTTACATCACGTTTGTAAACGTAAGATTTATTCTGGTTTGCAAATTCCTCATCTTTAATACCTGATAGCGCCGATTCAACAGGATACGGAACAAGAATTTCCTGCCGATAAGTTTCGTTGGGATCGTAAGTTCCAAAACCGGTTTTTGCCTTACGGGCATATTTCCAAATCCCGTTGAGGTTTGTCCAGCCCTCACGTACAAGTTGTGGACGCGGATATTCATTCAGAATCTGATGAGAAATCGGATAATCTGCTGTAATTGCTTCTCCCCAAGTTGTCATCAATGGAGCTGTTTTAGGTTTGTAAGTATCAGTAAATGCCTGACCTGTAGGAGGAAAAGCTCCAGTATTATCAATTTTCACATATTCTATTTCTACTTCTGCTTCTTTGGTACTGGTTTGCTTTCCAAAGAAAAGATGAGTTCCATCATAAGCGGGAAGCGGTTGTCCTTCAAAGAGGAAAAAGTCGTCGAAATACAACACTCCCGGATCTCCCCATTTGCCATCACCACCATTGGTGTTTTCAGTGTAGAACTTTAAGGTATGATTGTCAGCAGTAGTTGTAAAAGTTACAATAACATTTTGCCAATTGGGAAAATCGCTGTTGGTAATATTTTTGTACCAAAGCTGAACACTACCATTGTCCACATGCAATTTCAAATGGTCTCCACCCCAACTTGCGAAGTGATACCAAAATGAAAAAGTATAAGTTTTACCGATTTCAAGATTGAGTTCAGCGCGAAGTGGCGTATTCTTTCCTTGTGAACGATCAGCAGAGAAATCGGTTCCATAAGGACAGGTATTGCTGAAGCAGTTGAAGTAACGTAATGAATGTTTTCCACTGCGAGTCCACAAATTGCCTGATTCACCATTTCCTTGTTTTCCACTCTGCGTACGCACGCGCGCATGCCAGAAAGGATGCCAGAAAGGTGCTTCATCCCAGTCGTAAAGCATTTGACTTTTTTTTGTATCATCCCAACCGGGATAATATACAAGTGAGTACTGAAAATTTTTCGGATTAACGATAGAAGTATCATTACGTGCATCGCCTGCAGGGAAATAATCAAAATCAGGGTCTTCAAAATCTCCATTAGGGAAAAGATTTACTGCATTGGCTGGAATACGCGAAGGAGTAATACGTTCGGTAAACAAAATATCGTCATAAGCCATTTGGTTATCATTGGCTTCACCAGTTTTAGTCTCAATAATATAACGCAATTGACTTCCGCCACCCCACATGCCTTGAGTATTGCGCCAATCATCGCGCCATTTATATTCTTTCCAGTCAGGGTTATTTTTATCTCCAACAGCATACATTGCCTGTTCTCCTGCAGGATCAAACCAACCGTTCATGTCGCGCCAATGTCCACTTCCATCGGGATAATTCAAAGTTTTTCCCCATACACTCATATCATAAGCTGCAAGTGGCTTAACCGGGACAAATTCGTTTTTATGAAATCCTTTATCAACAAACAAACCATATTTTCCGGTATGAACGTATTTAGGATCGTTACTAACAGTTAACGTACCGGGTAATCCAGTATCAGTCCAATTCCATCCATGTAACGAAGCATCTTGCCCATTCTCAAAACCGCCATCATTCATAATGTTATCCAGTTTGAAAGTTTGCAGCGGCAAAGTTCCAAGCAAAACGCCATCGCGCCACACGCGCACCTTGTCATCAGGAGCAACGGCTACACGATAAACATGGAAACCATCAGTAGTACTGGCCGTGCTTAACACGCGAACAGTATCCAATACATTGGCATGTTCTGTAAGCAGATTGTTGGAAAATTCCAAACGAAAACCTTTACCTGCCCCGACACCGGAAACAGTAAATGCCCCATCAGGAGAATTAACAACTTTGGCTTTAAACTCTACAGTGTAACCAATAGCTGCCGAAAAACCAATGTTTGGCAAATAATAGCCCAACTGCGAATAAAGTGGATAGCCATAAGCATCGAGTGCCTGATTGGCTTTCAGTTTGAGAGCCGTGCCGGCAATAGCCGAAAGCTCAGTAGGAGGTGCCAACAAATTTTTTGCAGCCTCTTCCCACACCATAGTCGAATCAAATCGTAACTCAGTCCAACCTTGCGCGGTTGGCAACGATGTGCCGGAATAAACCGACACAAGCGATTGAGCCTGCCCTTGCCACGAAAAAGCGGCAAGACACAACAACGTAAAAAAAGTCTTGATTGCCTTCATGAAAATTAAATTTAAATAATTGATAATTTAGTTTTATAGATCTTGAAATTATTTTGAACTTCAGGTTTCACAAGTTGTGGACTTGGAAACCTAAAGTATAAAATACGTTTCTACCATTCAAATATCTCTTGTTGGTCTTCTTCGGGAATTTGAGTATTTCTACGGCGTTCCAAAGTATAAGAGCCTTTGAAATTATAAGTTACCGTATAATAAGGATTGGTAACATCATCATAGCGATACTGCAAATTCAAAGTCAATGTCCGAATAAGTAAATATGGCTGTAAAGCGTCCATTTCTTCTTTAATTTCATAGGAACATTTTGACTTGCCTGTTTTCGGGTCAATACTCGTATCGGCAACAAAATTGATTCGGGCACTATCAGCAGTAAGCGTTACCGTCATATCGTAATTAAACTTCACCTAAATCTTGTAAAGCGAACGATTGCGCGCATCTTCTTCGGTGAGACCAGCATAAAAGAATACGGTACTGTCGTTGACATAACGCATTTCACGCGTAGCCACCGAAGTTGGAGTTGTGTTTGTTACACCATTGGTAGTCGAAGTTATCTGTCCGGCTCCAGCCGAGTATGTGCCTGAAAAATAATTAAACGGGATAATACGCATCAAACTCCGTTTATAATACTTTTTTGGAGAAGGAACATATTCAGAAGTTGATTCTATTCTCAGAGGTAAAACATATTTTTCTACCAAATCCAGATTACGAATATTGAAATCAACATTCAGATAACCAATATCTTTCCCTGACGGAATCGTTACGGTCATTCCATTTGGAAAATTGTAATACTTTTCATCGAGTTGCCTGTAAAAAAGGTCGGTTCTTGTAAAATAGGTTTCCCTGTTGAATGCAGTAAGCGTATCAGGATCGATGACAACATTAACCGTCACATCTTTATCGTTTTTGGTAGAACCACTTATTTCAATAGGAATTTTGTAATGAACCATTCCATCGGCAGTGTTGGTATTGAGGTATGTATCCACATATCCCGAACGCACAAACGATACATATTTTATGTATTGTTCATCTTTCCACTCATCGTTGCAGGAAGAAAAAGTCTGTGCAACGATTATTACAATAAGCAGATGAACAAGGTTTTTTAAAGCAGTTTTCATGTATATAATTTTTTTCTTTTATTCATCAAATGTTTTCCAACCCGGATTTTGAGTTAATTTTCTGTCTTTCCTTAATTCGTCCTGCAGAATAGGCCAGAGGTACATTTTTTCCGCAAAAATTGCAGGCACGTTGGAAATTTCATGGGGAATATGCCACAAATCTTTTTGTGTCGATGTCATGTCCATGTTATAACCCCAAACAGGCATAGCTTCTTCACGTTCAGCATCTTTCCAACGACGCAAGTCATAATAACGATGAGCCTCTCCCATAAATTCTATCTGCCATTCGCGTTTAATACGTTTACGCATTTCATTTTTATCAGCAAAATAATCATCCGTAAAATCTTTAAGTCCGGCGCGAACTCTAACTGGACGCAAACCTTTACTGATTTCCGCCTGATTGCGGCTTACCGTTATCGTTCCAGTTCCATCATAAGTAGGAATGGTATATGTTCCGGTCAATTCATTCAGCGCTTCGGCATAAGTAAGCAACACTTCAGCATAACGAATCGCCGGTTCGGCTTTGGATATTCGGCTTCCACTCCAGTCGGACGGATTATAATACTTTCGGATACCGATTCCTGTCCAATAATAGAATCCGGAAGCATCTTTTCCATCTCCTCCATCACGATAAGTAAATACCTGAGCATAACGTTTATTGTCATTAATACTGGAACCTTCATTTTCCCAAATACTTCCATTGTAAGCTACAGATGCATAAAAACGCGGTTCACGATTGGCGTTTTGTAAAGACACATCCGGTGTCAATGGAGCCCATTTAGAATAATAATCAAAATTTCTCGAAGTCTTACTTTGAGTATAACCTTTGGCATAATCGGGCACCACAGCATTGGGATCACTATAAAAATAAGAGTTGCCCTTATCGTCTATGCCTTCTTTGTAACGGTAAAAATCACTACCATCTGCCATATAATAAGCATCATACATTTTCATTGTCAGACCGTGACAATTCCATCCACCCAATGAGCGAGGCATTTGATGCAACGAAAGATTGTCCATTTCGCTACCATAGCCACGCGTAAATATCAATTCTGGATTAGAATAGGCCGTCAGAGATCCGTCAAACAATTGGCGATATGATTCTTCAGGATCAATATCAGCCCAACCTTGGGGAAAGTTTTGGTCGGAGTATCCCGGAACAGTAACTTGTTGAAGCATCCAACCATTTTTACCATCCGAAACAATTTTAGCTCCGGGCTCAATGGTTTTCGGATAACGATAATAGTCAAATGCGAGTAACGAACCTTGCGAACCCTTCATGTTTCCTGAACTTGTCTGCCTTTTAGGTACAGTATAAAGATTATAATCTCCCAAGTCCATCACTTCTTTGGCAGCTGCTGCTGCTTTTGCCCACCGTTCTTCCTTGTATTCGGGATCAATGAGTGGCGTCCCATCGTAATTAATCAGTTTACTTGCATACTCACTCGTATTACCATTATATTGCGGACTGGCAGCAAACAAATATACTTTGGCCCGAGCCGCCAATGCTGCTCCTTTGGTAGGTTTGCAAACTTCACGATTTGTTCTTTCACTCCTGCGTGGTAAATCTATCGCTGCCAAAGCCAATTCAGAGGCAATATATTCTGCACATACATCGTACCGGCTGCGAGGGATTGAAAGTTCTTCGTAACTATCGGTAAAATTAACGCCTTCATCAGGCAAAATGGGAATAGGACCATATTTACGCAATAATTCCCAATAGTAATAAGCACGCAAAAAACGAGCTTCTGCTTTTGTTTCCTTAATATATTGTGCCAATTGTTCCGCATTCATTCCTTCACGAATATTATCGCCATTAACCAACTGATCAATATTATGGATATAAATAGAAGCATCCCTGATACCAATGTAACATTGTTGCCACTGTTCCTGCAAAAATTGTTCAGTGTATTGACCTGCGCGATAAATACGATATGAAGCCAACTGTCCAAAAACTTTATCTCCTTCTTTTTCTCGGTCTGTATAATACATATCGTCCGAAATAAAGTTGAATTGATTGGCATTTTGTTCCTTAGTGCAAACATCCCAGTTGTCTCGATTGCGTAAATGACTATATACACCAGCCAACCATTGCTTTGAGTAGTCCATACTTTCAAACACATCTTGCACATCGCGTTGGTCATCGACAAGATACTCTACATTCAAATAATCTTTGCAAGCAGTAAATGTCTGAACCACAATTAACGTGATAAGCAAATAAACAAGATTTTTGATTTTCACTTTCATAATTTCTTAACTATAAAGTATTTACTTTTAAATATAAACTAATTATTACAAACTAACCGTTAAACCACCGGTAAAGCTTTTTGTAATTGGATAAGCCATTCCGTTACCACTACCCAGCTCAGGATCCCAGAGTTTAAGACTATCCCAAACAAAAAGGTTAGACCCTACGAAATACACACGCATGCTGTTGATATGCCACATAGTAGAAAGTCGCTTGGGAATGGTATAACCTATTTCCAAAGTTTTGAAACGCAAGTATGATCCATCGCGTAACCAAAAAGTAGATTCGCGATAATTATTTGCATTGCCTCCATAACTCAAACGTGGATATTTAGCATTGGGATTGGGATTGCTTTCGCTCCAATAATTGCCTACCATGTCGGTAAGAATATTTCCCCAAGGAAGAGTATTTCCCTGAAGCACTTCGGAGAAAGGATAAACGGCTGGACCATTAATAAAATAAGAAGATTTGCCGGCACCCTGGAAATGGACATTGACATCAAAGCCCCGCCACATAGCCGAAGCACCTAATCCATAAACCAAATTTGGGATTCGAGTAGCTCCAATTGCTACTATATCATTATCGTTGATAACACCATCTCCATTGATATCCTTATATTTTATATCACCTGGCATATAATCGCCGAACTCCTGTTTAGGACTGTTACGAATTTCGTCGTAACTTTCAAACAACCCCAAAGCAATGAGTCCTTTGGCCTGCTGCCAACGATAACCTTCTGTCATTTTGTAAGGCAAAGCATTAGCTTCTTCATCATACTCCAATACTTTATTGCGTGTGTAAGTGATATTTCCGCGCATAGTCATTTCCACCTGATCAATTTTTTGATTGATGTTGAATTGACCATCAAAACCCAAATTCTCCATTTTACCAATATTTGCCCAAGGTTGTGAAGTGATACCGGTAATTTGAGACAAGTGTGTACGTTGCATATAAATATCGCTGCGCGTATCTTTAAACACATCAAAAACACCCGAAAACTTATTGTTCCACATATTAAAATCTATACCAAGATCGTGTTTGGTTGCAACTTCCCAAGTCAAATAATCAGCCGCATATTCGGCAATATGTAAACCAGGGTAATCACTGAGGCTTCCTTCACTTGACAAACCGCTATAATTGGGGCTGCCCAAGTCTCCATAATTGTAACCACCTATCGTCCCAATAGAACCGACATAAGGGAAACGGACTTCCACATCTCCTTTCATTATTTTGTTGTTGCCTACCTGTCCATAAGAATATCGAATTTTGAGCATATCGAATATTGAAGTTAAATTCCGAACGATAGGCTCTTCAGAAATATTCCAAGCTCCTGAAATAGCAGGGAAAAATCCAAACTGATGACCGGTTTTAAATACTTCAGAACCGGTATAACCACCATTAAATTCGACAAAATATCGACTTTTGAAGTTATAAGAGGCACGTCCCGACAAACTTTGATCCCGATGAGGAATTCCACGTACAATATCGTTGCCGACATTGGAGGTCTCCGCTTGTTCGCGCTGGGCATATTTGAGGAACAAACTTACACTGTGAGTTTTTGCAAAAGTGCGGTCATAAGCCAATTCACCTTCTAAATTGTAAATTCGCTCTCCCCACGAATCGGACTCCTGTTCCATCAACCTCTCGGTAGAAACACGATAAAAAACAAGATTTCCATTGCTATCACGACGACGTTGGGTATTATGTTGTTCTGGCCAGCGTATGTGTCGGATATTGTTTCGACTGTCCGAATCAAAAGCAAAACGTCCCGTAAAACGTAACCCTTTGGTTATGAAATCAAAATTTTGATCGAGTGTGATATTGGTTTCCACTTTGCTACGCCATGATTCATTGTAACCGGTTTGAGTAGCAACCACCCATGGATTGGTCAAATCTCCTGTACCGTAAGCCGGCGTCAATCCATTGGAATATACCAACGGAGTAGCAACCGGCGAATAACCAACAATAGATTTCCAAATATTTATTCCATCTCCATTCACAATTCTGGTAGCAATGGTCTGGTCTCCAAGATTGGTTATAGTATATGTTTGAGCCAAACCGGCACGATTCTGTTTCTCAAGAAATCCCGCAACACCAGTGTGCAACACAGTGGTTTTAGTAATATCAATATCGGTATTCATACGATAATTATACCGTTCCAAATTACTGTTAGTGTTATAATCTTTCAACGTTTTGTCAGTTTTGTACATGCCACCTTCGTTCAAATAACTTCCCGAAACATAATAACGAGCTGTAGAACCTCCACCATTCAAATTGATAGAAGCGCGATAAGTACCGGCACCGTCTTTCAGTAACACATCTTTCCAGTCGATATTTGGATAAAGATCAGGATCGAGGTTGTTTTTGATGATTTCCAATTCTATATCATTGTAGAGTGGTTCAAGGTTACGTGTACGCCTCGCTTCGTTAAGCAGAGTGGCATAAGTAGGCCCATCAACAAATTCAGGCGTTCGGGTACGAGTATTGTATCCATATTCCACTTTCCCGCTTATATTAATTTTTCCAGCATCACCTTTTTTTGTCGTAATAAGAATTACACCATTAGCACCACGTGCACCGTAAATTGCCGTAGCTGATGCATCTTTCAAAACCGAAAAAGATTCAATATCCTCAATATTAATTTCGTTAAAGGGACGTTCAAAACCATCAACCAACACCAATGCTCCGGAACCAGCACCAAAGGTAGAAATACCGCGAATCCAGAACTCGGACTGGTTCGTACCTGGTTCTCCGGAAAGTTGCATAGAAATTACGCCAGCGATATTCCCCGCTAAAGCATTGGTTATATTGGCAGTAGGAAGTTTTAACGTTTTCACATCAACATTGGTAATGGCACCTGTAACTGCAATCTTTTTTTGTACGCCCGAACCAGTAACAACCACTTCATTGAGCACGTTGCTTTCGCTAGGCTGCATTTGAACATTAATTTTAGACCTGCCTTCTACTTCCACTTCTTGTTTACTATATCCAACATAAGAAAAAACAAGTGTACTATTCTTTTTTACCTTGATTTTGAAATTACCGTTAACATCAGTAGTAACACCTAATCCGGGTTGATCCTTTACGAAAATACTAACACCTATCATTGCTTCCTTATTCTCATCGACAACCGTTCCCGAAACCTGTATCAAATCAGACTGTTGAGCAAAAGTATTTTGTAAAATACCAAGCATTAGCAACAGAATGCCTGCATATATAATTTTGTGTTTCATAATTTTCTTCATCTTTATTATTATTCAACTTTGATTGCTCTGATACGATGGTTGTCGCGGTCACCAAC
>JAAYUQ010000109.1 GCA_012517575.1 Bacteroidales bacterium | reverse complement strand
TCAATGGAATTACTAACATTGGCGGAATTTTGCTGATTGGTTTAGGCATCAATATTCTCGAAATCAAGAAACTCGCTATTACCAACATGCTTCCATCACTTGTAGTGGTTATTTTTCTGCTTTGGGCTTTTGCATAAATAATTTTTGGAAATTGTTCTGTTCACTTTTTGTGTTAGAATTTTAAAAAAAGCCCGAGAAGAACCGGGCTTTTTTATTTTTACTATACATAAAAAACATAATTTCGGAAAAAAGCTATTGTTGCAGCAATAATTACCAAAACCATTGAAAGTAATATGGCAGCAATAATAAGAATAGCCCATATAACCAGTTGAGCAGCGTTGGAGCCGGTGTCGTATTCAGTCGTTTTACTACCGTCACTCCATGTTTTCTCTGTGTAATAATCTACTGCTACTGCTGATGCTGCAGCACCCATGATAAAAGCAATTATTTTCCCGAAAACTCCTCCCGAATTATGTTTCCTATTGGCTACCACATAATTGGGCGCAAAATTGGAAAGAACATATGCTATGGTTGGTAAAAACATTACCACCGCTCCAATGGTTCCTTTGGTGTCGAGATTGTTTTTTGCAAGCAAAAAATAGACAACCGGAAAAATCAGGGACAAAATAGCCAAAAACCAATTTCCGTAAAATTTCCGTTTGCTGAGTTTGTTGAGTAAACCACCCAAATCGTTCATGCGATTAATTACTTCGGTATCGGTAGGCTGATAGGACTTTGCTTTGTTCAAAGCCCGGTAGGTGGTTTTAAAATGCTTTCGTTTGGTTGGCGAACGAAAAATTTGGCCGTTTTCTTCAATAACAGGTTCCCATGTTTCAAAAGCTTCTTCTACGCAATCAGAAGCTAACCGATTTGCATCATCAACTTCACTATCCACATGAGCGTTTTTACTGTCGCCACTATAAGAGGTGTTTTTTGCGGTTTTTATTGGTTTATATCTTTTTTCGGTGATAAGTACCACAATCATAAAAATAACCGAAGCAAAAAGAAAAATTATTAATCCGGCAAGTAATATTTTCTGAATAGTTTCATTTCGCTCCATACGCTTTTGTGCATCAGCAAATGAAATTCCACTAATTGACGATAACTCATCGGAAGAAAGTGCCTTGTTGTAAACCCGAATTTCGTCAACCTGTCCTTTAAAAGCTCTGTTGTATGGCGAATTCTGAGTGTTCCCGATAATCAGATAATTGCTTTTTTTAGTAAAGACAACCGGCTTAGATTCGTAGTATTCGTCATTAACATAAAGGCGCAGAGTAGAATCATTTGCATTGGCAGTCATAGCAATAAAATTCCATTTGTCTTTCTTTAATGCCGAACTACGTAACGATGCAAAATAAGGCTTTTTCAATGAATCCAATTTGTTGAATCCACAAAGTACAGCTCCTTTTGAAATTTGGAGCGAACGAGAACTGAACTTCTTTTCGTTATTTACAGGAAGAGTAGAACCGAAAAGGAATCCTTCAGGACGTCCATAAACCCATGCTATATATGTAAGTTCGGGAAGTTTTTGAGGCGAAATATCCAAATGCGTCTTGAGCCCTTGAGCGTTTCCATCAAACACAACAGCTGAGCTGTCCTTTTCATTTCTGCCCGTCGTCCATTTGTAATAATAATTTCCGGGCAAACTTTTCAGTTTTAAATGATTATTATCAGAAATCGAATTCTTCCCACTTCCATTAAACTCATAAAAAAGAATCAGATGAGTTGACAAGGAGTCTTGATTCTGGGAAATAATTGTCTGCATGCAAAAAAGCATCAGCATCAGAAAAATAGTAATTCTTGTTTTCATGGTATAAATTATTTTTTGTTTAAGAAAAAGGTTGTCAGCCGGTAAACAAACAGAGAAAACAATTTATTTAAACACAGCTTATTTATGAATTTTCCTTCTAACCGATAAATAATCAGTACTTATTCTTCATATTAATCAGAAAAAATTTGAAATCAAGAAAAATTTAAAAAAACTTATATTTAAAATTCAATCACTTCTTTTTCTGTTTCCGGATAATGTTTATCAATTTCATGCTGAATTTCAATGGTATAACTCAGTGACGATATCATTTGCGAATAATGAACAAAATCATCCATTTTTCTTCCTTTTCTATCTTTCAAGTATTTTTGAAGAACCTGATAACCTCCAATCTGATAGCCCCAAACTTCAGGTTTCACATTATCGAAATATTTTTCCGAATTGATGTAAATCCGACTTTCTTCTGGGCGATAAATTATTTCTTCTATAACGTCATTTTCGCCTTCGCCTTGAAATTTGGAAACGAACGTATTGAGCCGACTGCTTTTCATCAAATGCAAGTCCACCAGCTCATTTCCCAAAGCAGCCATTTTGCTGAAAACCTTGTAATCAGCAGGAAATGGCACACGTGGAAAATCGATTTTCAAAAACTCAGCATATTTTTCACGATAAACATTGCTGTAAAACACGGCATAAATATAATAGAGAATTTCTTCAGGCGTAATTTCCCTGCCGTAAGTTTTGTTCAAAGTTTGATAAACCTTTTTGTCGATGTTGGGTTCTTTGTAGATGTTCCCATATTCAGGTTCCGGTTCAAACAACATCATCATGTATTGAGTGCGAGATTTTTTGGGAGTATGCTGTTTGTAAAGATAAAGTGGAAATGCATAGCAAATTTCACTGGTTTTATTTGATATATAACAACTTTCAATTAATTTATCGGATATCAAACAATGTTGCCATGTACCACCGGTTTTCACTTGTCTTACAGTTGTTAAAGAAAAATTATTTTGCAGTAAATGAACCATGATTTGCTTAACAGTTCTCCAAACCAACGAATCGTGCCAAAAGATATATCGGTGATCGAAAGGACGATAAAGAAAATCAAAAATATAATTTTCTAATTCGTTATCAGGAATATTTTGGAGCATATTCCATGCTTTACGAATACTCCAACCTATCTTTTTGTTAATATGAAAAAATTCATAAAGTTCTTTATCGCTAAATTTTGAATTCTTGAAAAGTCTAATTCTGTTCAAAAGAGCCGCTTTATTGAAATCTATAACAAAATTATCTCTGGCAGTTGTCATGCCTGCGCCATTTACAGGAAAAATCTCGTTAATTTGCTTCCATTTCAAATAATTTTTTATTTTCTCGGTATCTCGTGGGATAAAGAAATACCACGGACTTTCTGGTTTTAGCTGTTGATAATTTTTAATATTCAACTGATGGGCATCCAGCCATTCATATTTATTTTGCCGTTTGCCAAAAAGTTCGGCATGATAAACCTTGCAGTCGGATTTCTCCTTTTGTTTTACAAAAATGGCTATTGCTGTTCCCTGACGAATATCAAAAACATTTTCATCTTTTTCTCCATCCGGCGCCGTTTCCTTTTTCAGACTGTTGCCATGAAGGTCGAGAATGTAAATTTCATTGAAAGTTTTCATCAAACTTTGCCTCATTCCGCGAAAAGTCGGATTATCGAGATAACTATGGTTGGTAATCATACCCACTACACCAAAACCCGCTTTTTGAATTTTCCACTGAGCGAAACGCAGAAATTTGACATAATCGTCCTGTAACCATTTCGGATTTTTCTCTCCGAGCGGTTTACCGTCTACTTCATAATAACTTTGAGCTCCATCAATATTTTGTTTGAGCAGTTTTTCTGTCCAATCGTTTATATTGGCTGAAATTCCACTATAGGGTGGATTTCCAAGAATTACCAGCACAGGCTGTTCCTTTTTGATTTTGCCGGCCAAATGACTTTCTTCACTCAGCGAACTGAGACCGGGAATGGAAATTTGCTCCAGTTCATCCATTTCCAACGTGTTGGTCAGATAAAGCTTGAACCGTTCATTATCACTCAGTTTGTATCCCAGCTCTTCCAGCAAAAAACTCATTTTCAGATGTCCAACGGCATAAGGAGCCATCATTAGTTCAAACGCAAAAAAATTCTCAAGAATTTGATTTCTGATAAAATTATTTCGACCACCACTCCCATATTTTTCCGTAAACTCTTTAACAGCCAACTTAACGGCTTCAGCAGGAAAAGTTAGCGTTCCTGCAGCAGGATCGAGCAACGTAAGATTAATCGACGCGAGTCCATCGGGCATATCGAAATGCGTTTTCAAAAGTTCGTTCACCGACCGTACAATATATCCTACAACCGGTTCAGGCGTATAGTAAACACCACGTTTTTCCCGAATCGAAGGATCATAGGCAGTCAGAAAAGTTTCGTAAAAATGAACAATCGGGTCTTGTCCTTTTCCTTCTTCAAAATAATCTTCCAAAATTTTCCTTACATCAGTAACACTCAACACTTCTGCAATATCGTCCACAATTACTTGTAATGGTTTTGGAGGATCTTCCAGCGAAATAAAACGAAAAACATCGCGTAAAATACCTATGGTATTGGGAATATACTTAAAAGCAAGCTCGCGATTAAAGGAATTGTCGGAACGGGTGCGGGCTGCAAACAATCCGTAAGTCAACGTTTGAGAGTACAAATCGGCAAATGCTTCCTTTGTCAATGTTCCAATCAAATATTTTCGGAAAGCTTCGTAAAAACCCTGAATGGCTTTTTTCCCCTGCTTTTCTTCTGCATCCAATTCAATACTAACCACTTCGTCGCGCAAAAATCGGGTACGTTTCGCCAGCTCTGTAGCCAGCGATTGAGCATTGCGCACATGGGGCAGCGAAAAAGAAAAAAAGGTATCGAGCAAATCAAAAAATGAAGTTTCATTTTCTACAGGTGGCGCAACAGCTAATTTACGAGCCAGTTCTGGACGTCCAACCAACGCTTGCTTCACCAACTCTCCATTTCGATAAAGACGAAACTCGTAAAAATTGGTCAGGATAACATTCGGAAAAGTTTCTCGGTAACGTTTCAACTGCCCGGAAACTTCAATTCTGTCCAAGTTGGTAACAGAAGGATCTTTAGCTTCAATGTAACCGGTAATATGATTTTTCCCGTCCCAGATACGAAAATCGGGATTCCCGGCTTCAGTTGGTTTAGGTAAAATGGTAATATCAACTTTTTTTATCTGACGTTCAATAGCATAATTCAGCAACAAATCTTTCAAATGCACATAATAACTCTCCTCACGTGCATCACCTTGATTAAAAGTTGTTTGAAGGCTGTTTAAATACTGTTTCAGCATAAAGTAAAAATATGGGAAAAACACAATATAAAAAACTCAACCGGTCAATCAGGTTGGGGAAAAATTTTGTGTAAAAGAAATGAAATATAGCGTTTTGTTCGCAAAGACAAATGAACGAAGAAAAAAAGTATTTTTATTGAATTGAACTCTTACGGAAAAGATATTCCGAAAAAATCAGCGGAAAGTGAGAGATTCGAACTCTCGGTACAGTTACCCGTACAACGGTTTTCGAGACCGTCCCGATCGACCACTCCGGCAACTTTCCAGTCAAAAAAGTTTTACGTTGCAAAAATACAGTTTTTTTTGAAATATAAAAGAAAAAACTTGAGCTAAACAAAAAAAAACATTAGATAAGAATACAACTGATGTCATTTTGATAGGAATAATTTAAATTTAACAACAATAAAAATAAATTTCTTCCGAAAAGGATAAATATGTCAGCCAGCATCAGGATAAAAAATTTAAAAAAATAGCAGATTTTACTATTTTTTCATATACAGATATTACTATTTTGTTGTAACTTTGCAACCGAAAACTATAAAAATTAAAAAACATAGACAAAATGAAAGTAGAACAGGTAATTGACAATTTGAAAAGGAGATTTCCCAATGAGCCGGAATATTATCAGGCCGTACAGGAAGTGTTGGAATCGATTGTAGATGTTTACAATGCGCATCCCGAATTTGAAAAACAGAATTTGGTTGAACGGCTGGTTATTCCGGACAGAATTTTATCTTTCCGCGTTACTTGGGTAGACGACAAAGGCAATATCCAAACCAACATGGGTTACAGAGTGCAGCACAACAATGCCATTGGACCCTACAAAGGCGGATTGCGTTTCCATCCTTCCGTTTATCCGGGAATTTTGAAATTTCTTGCTTTTGAACAAACTTTTAAAAATTCTCTTACTACACTTCCAATGGGTGGCGCTAAAGGTGGTTCCGATTTTAATCCCAAAGGAAAATCAGATGCTGAAGTGATGCGTTTTTGCCAGGCATTTATGCTTGAATTGAATAAAATTGTAGGTCCCGACACGGATGTGCCAGCCGGCGATATAGGTGTTGGTGGACGTGAAATCGGTTATATGTACGGCATGTACAAAAAGCTCAGAAATGAAGCCAACGGAGTACTCACTGGAAAAGGTCTCGAATTTGGAGGTTCACTAATTCGCCCTGAAGCCACAGGCTACGGAAATATCTACTTTTTAATGAACATGTTGAAAACAAAAGGTATTCACGATCTGAAAGGTCAGGTTGTAGCTATTTCCGGTTCAGGAAACGTAGCAACTTACACCGCTCAAAAAGCGCTCCAACTGGGTGCAAAAGTAATTACCTTATCCGATAGCAATGGTTATATTTATGATCCCGATGGTATCGATGAAGAAAAACTGGCTTACGTTTTCGAATTGAAAAATGTATATCGCGGACGTATCAGAGAATATGCCGAAAAATATGGATGTAAATATGTTGAAGGTGCACGTCCATGGAACGAAAAATGTACCATTGCTTTGCCTTCGGCTACGCAAAATGAAATTACAGGAGAAGATGCCGAAATGCTCGTAAAAAATGGTTGTATCGCCGTTTCCGAAGGCGCCAATATGCCTTCAACGCCTGAAGCCATTGATGTATTTCTCAAAAATAAAATTCTTTATGCTCCGGGCAAAGCCGCAAATGCCGGTGGGGTTTCGGTTTCAGGATTGGAAATGACTCAAAATTCCATGAGATTGAGCTGGACAAGAGAAGAAGTAGATCAAAAGCTGCAGCAAATTATGCAGAATATCCACGAATCTTGTGTAAAATACGGAACTGAAGCCGATGGATATGTGAATTATGTGAAAGGTGCAAATATTGCCGGATTCATGAAAGTAGCAAAAGCCATGATGGCGCAGGGAGTAATTTAAAGAAAACTTCAATAAAAGAGTAAATAAAGAGGTTCTTCGATTTTTTTCGTGGACCTCTTTTTTATAATCTTTTCAAAGAAAAAACAGACTGACGCCTGCTATACTGATAAAAGCTCCTATAATCTGAGCAACTCTAATTTTCTCTTTAAACATAACTGCCGAGGGCCAAATTATAAACACCGGTACCAAAGCCATCAACGTGGAAGCAATGCCAGTTTTGGTATGTTGAATGGCAAACATGGATAACGCCACACCTACAAAAGGACCGAAAAATGTTCCAACCGTTACAGACTTCAATGCTGATTTTTTGCTAAAGGCAGAAGCAACCTGTTTCCATCGCCCTAAAAAAGTGATAAATAAAACAAAACAAACCAATCCAAACAAGGCACGAATTTGAGTAGCAGCAACAGGGTCATAATTTCCTATTCCTTTTTTGCTTAAAATTAGTCCTATGGCCTGACCTAAGGCACCCCCAAAAGCCAGTAAAAACCCCTTGAATGGGATATTGAGTTTCATATTCCGATTTGAAATCGCCACGATAATCCCCGTAACACATATCACAATGCCAAGGATGCTTTTCACTGAGAGTTTTTCATCGAGAAAAAACCAACCAATCAAAGCGGTCAACATCGGAGACAAACTCATAATCAACTGAGCTGTACGAGATCCAATCACTGTGTATGACTTGAATAAAAACAAATCTCCCAAAAAGAAGCCCACCACACCGGATATTCCAAGCCAAAACCATTGATATTGTGTGGCGTCCATAGGAAAGAAAAATCCGCGTGTAAAAAAAGTTGTGATACCCAGCAACAGAACTGCCAACGATAAACGAATTACGTTCACCGTAAGTGAACCAATTTTATGACCGGCTTTTTCAAAGTACAAAGCACTCAACGTCCAGCAGAGTGCCACCATCAATCCTGCAATTTCACCTGTATGAGAAAACACTTTTTATTGTAAAATTTGATATTCGTCAAACAATATTTTATAGAAAAATTTTTGCAAAGATAATTCAAAAAACTTCATGTTGTTAAAAATTTACGAATCAGGCCATATTCTTTTACCTGTCAATGAAATAGGGTATTTATTTTATCCAATAAAAAAGAAATGCAATAATTTGGCTACCTTTGCAAGAAAAATTGAAATACATAGATCTGAAAATTCATTGTATTATCTGAACAAAAATGCCAACTGAAGATTATTTATTGAAATATCTCGAAAAGTTGAGCCGCGTTATTGCAGCCATGTTGGGGTTTCGCGACAGCGGATTTCCCGAAGATGCACTAAAAATGGCGGACGGCACTTATCGTGAACTATTAAATGTCGACTTGAAAGAATTGACTGTTGAACCGACAGAAAAATTTTCGGAAACGATTCGTAAAGCGAACTATTCAGCTTCTATTCTGGATTTACTGGTTCAATTAACTTACGAAACTGCCAATGCTTTTGAACAAAATCGACAGTCTGCCGAAGCCCACAGTTTTTACAGAAAGACTTTGGAACTGTATCGGTTATTGAATGAAAAAGACAAAACTTTTTCTTTTGAAAGAGAAATGCGCATCGGCGAAATCAATGAAAAACTTCTTTAAATTAGAAATTGAAAAAAAAAATTTCATGACTATCTACAAAAACAAAAGACGACCCGAAAAAGAAATGATTTTCGGCATTCGACCGGTATTGGAAGCCATACAAGCCGGCAAAGACATAGACAAAATTTTGTTGCGACGCGACATGAGCAATGAAATTTCACGTGAACTTTTCGCTGCTACCAAAGGACTTCACATTCCGGTACAATTTGTACCATTGGAAAAATTGAACAAATTTACCGATAAAAATCATCAGGGTGTTATTGCATTTACATCGCCTGTTACCTATCAGCGTATCGAAGATATAATTCCGGGAATTTACGAAGCAGGAAAAACACCTTTCGTGGTAGTTCTGGATGGAATAACCGATGTTCGGAATTTTGGCGCAATAGCCCGAACTTGCGAATGTGCAGGCGTGGATGCCATTGTCATTCCTGCCAGAGGTGGAGTTTCCATTACTTCTGACGCCGTAAAAACTTCTGCCGGAGCTTTACTTTCTATTCCGGTATGTCGCGAAATCAATTTATTAGAAACGCTTCAATTTCTTTCTTTATCGGGCATTAAACTGATAGCTGCTACCGAAAAGGGAGAAAAAAATTATACGGAAGTAGATTTTAACGAACCCACTGCCATCATTTTAGGTTCGGAAGATGAAGGCATAAGTACGGAATTGTTACAGCTATGTCACGAAAAAGTCCAAATTCCAATTTTTGGAAAAATTTCCTCTCTCAACGTTTCAGTAGCTGCAGGAGTTTTGATTTACGAAGTCATCAGACAACGAAAACCGAAAAACCAATAAAATTCTACCAAGACATTTACAAAATATTTGCTTCAAAAAGCTTTATTTTCGCATGGAAATTTTGTACGAAGACAATCACATTATTGCCGTAAATAAAACAGTTTCGGAGATTGTGCAGGGCGATAAAACCGGAGACGAACCACTCTCAGAAATGGTGAAAAATTTTTTAAAGAACAAATACGACAAACCGGGGAATGTTTTTTTGGGCGTAACCCATCGACTCGATCGTCCGGTGAGCGGAGTTGTACTGTTTGCAAAAACAAACAAAGCACTGGCCAGACTGAACGAAATGTTTCAAAATCACGAAATAAAAAAAACTTATTGGGCTATTGTTCAACATCAACCACCAAAAATGGTGGATACACTGGAACATTATTTGGTAAGAAACGAAGTCAACAACAAATCTACAGCTTTCGATCGACCGGTAAACAATGCCAAAAATGCGATCCTGCACTACAAGCTTCTGGCAAATTCTGATCATTATTATTTGCTTGAAATTCAACTTGAAACCGGACGACATCATCAAATTCGCTGTCAGCTGGCAAAAATCGGCTGTCCCATTCGGGGAGATTTAAAGTACGGCTTTCCGCGCTCCAATCCCAATGGAGGAATTAGCCTTCACTCCCGAAAAATTGAATTCGTTCATCCTGTGTCAAAAAATTGGATACAAATTGTTGCTCCGGTACCTCAAGACGACAAGTTATGGCTATTTTTCGAGGAATTGCAAAAAGAAAAAGAATAATTGTTATCATCATTCAAAACAGATATGAATTTTCAGCGAAAACCGGATTGGATAAGGACAAAATTGCATAGCGAATCGACTTTTTCGGAAGTTCATCAAATCATCGAAAAAAACGGATTACACACCATCTGCACCAGTGGACGATGTCCCAATCAAAGCGAATGCTGGAATAAAGGTACGGCTACGCTAATGATTTTGGGAGAAATATGCACGCGTGCATGCCGATTTTGCAATACGCTCACCGGTGAACCCATGCCTCCCGACCCTGCAGAACCTGAACGAATTGCACAAAGCATACAATTATTGAATTTGCAGCATGCCGTTATCACTTCGGTGGACAGAGACGATTTGCCCGACAAAGGTGCATCGCATTGGGCAAAAACCATTCAGGCAATTAAAACTTTAAATCCTGAAGTAACACTGGAAACATTGATTCCCGATTTTGATGGCGACACGACATTGCTTGATTTGGTTATTGCCGAAAAACCGAACATTATTTCACACAATCTCGAAACCGTCCGCCGCCTGACGCCAAAAATTCGTTCCAAAGCAAAATACGAAACAAGCCTGAAAGTGTTGAATTATGTTTCTTCATGCGGAATAACAACCAAAACGGGAATCATGGTTGGTTTGGGAGAAACGGAAACCGAAATATTTACATTGATGGATGATGCTTTGAAAGCGGGTTGTTCCGTTCTGACCATTGGACAATATTTGCAACCTTCGCGAAAAAATATTCCCGTTCATGAATACATATCTCCAAAAAAATTTGAAGAATATCGGCAAATCGGTTTGGCAAAAGGATTCAGACATGTTGAAAGTGGACCTTTCGTGCGATCTTCCTATCACGCCGAAAAACATGTTTTGTAAATGAAATGGAGCAATGTTCCTATTCTTTTTCCACAACACCTTCTCGTGGCGAGAAATTTCAATGCGAAAAACAGATAATTAATATTTTTCACTTTGATAAAAATTTTAGTAGAAAAAACCGATAGCTAATCTCTTCCAAAAAAATAAATCAGCATAATTCCGCACAAAATAAAGAAAATCTGCACCATCGACTCCTTGACTGACGTTTTTCTGTGCATTTCGGGTATTAAATCGGCTAAAGCTATGTACAAAAAACTGGCAGCAGAAAATGCCAAGGCATAAGGAATCAAAGACTTGGCAAAATTGAGCGAAAAATAAGCCACTATTCCGAGCAGCAAAGCCGACGCTCCGGATAAAGCGTTGTAAAATAATGCTTTGGAACGTTTCATTCCGCTTCTTAACAGGATTCCGAAATCTCCCAATTCCTGCGGCACTTCATGAAAAACCACCGACAAGGTTACCAGCCATCCAAAATTGTTGGATGTTAAAAATGCTGCCGCTATAATCACTCCGTCAATCGCATTGTGAAAAGCATCACCAAACAAAACCATCGGGGCAGCCGCATGAAAGTTTCTTTCGCACGAAGCATCGGAACAAACCCGCCATAAAATAATTTTTTCGAGTACGAAGAAAAAAATAATCCCTGCAAGCACCACATTCAATACTTTTCCGATTTCCAGCATGCCCGCAGCTTCAGGAATCATTCCCAACAAAGCCGAGCCAAGCAATGTACCTCCTGCCAGATAAGTCAACAAATGTGTAATTCTCTGCAAATGCTGCTCTTTCAATAATAAAATTAATCCGGACAACAATACGCTGCCGACACTTCCCAAAAATAGAGCGATAACCGTAAAAATAAAACTTTGCGTCATAATTTCTTTTGTATTGATTCACAATTAATTTGACCGGAAAAATACTTCTAACTTTCTATGGGTAATAAATCGTTTTCGTCCGAATTTGTTTGATGTACATGATTTTCACCTTCCTTTACCAATTGATAGCAACATTTGCAACGAAACCAGTGTTGCTCAAACTCGATATTTCCACCCTCAATTACAATCATTTTTCCTTCGACCAGCGCTTGTGCAATGGCCTTTCTGGCCGATTCGTAGATTCTCGTCAAAGTAGGTCGCGAAACATTCATGTGATCCGCTGCTTCTTCCTGCGTCATTCCTTCATAATCAAGCAAACGAATGGCTTCAAACTCGTCGAAATGCAGTTCCAACTTGTCCAATTTCTGTCGGGGAATGCCAAAAGGTTTGTAACCCATCATAAGCGGAGGCGATTCCATTTTACGTTTTTGTGGAGGACGTGCCATAGTTCTTATCCTTTTTTTAAAACTGCAAATATATAAATTATTTTGAACTTATGTTCATTATATTTGCTGTTTGCACCCTATTTTTTAAAAACAAAAAACGCTTTGCCCGGATCGTTCCGTATTTGCAAAGCGTTTAAAAAATGACGGAAAAAAAATTTTCAGTGAATGCTCGAAAGGTCGTAAGGTGTTTCCTGATAAACGAAATAATTCAACCAGTTGGTAAATAAAAGGTTGGCATGACTTCTCCACCGAACCAGAGGTTCATTGGCAGGATTATTTTCTCTGTAATAATTTTTTGGCATGTCGATAGGCAAACCTTTTGCAAAATCTCTTTTATATTCATCATCCAGAGTAGTAGCCGAATATTCCGAATGCCCCGTAATAAAAAATTCTCTTCCGTTGCGTCCCATTACCATATAAACACCCGATTCGTCCGATTCGGAAAGCAAAACAAGTTCCGGATTTTTTTCGATATCCTCAGCCCTGACTTCGGTATAACGACTGTGAGGCACATAAAAAACGTCGTCGAAACCACGAAAAATGGGATTTTGCGGATTATGAATATAGTGTTCGAATACACCAAACATTTTCTTCTCCAATGGATATTTTGGAATACCATAAAAATGGTACAATCCTGCTTGTGCTGCCCAACAAATAAACATGGTTGAAGTTACATGCTTGCGCGACCAGTCAAATATCTCTTGAACTTCAGGCCAATAAGTAACTTCTTCGTATTCGAGCTGTTCTACCGGAGCCCCCGTAATCATCATCCCATCGTAATTACTTGCTTCAATGGCATCAAAAGTTTTGTAAAAAGCCATCATGTGTTCAATAGGCGTATTCTTCGGAGTGTGCGATTTCAATTGAAGAAAATCTATTTCAATCTGCAGGGGAGAATTGGAAAGCAAGCGAATCAAATCGGTTTCGGTTGTAATTTTGAGTGGCATCAGGTTCAGAATTACAATTTTCAGTGGTCTGATTTCTTGGCTCGATGCCCTTTCGGAATCCATCACAAAAATATTTTCCTGCCTTAATATTTCAACAGCCGGCATCGATTTTGGTATATTTAACGGCATAGTCGTGAAAAGTTTTTATATTCTGTTTTATTTTGAATCAAATAAATAGCTGAAAAAGCAAGCTCTGTCCATTAAAATTTTATTCAGTAATACTTTCGGTAGATATTCCAATAGGCCGAACTTCCAATAAAATCTTTAAGAAAATCGTTCAATTGCTGAAGCAGCAACTTCGATTCCTTATCCACCATCCATGCGTAATGCTGATCGAACCCAAGTGGAAGTGAAATGTCAAGCTGAGGATAAGTTAATTTTAGATGCTGGGCTTCTCTTTCGTCACAAACAGTCAATCTGATTTTTCCGAGCGCAACCCATTCCCCCAATTGTTCCAGATTAACATTGGGAACTTCGACAATATGAATGGTATCGGCTATTTCGTCCGAAAGATGTTTCAATCGCAATTTGTGTGGCGTCATTTTTGGTACATATATCGTATCGCCAGCTAAATCTTGTTGGTTCTTTTTCATCAATTGTTTCAAGGAATCTGGGTAATTTTTTTGTACCAAAACCAAACGCGATGTATTGAGCGGAATGCTAAAAGAAACATCATTCTTCCATTCGGTCGTTACCGGAATAAAACTGGCGTAAATATCGTAATCGCCATTTGTCAATCCTTTCAAGCAGGATTCAAAATTATTTTCCGGGCTCACAACCAGTGTCAAACCCAACTTATCAGCAAATGTTTTAGCAATTTCGTATTGGAAACCATACACACTGTCGCCTTCCAGCCGAAAACCCATCCGGCTACTGTCGGTAACAACATAGAGTTTTCCCGATTTCAACATTGCCGGTAAATCGTGCACGGGTTTTTCATGAAAAACAGCCCATGCTCCGACCATCAAAATTATAATTGCCACAGAATAAATTGCTATTCGAAAACTTCTTTTCATGATTCAAAAAAATGTTGAACTAAAATTCATCACTTTATTTCCAGTAAAAATCAATTGTAAAAATTGGTAGCTACGCCGATTTTAAATATGGCAGGATTGATTGGATAGTCCGGCATAGAAAAATAAGCATGATTCATAAACAATTGATTCACATGGAAATATTCTACAAAGAATCGAGCTTGTTTCAAATGAAAATTAGCATACACATTTACCACCGGAAAATTCCCGACTTTGGTTTCCGATTGGGTATAAAATTGAGCTATAGCAGGCATGTAGCATGGAGCATAATAGGCAGTATGATAACGAACATTTGCACCCAACTGGACACTTAGCACGTTGAACCATAAATTTTTAAAATAAAGATTATGAAACAGGGTCAAAGTTGGCAGAGGCAATATACTTTCCTGTGAACTCAATTGATATACCACATTGTTTTCCAAAACAAAATTTCCAACATGAAAATCCTTTTTCAGGTTGGCCGCAATCACCTGAATATTTCCTCCATATTGCTCGGGCAATGCTTCAGAATTAAAATACACATACTTGGTCAAGTTTTCTACGGAAACATTCACAGAAAATTCTCGAGTCGGAATGGAAAAAGTTCCCCCGACATTGGTACGGTAAATTTTATCAAAATTATTTTCCCATCTGAAATGGTTCGATTGGTAATGATTTAAAAAATAAGAGGGTTCATCACTCCGGACAAAACCATTGGCCGAAAGCACAATACTGTCTTTCCACACTTTGAAAAACCCGTTAACCTGTCCTTTTATCGAAAAATCGCCGCGTTTATACCCGAGCAAATAAATGTCGCCCAAAATATTGTATCTGAATCTTTCACCTTGCTGTTTGGATAAAATACCACCCACTTTTGTGTTCGACTCGTTTTTCTTTTCAATAAGGGAATCCACATTGTATGTGAATCGTTGCAATTCGTTTTCCACAAACCCCGTCAATCCAAAACGCATCCATTTGTTAAACTCTTCGGCAATACCTACCGAAACGGTATTGGTCAATGTTTGTAAAGCTGCCGTATCGTTAGTTTGTGTAAATGGCAAATAAGTATTTTTATAAAAATCTTTTTCAACACTCGCTTCATAATAGCGTTTTCTGGGATCTTCATATTTTATGGTGTGACCAAAATGTGTAACCGGCACATATTCTTTCCTGACCGAATCGGGCGAAATTCTTGTTACCCTATCGAAACCAATTGTATATTCTTGGTGATAAAAGAAAACATTTTTTCGAAAAGTGGAATATCCATCTATATTGACCGGAATATCCTGCGTTTTTACACCAATGGGTTCATAAATATAGGAAGAATCGCTAATTCCTCCATTTTCATGATTGAACATATTGTTGACTGCAGCCAAACCTACGGCGCTGTAATGCTTTCCGTTATAACTACCAAACAATGAACCCGTAAAGCGTTTGGCAGCCTGATTGGCATATTCACCTACCGAATAAATATAATCGAGCGTAGTTCCGAAATTCAATCGCTTGTTGGCATTAAAAGTAAACAGAAATTTGATTTGATCTTCTTGACGGTAATTACTGCCACCGGTATTGTAAACAATTTTTGTGAAAGGAGTTTTGGTATTGTAAAATAGGGCACTTTGCATGTCGGTGAGATAGGGATAAAAAGCATCAGAAAAAATAAAATCGCTACTCTCAGGCCGGTTGAAATATAATTTCGATTGAATAGGCGAACCCAAGTTTCCATTATACGAATTAGCAATGCTGAAACGATCTATCGGATTCTCATCCTGAAAGTTCAAATGCAGCGTATCTACCTGTACGGAATCCGCCATGCCCAATAAATCGGAAACTTTCCACGTTTTAACATAACGAACCGATGGCGGATTAATTCCCCAAACCGATAACGCAATGGCTATAAATAAAATAAACAAAAAAAACCTTCTCACCCTGTATTTATAAAAAAAAATTGAAAAGTCAAGTCAATTTGTTCCTGTCTCATTTTTTGAAAGGACAAAATTAAGAAAAATATCCCGTAAATTTGATTTTTTACTCATGCCTTATTACAAAAAACCTTACCCAAGTAATACTCAAGTAAGGTTTTTGCTACGAATTAGCAGAACAAATTAATTTTCGTTTGCCTGACTGTCCGCTTCTTTTATTAAATAAATCATGGTAGGAAAATGGTCGCTAAAACCATTTAACCAAACTCCTCCAGCAAATGTGCGCCACGGATTCCCTTTGTAGCGGCCTTCCTGCTGAATGAGGAAATCGCGATTGAAAACTTCTGCTTTCCAAAATTTTAATTCGGAAGGGGGAGCATTAAGCAATGGAGCCGATATAATGATTTGGTCAAACAAATTCCACTGGTCGTTATATGCCAACGAACCAATTCCCCTATCCAAAATTTTCCAAAAAGGATTGTATAAATCGGTTTCTTTTACATCCGAAGCATTTTTCTTGGCTCCCAAAATTTTAGCTACACTTTCGTTAAAGGGGTCATCATTCAAATCGCCCATAATAATAATTTTTGCATTTTTGTCCACCTGATAAAGAGAATCAACAATGGAGCGGGTCAAAGCTGCAGCTGCATTTCGTTTGGGACGCGAACGCATCTCTCCTCCTGAACGCGATGGCCAATGATTGACAATGACATGGATTTTTTCTCCAAAAAGATAACCGCTTACCATTAGCTGGTCACGCGTACGAAAAGTGGTATCGGCGGTATGCAATCGGCACGATTTGCTGTTGGTAACAATAAAGTATTTAGGATTATACAATAGAGCCACATCTACACCTCGACGGTCGGGGCCATCGTAATGCACAATTTCATACGAACGTTTTTTTAATGCCGGCTGATTCACCAAATCTTCCAACACCAGTCGATTTTCAATTTCAGAAACGCCAATGATGGCAGCTCCGGCAGGTGTTACATCCAACCCGATTTGAGAAATGGCATACGACATTTTTTCGAGTTTCGACTTGTATTTCATCGAATTCCAACGATTCGGGCCATCGGGAGTAAATTCGTAATCATTAACATTCTCATTGTCAATGGTATCAAACAAATTTTCCTGATTGTAGAAAGCCACACAGGCAATTTTTACGTTGATTTTTTTCTCGTTCGCTGCCCAAAGAATATTGACAGATGAAAACAGGAAAAAACCCAAAATCAATATGTAAAAAGAAAAGTACTTAAATAAATTATTCAGTTTCATAGCAAAAAAATTATTGAGAATTTGTCGTTTTATTAAAGAGGGACAAATGTAGTAAAAAAGAAATACAAAGGAAAAAATAGAAAATTAAATTTTAAAATTTATCAACAAATCTCTAAAATTATCTGTTTTAGTTACAATTATAAATTTCATATGGAGTCATTAATCAAAAAATAATCGATGCTGACTTCATTTTAACATAAAAAAAATCGGTTTCACTGTTTTAATTCAAAAAAAGATGCTAACTTGCACGCCCTTTTTCAAAAAACATTAAAACAGTAAAATACAAATTAACACTGCATTCATAGATAAAAAATTTCATGTTATTTCAAGTCATTAATAGCGAACAACTTTTATAGAATCCACAATATAAAAATTAAATCACAAACGTATGAAAAAACCATTGCTGATACTTTTTGTATCTTTTTTGTGCATTCCATTCTTGATGGCGGAAACATCCATCAAAGGAACCGTAAAATCGGCTGATACACAAAATCCAATCCCCGGAGCTATCGTAACTTTAATGGGACAAAACCTTTCTACACAAACCAATGCCGAAGGTCAATTTTCTCTCAGGTACATCGATGCGGGTGATCTGGAAATACGTATTTCAAAAATCGGTTATTTCACTCAAATAAAGCTGATTCATGTTGACCCTGACAAGGAAAACGATTTGGGAACTTTTTATTTGCGTGAAGATGTTCAGCAAGAAACAAAGCAAGAAGTTGTTTTGCAATTAAGTGAAAATCAGATTGATGAAGATGAAGGTCGCGCTACTCAAAATATTTCGGCTGCTTTGTCGTCCAAAGGTGATGTGTATGTTTCTCAAACAAGCTATGCTTTCAGCCCGATGCGTTTCAGGGCAAGAGGATACGATGATAATTTTGAGTCCACTTATATCAACGGTGTTTATTTTAACAGCATAGAAAGAGGCGGATTCAACTATTCTTCGCTGGGTGGACTGAATGATGCCATGCGGAATCAGGATTATACTTATGGTTTTACTCCCAATACATTCAGCTATGGCAACTTGGGCGGAACAACCAATATCAATACAAAAGCCAGCAATTATGCAGCTGGAACCAAAGCAAGTGTTGCTTATACCAACCGTTCTTATAAATTGAGAGGTCAAGCCACTTATGCTACCGGTCTGATGCAAAACGGATGGGCATTTGCAGGTTCAGCTGTAGTTAGATGGGCAGACAAAGGAATTGTTGACGGAACATTTTACAATTCGTGGGGATATTTCTTTTCCGCCGAAAAAATTCTGAATAAACAACACAGCCTGTCATTCGTAACTTTTGGATCGCCAACGCAGCGTGCTCAGCAAGGCGCTGTTACGCAGGAAGTCTTTGATTTGGCCGGTTCAATTTACTACAATCCTTATTGGGGTTATCAGGAAGGAGAAATTCGAAATTCACGAATCGTAAAAAGTTTTGATCCAACGGCTATCTTATCACATGAGTTTAAAATCAGTAACAACCAGTTGTTGAGAACCGGACTGGCATTTCATTATAGTCTCTACAGCAATTCGGCTTTGAATTTTTACAATGCCCCCGATCCTCGTCCTGATTATTATCGCAATCTCCCGAGCTTTGTGAGTGACGACTCTTTAAAAAATGTGGTGGCCAATCAATGGAAATCCGACACCAATGTTTCTCAAGTCAATTGGAACGCCCTCTATCAAGCCAATTATAAAAACAATGCAATCAATCCCAACGGGACAGCACGATATAGCGTAGAGCGCCGACACAACGACCTGATGGAAGGTTCATTCAACTCTACTTACACCCAACAGGTAAACAAACAATTGAAACTCATCGCCGGAATAGAAGGAAAAATGTCGAAAGGAATGCACTATAAAACGCTCGACGATTTATTGGGCGGTAATCAGTGGATCGACATCGATCAGTTCTCCGAACGTGATTTTCCTTCAAACCCTGATATTATACAAAATGATCTGAAAAATAGGAATGCGGTTATAAAAGAAAATGATATTTTTGGATACAACTACGATATCAATATGGCTTATGCCAACGCTTTTATTCAAAACGAATGGATACTGCCTCAATTCGATATTTATTATGCCGGCAAACTGACCTATACACAATTCTATCGGTACGGACACATGCAAAACGGAC
The DNA here is from genome assembly GCA_012517575.1 of Bacteroidales bacterium. Classification (GTDB taxonomy): domain Bacteria; phylum Bacteroidota; class Bacteroidia; order Bacteroidales; family Paludibacteraceae; genus MVYY01. The sequence continues at coordinate 22,790 of JAAYUQ010000109.1, read as the reverse complement.
GTGCTCCCGAAAATTCCTACGGAAAAAGCAAAACATGGTATTTTGTTGATCCTTCGTTGAAAGCCGGTTTTACTTATAAAATCGATGGACACAATCGTTTGTCGTTCAATGGGTTGATAGAAAGCAGAGCGCCACTTGCCAGTCAGGCATATCTTTCCGAAAGAATAAAGGATACACTTATTCCTTATTTGCAAAGTCAGGATATTTGGTCGGCCGATATTAATTACAATTTTACCTATTCGACCATCAGAGGAAGAATTGGAGTATTTCAGACCAACTTATACAACACGTCCGACATGTTGGGATATTATGATGATGAATACAGAACATTTATCAACCATGTGTTGGCAAAATCGGACAAGGTTTACAAAGGAATAGAATTTGGAACTTCTGTAAAAATCAACAGTAATTTCTCCGTTTCTTTGGCCGGAACGTACGCCGATTATCATTACGCCAACAACGCCATCGGTATAAAAAGTCCGGAAAACGGTGCCTTTGCAGATGTTGCCGAAACCGTTCTTACAAAAGATTTGAAAATTGCCGCAGGCCCTCAGGCAGCCGGAAATATTACCATCGATTATTTCCATCCCAAAATGTGGTTTGCCGATGTTACCTTAAGTTATTTTGACAACAATTATTTGGATTTTGCTCCTAACCGTTTCACCGAAAACAACATGGCAAAATATACGACACCCGAAATGATGGCCGCTTTGGGTACACAGGAAAAGCTGAAAGGAGGCTTCCTGCTGGATGCTTCGGTAGGAAAACTGATTTATTTGAAAAATCGCCGTTCATTGAATTTCAACCTCAGTGCCAGCAATATACTGAACAACACTAAAATGATCACCGGTGGTTATCAGCAGGCCCGCTTGCCACTCACCGATGGAGCCATTGACCAAACCGGGCTAAACAGATTTCCCAACAAGTATTATTACGCATGGGGATTCAATGTGTTTTTCAATATTGGGTACAAGTTTTAATACAATAAAATCACAGATTAATCGATATTTAAAAATATGAGTGAAATGAAAAAATTTAAAATAGGTGGAATTTCCATCCTTTTGGCAGCAATTTTTACTTCTTGTGCAGAAACAGATTTTGAAACAATACCAGCAAATAAGTTGATGGGTGATTCACTGACTACAACTTATACTATTGAACAGTTAAAAAATAATTTTCTGACTTTAAATGATGCTTACTCCGATACGGTCAATTATAAAGGTGGTTTATACACTGCCGATCCGATTCAGGCTGACTCGGACATCGTAATCAGCGGCTACATTACATCTACCGATGCAGAGGGAAATGTTTACAAATATTTTGTTGTTCAGGAACCCGGAGCTGACGGTCAAGCCATTAAAGTTTCGATCGATGCTTCCGGATTATCATCCATTTATCCGCTTGGACAAAAAGTCTGGATACGTTGCAATGGCTTGTACATAGGTCGCTATGGCGAAGCCGAACAAATTGGTTCTCGCTATGTAAACACGACAAAATTCAAAATTAAAAAATCGACAGGCGACACTATTTATCGAATAGAACCCGGCCGAATGCCTTACCTGATTGCCAGAGAACATATTCACGCTTACGGAATGCCTGATCCTACAGTTATTAAACCCGATACCATGACCATTGCTCAAATAAAAGCCCAAGCAGCCAATCATCAAAAACTGGTCAATAAACTGGTGTGCATCAAAAACGCATTCTTTACGGGCAAAAGTGAAGGCGATAATCTTACAGACAGTGAACTGATTTTTGCACCATCTACCAACGGAGCAGGTTATCCGCAATTGCGCGACATAAATGATGGAACCGGAGAAATCAGTATTGCCACCAGCGAATACGCCAAATTTGCAAGCTATCCAATCCCTGCATCGACATATCGTGGCGATATTACCGTTATCGTCGGTTGGTATCGAAATTATACAGATGCTGCCGGCGCATGGCAGTTAACTCTGAGAACCATCGATGACCTCGGGAAAGGCTTTGAAACCTATAAAGCAAACATTCAGAAATAAAACCGACATTAAATTACGAAATCAAAATGAAGAAATTCAATTCAAAAATAGTTTTTACGGCTTTGGCCGTGCTACTTACGGCAAGCTGTACCAATGTTGAAGATGTTTACATTGAAACACCAACTTCAGATGTAATTTATTCCGAAACTTTTCAGAATGGTCTTGGAGATTTTAAAGCAGTGAATGTTTTAGGCGATCAGGTTTGGACCTACAACAGCAGCGGTTATGCCATAATGACGGGTTATGAAAATTCCACCAATTATGCCAATGAAGACTGGCTTATTTCTCCTGAAATAGATTTGACAAATATTGCTTCAGCTTATTTTTCATTCGATTATGCCATGCGCTATTCCAATGATCCCGCAAATGATGCCACTGTCTGGATATTGGCCGATCAAGCATACAGCCCTGATACCTTGCCAAATGCTTCGCAATGGGTAAAACTCGACTTAAAACCATTTGTTGATCCGGGAAGTTGGACTTTCAGCAATTCAAACGATATTAGCCTCAATGATTATGTGGGAAAGAAAATCAGAATAGCATTCAGGTTCATTTCTTCCGCAACAAAAGCCGGTACTTGGGAAATTAAAAACTTTATTGTGAAAAAAGGAAATGCAACTGTTAATACAGAGTTAATTTACTCAAACCCATTTGGTAGTGGCATAGGCGATTTTACTACGCAAAATGTTTTGGGAGATCAAGTTTGGAATTTTTCTAGCCAATATGCCTCTATGGTTATATCTGGTTACTCAGAAACAAATTATGCCAATGAAGACTGGCTCATTTCTCCGGAAATAGATTTGAGTTCTGTCAGCGAAGCTTATTTTAGTTTTGAACACGCAGGAAAATATTTTAATAATCCAAAAAATGAGGCTACTGTTTGGATTTCAGAAAATTATGATCCATCATTGTCTGTTTCAAATGCTTCATGGACTCAAATTAATATTATGAATTATTTTACTAATACTAATTTTACATTTGTAAATAGTGGTAATTTGGATTTAAGTGATTTCGCCGGTAAAAAAATTCATATTGGATTTAAATATGTTTCTACAATTTCTTACGCTGGTAACTGGGAAATAAGAAATTTCAAAGTATTTAAAGGTAAAGCTGGCGGTATTGAATCAAATCCATTTTCAATTAGTGAAGCCATTAATTATCAATCAGGGGGTTCAGCATGGGTTGAAGGTTATATTGCTGGTTATGCCTGGCCATTTTTAAATGGATACGCCTACTTCGCAACTAATGATACCTGCACACAAAAAACAAATCTTATATTAGCAGATTCAATTTCCAACGAAGGATTTTATTCAAGCAAAGCTCTTTGTGTACAATTACCACGTGGAAATATCAGAAATTTAATGAATCTGAAAGATAATAAATCAATGGCAGGCAAAAAAGTAAAATTATATGGGACGCTTTCAACCAACATGGGTATGCCTGGATTAATAAATCCCACTAAATATATTTTACCAGATGGAACTTCAGGAGTTTCTGCAACTACAATAATTTTTTCAGAACCATTTGATAAAAATTTAGGACAATTTTCTATTTTAAACAAAAAAGGCAGTCAAGAATGGACATTTTCCAGTGGTTATGGAGCTAAGATGTCTGGTTTTTATAATAGTGCTAATATTGAAAATGAAGATTGGCTTATTTCGCCTACAATTGACCTAACAAATTATACTGGAGCAGCATTGTCATTTGATCATACTATAAACAAAGGCAATGTAGCAAATATGAGAACTGAACAAACATTATGGATTTCAATAGATAATGGATTGAACTGGACACAACTTTCAATACCTAATTATCCTAAAGGCACTGATTGGGTTTATGTAAATTCAGGCGAAATTGATCTGGACGCTTATGCCGGGAAAGTTATTAAAATTGCTTTTAAATATTTATGTACTAACTCATCTTCAGCAACCTGGGAAATTAAGAATTTTATGATATACAATTAACAATCGATAATTGATTTAAGCTGGAAATCAAAAAATTTAAATATTTATTGATGCAATTGTAATAAAAACGGTTAGTTGATTTTTTATTTTTTTAAAAAAGCTACGGGATAATTATTCTGTAGCTTTTTTATTTGGGGATTGTTTTTTTAATGAAAACCAAACAAAAAAGTATATTCTTTGTAAAAAAGAAAGATTTTCAGAAAAAGAAAAGGGGTATCAAATCATTGACACCCCTTTAAAAGTTCTTTTCTTTTGATAGTGGAAACTAGAATTTCCCATGTTCAATGAGCAACGTTTTGGTAGGCATATCACAAACTTCTGTTGGCCCAAAATACTGAATTGGTCCAGGATATATGTAACTAACTTTTTCGTCGGCCCACTCTTCACGGTGAGATTCAAAATATTGGAACGGAGCGCCATCCAATTTTACCAAAGCTTTCTGAATCACCGGTTTCATTTTCTTGTTTCGTTTTTCCATATTCATCAACATGGTCAAAGGTACGCCGCAAGCTATCCATTCTTCGGGAGCTGCAGTCAGATTTTTTACGGAAGCCATATAACCGGTTTTTCCTTCGGCAATTAATAACGACGCCACCATTCCTAAAGTATAAGTATAATTGGCATCTAAATTCGATGGAATAGCACAGCGGCCTTCGTATCCAAAGAAATGGCTGATAGCCGAAAAAACACCTTTGTAAACGCCTTCGGCTTTGAGTTGGGCTAATCGTTTGGCAACCATTTCTATCAGCAACTTTTCCGTTTCAATAAGGGAAACCTGCACATTGCCATGCGGATCGCGATCCATTGCCAATTGTCTGGCAATTCCCTTTGGCAGACTACGATACAGCTGGCTGGTTTCATGACTCAACATTCCCTTGATATACTGACGCTTCTCATCATCCGTATTCAAAGCCACAAAATCATCATTGTTGGCTAATAAATCATTCAGCTCCTGAATCAGTTTTTTCATACCGGGAATAAATTCTATCAATCCTTCAGGAATCAGTACGGTACCAAAATTTACGCCATAATTGGCGCGATTGACAATGATTTTGACAATATACTCAACTATATCGTTCAAACTCAGATTTTTGCCTTCAACCTCTTCCGAAATAAGCGTTATGTTAGGCTGACTTTGAAGCGCACATTCCAAGGTGATATGCGAGGCTGAACGTCCCATCAACCGAATAAAATGCCAGTATTTTTTTGCTGAGCTGGCATCGCGTTGAATGTTTCCAATGAGTTCCGAATAAACCTTACATGCCGTATCAAAACCAAAGGAAGTTTCTATCATTTCGTTTTTTAAATCGCCATCAATTGTTTTGGGACATCCTATTACCTGTATGGGATAATTTTTTTGTGCATAATATTCAGCTAAAACACAAGCATTTGTATTTGAGTCATCACCACCGATAATGACAATCGCCTTAATTTTAAGTTTTGTACAAATTTCAGCGCCCTGTTCAAACTGCCATTCCTGTTCCAATTTGGTTCTTCCTGAACCAATAATATCAAAACCGCCGGTATTACGGTATTCGTCAATTATTTCAGAGGTCAGCTCGACATATTTATGATCAACCAGTCCACTTGGACCATCCAGAAAACCATAAAGTTTGTTTTTGGGATTTAATTTTTTCAATCCGTCAAAAAGCCCCGCAATTACATTGTGCCCTCCGGGAGCCTGTCCGCCCGACAAAATAACTCCAACTGAAATTTCCGGATATTGTACTTCAACTCCTTCTTCAAAAGTAATTACCGGTAAACCATAAGTTTTAGGAAATAAGCTCTTTATTTCCTTCTGATCAGCAACCGATTCAGTGGGTTCGCCATACTTCAAAGCCACGTTTCCTTTTAAAATTAAAGGTATTTTCGGCTGGTAGCCTGAACGAGCTATCTGCAAGGGACTTTTATGTGTTTCCATATTAAAAATTTTATTAATGATTTGATATTCAAATGTAAGTTTTCTTGATAATTTATTTGCAAAATTAATGATAAAATTGAATAATCCAAGTAAATTGTTTTTCTGTGCTGCATAATTTTAGCATCTCTTACTAAGAATGGGCTGCCTGAAATAATCATTTCAACTTACCGGCTTTTTCGTTTATTTTTTAAAAGTTTCGTAAGCATTTAATAGTGTGCCAATTTGCAATTTTTTGTTAAATAAATCAGCCTCCTTCCAGCCAATTCAACTAAATTGAAAGATTATCATTATTTTTGTGGCTGCATTTCTGCTGAATCGGAAAATTTATAAGAAAAAAACACGTTATTATTTAATTGTATAACGCACTTATTTATAGCATTTCAATATGATGTTTAACAAGTCATTAGAACGTAACGTGTTGGTATTTTTACTTATTTTTTTTGTTCCCGGTATAAAAGCCCAGGACAAATATTTAGCAGAAATTGGAGTAGCCGCCGGAAATGGTTTTTATTTGGGTGATGCCAACGGACAGCCTTTTAAAAATCCTACAACAGTTTATGGCGCAACATTTCGTTATCGCTTCAATCCGCGAACAGCATTACGCACCGAATGGAATCACGGGGTTGCAGAAGGAAGATACATCAACGCAACAGATGAAACGGTAAATTTCAGCAATTCACTGAATGCATTTGATATTTGTGGGGAATTTAATTTCTTTGATTTGATGCAGAAGCCGAATAACCGCAACAGCAAAAGGTATTCGACTTATGTTTTTGCCGGTCTGGGAACAATGATTTATCCCAACGACAGCAGTAAAACGGTAACAGCTTTGAGCATTCCTTTTGGTGTGGGATTTAAGTATAAGGTCAGTTCCCGTTTCAATGTTAATTTACAGTGGAACATGCGCTGGATAGACAGTGATGACTTGGAAGGAGTTAACGAACTGAACAATCCACATGGTTTGAATGGTTCCAATCCGTTCAACAAAGATTTTTTTTCGACCATTACATTGGGAATCACTTTCGATTTTTTGAAAAAACCTTGTGATTGCAAGTCGAAATGGTAAAATTAAAACAGTATGTTTAAAGAAAAAATTGATACTTCCCGACTGCCAAAACACGTAGCCATAATCATGGACGGGAACGGCAGATGGGCAAAAGAAAGGGGTTATGACCGCATTTACGGACATCAGAAAGGTGTAACTTCTGTGCGAAAAATTACAGAGGCGGCAACTGAATTGGGTATTGAATATTTAACCCTCTATACTTTTTCTACTGAAAATTGGGACAGACCCAGTGATGAAGTGAAAGCGCTTATGGAATTGCTGGTTCTTACTATCGACAGAGAAATTGAAGATTTGGAAAAAAACAATATTCGTTTAACTACCATCGGCGATATATCCCGTTTGCCTTCGGAAGTAACAAAAAAACTTGAAGCATGTAAAGAAAAAACAGCCAACAACAACAAACTCAATCTTATCCTTGCCTTAAGTTATTCGTCACGATGGGAAATTACGAAAGCTGTAAAAAATATTGTCGACGATGTACAAAACGGGAAACTGACTTCCGACGACATATCAGATACATTGATTTCAAGATACTTAACTACTGCTGATATTCCTGATCCCGACTTAATGATAAGAACCGGTGGAGAAATCAGAATCAGTAATTTTTTACTGTGGCAATTGGCTTATACCGAGTTGTATTTCACATCAACATACTGGCCTGAATTTGATCAGGAAGCTTTTTATGAAGCCATATACGAATTTCAGCAACGCGAACGCCGATTTGGAAAATAAAATCATTGATTTTTGAATTCTATTGATACATTACACTCTTTATGAAAAACAAATTATATTTCGTACTTATCTTATTTTTTATTCAAAATTCATTCGCTTTTTCACAAAATTCAGGTAGCGATTCCATAACATCTGTTGCCAATGATTCCACTCAAATTCCGGTTATTGAATACGCCAATGTCAATCCAAAATATGAAATTGCCGGCATTACCGTAACCGGAGCAGATAATTACGAAGATTTTGTTCTGATAGGATTTTCAGGACTTTCAGTAGGTCAGGTTATCAGCATACCGGGTCAAGAAATTACCGATGCGGTGAAAAGATTTTGGAAACAGGGACTTTTCGCCGACGTTAAAATTTATGCAACCAAAATTCAGGATGGCAAAGTATGGTTGAATATAGCATTAAAAGAAAGACCGCGCATTTCAAAAATCAATTACAATGGATTGAAAAAGGGAGAAATAGAAGATTTGGAAAAGAGACTGAATTTGGCTCCCGAAAATCAAATCACACCCAACATTACCGACCGAATCATTACCATCATCAAAAAATTCATGGAAGAAAAAGGGTTTTTGAATACGGATGTAAAAGTGTATCAAAAAAATGATCCCGAAAAACCCGGACATGTGATTGTTGATATTGACGTTGATAAAAAACTAAAAACCAAAGTTCACAAAATTTATATTACAGGGAATCAAGCGTTAACACTTGCGCAAATTGACAAAGTAATGAAAAAAACCAACGAAAACAATCTGCGCAATCTTTTCCGTACGAAAAAATTTGTAAAGGAAGAATATGAAAAAGACAAGAAAGCGTTAATTGACAAATACAATGAAATTGGATACCGTGATGCCTACATCGTATCGGATAGTATTGTGCCATTCGATGCAAAAAGTGTAGATGTTTACATCAAGGTGGATGAGGGGAAAAAATACTATTTCAGAAATATAAGCTGGATAGGCAACACTGTTTATCCATACGAATTTTTGAACGAACAGCTGAAAATAAGAAAGGGTGATGTTTACAATTATAAATACCTAATGGAACGGTTGGAAACCAATGAAAACGATGCCATCAGCAAACTCTATCGTGATCATGGCTATCTGTTCTTTCAAATCGAACCGGTTGAAGTATTGGTAGAAAATGATTCCATCGATTTTGAAATCAGAATTTATGAAGGCAAACAGGCTACCATTAATGAGATTGGAATAAAAGGAAATACCCGCGTTTACGAACATGTGGTAAGAAGAGAGTTGCGAACCAAACCCGGGCAATTGTACAGTCAGGAAGACATCATGCGTTCATTACGTGAACTGGCTCAAATGGGACATTTTGACCAGGAAAAAATGAATAATGCCATCGATATACAGCCCGACCCCGAAAACGGTACGGTAGATATAAATTATGCACTCGAAAGCAAAGGAAGCGATCAGATCGAATTTTCTGCCGGTTGGGGAGCTACAGGAGTTGTTGGAAGTATTGGCTTGAAATTCAGCAATTTTGCTATTCAAAACCTGTTCAATCCTAAAACTTATCGCATTGTACCACAGGGAGAAGGACAAACTTTCTCATTAAATGCACGTACCAATGGACAGTCCTACAGTTCTTTCAGTGTATCGTTTCTTGAACCTTGGTTAGGAGGAAAACGTCCCAACTCGTTATCGGCATCGGTTTATTATTCTACGCAATCAGCCATAAGCAACCGCTATTTAAACTACATAAACAATCTTTCGAGTATGTATTATGGCGGCTATTACGGGAGTTACTACAATGATTATTACGGAAACGGGTCTGATTATTATCAGACGGAAGTTGACCCCGACCGATACATGAGAACAATTGGAGCTTCGCTTGGATACGGAAAAAGATTGAATTGGCCTGATGATTATTTCCAATTCTATGCTGAACTTTCCTATCAGCGATTTATGCTCAACAATTGGTATGCCGGATATTTCCCCATGACGGCAGGAACTTTTAACAACTTGAGCCTGAATCTCGTTCTGAGCCGATCTTCTATTGACAACCCAATTTTCACAAGAACCGGTTCACTGTTTTCTCTTGGATTAAAAATCACACCGCCCTATTCCGTTTTAAGTGGAAAAGATTATTCTCAAACCATGACAGATGAAGAAAGATACAAGTTTATTGAATATCACAAATGGACATTTACCGGAAAAACCTTTACACCTTTGACTCCCAACAATAAGCTGGTGTTGATGGCAAGGGCTCAATTCTCCTATTTGGGTTATTTCGATAAAAATGCCCGTTCTCCTTTTGAAACTTTTTACATGGGTGGCGACGGAATGTCTTCTTACACCAGTTATGGAACAGAATATGTAGCCATGCGTGGTTACGAAAATGGTTCATTGACTCCTTACGATACCAAAACAGGAATTGCCGCAGGTTATCTTTACAACAAATATACAATGGAACTGCGTTATCCGCTTTCATTGGAACAATCTGCTACAATTTACGTCTTGAGTTTTGTAGAAGCAGGAAACTGTTTCAACAGCATTTCCGGGCCCAACGGTTACAATCCGTTTAACCTGAAGCGATCGGCAGGTATCGGCGTTCGCATATTCCTTCCCATGTTCGGTATGATGGGTATAGACTGGGGTTATGGTTTCGATACGGTTACCGGAGCAACCAAACCAAGCGGTAGTCAGTTCCATTTTGTTCTGGGACAGGAATTATAAAACCTGCGATTTTCTGGCAAAGAATTTGTTGTAAATTAAAATCATTAAGATTAAATCTTTAAGTTATGAAAAAATTAATAGTAACCTTTTGTTTTTTAAGTGTATTTACATGGCTGTCCACTGCTCAGAAATTTGCTACTGTGGACATGAGTTACATACTCAAAAATATTCCGGCTTACGAAACAGCCAATGAACAAATCAATCAGGTTTCAAAAAAATGGCAATCGGAAGTAGAAGCACTTCAGAAGGAAGCCGAAACCATGTATAAAAATTATCAGACCGAGTTGGTATTTATGTCGGAAGACATGAAGAAAAAGCGAGAAGAAGAAATTGTTGCCAAAGAAAAAGAAGCACAAGAATTGAAAAGAAAATACTTCGGCCCGGAAGGAGAGCTCTTCAAAAAAAGAGAAAGTTTAATGAAACCCATTCAGGATGAAGTTTACACTGCCATTCAAAGCATCAGCAAAGAACGAAATCTCGAACTTGTTTTTGATAAAAGTACAGCCATGAGTGTGATTTTTACAACGCCGGGCATCGACATTAGCGATGAGGTGCTCAAACAGTTGGGTTATTCAAAGTAATTTAATATATTTGCATTCTATTTTTAAATTTGTATTCATCAACTTCAAAAAAATTGTCATGTTTAAGAAAATTGCCTTTTTATTATTATGTATCTTCCCTATCAGCTTAATGGGTCAGGAAGTTAAATTAGGACATATCAATTCGCAAGAAATTCTTTCTTTAATGCCTGAAAGAGCAGAAATTGAAAAAACTTTAAGTGATTTGCAAACACAATGGGAAAATGAATTGGTAAAAATGCGGGAAGAATATTACGCAAAAATCAAAGAATTTCAGGACAAACAGGCCACTATGCCCGAAAGCATTAAACAGGCCCGCCAAAGTGAAATTGTTGAAATCGAACAGCGCATTAATACTTTCAATCAGACTGCCAGCAGCGATTTACAGAAAAAACAGCAGGAATTGTTTGCTCCCGTAATCGACAAAGTAAAAAAAGCAATTAATGAAGTGGGAGCTGAAAACAATTATACTTATATTTTCGATTTAAGTACACAATCAATCGTTTATCAATCACCGAAATCGAACGATGTTACTGCTCTTGTTAAAAAGAAATTAGGATTGAAGTAATTGAAAAAATTATTCCGGTTTTTTCATTTAAGCCTTTGATGACCTGTTCATTGAAGGCTATTTTTTTAGCAAATAATGTTTCAAAAAAAACATTGGTTGATAAAAAAGCATGCGAGGTCCGGAAAAACGCATTACTGTGCGGATTTGTTTTCTCATTTCCGGTTCATAGCAATGTATTTTGCAGGACGAACATGAAGTTTTTCTTTCTCCAAAAGGACATTTTTCCAAACGGTTCACCGCATATTGCGACAGCTTTGCGCAGGAAGGACATAAAGCTGAAGAAGTATGATGACACTTGTTGCAGTACAACCCAATCATTTGTTGTACTATCTTTTTTTCGCCATCAATCTTGTTCATGTAATATAAGGAAAGAAATTGATTGATTTGATTGTTAATCGGGAAGTTTACATTCGTTATCCGCGACAGGCAACTTATTTTCTGTAAGACCGATATTGTTTTCGGGAATACTTATTTTTCTGAATACCCAATGTTTTTGCAAGTTATAATTAAATCCAATGGAGATAATTAAATCGGTAATAATTCGGCTAAATTTATAATCGATATTTAAAATCGTTGTAATCAGATATGTAGAAGAAGATTTTAAAACAATGCTGTTTGTAACCACCAAAGCAAACTTGAGCAATTGGTGCATTCCTGTAGATTTATAGGGAAGTTCTTTCGATTTGAAAGTCCAACTTTTATTCAATGTAAAATTGACCACAGCTCCTACAATTCCACCAATGGCAATAGAAATGGTATAATGAATATGAAAAAACTCAGTAAAAAATACCATCACCATGTAATCGACAGCACCACCTGTCATGGCGGAAAATTGAGCTTTGGTAAACGTTTTAAGTCTCTCCATAAAGTTATTTAGAAATTTTCCCTTCTTTTTCTTTTTTATCTCGCTCATCTGCAAATTTTAATATTTTACCTGTTTCCAAAAAATTCATAATCAACAGGATCAAGCATGCAAAAGATGATGTGTATAAAATGGAATCTTTGACGATTACTTCAAGAATTAACATGAAAGAAATGAGAATTCGGACTTCTGTAGGACCAAAACTTCCCGAATCGATGGAATACTGTTCTGTAACTTTATATCTGAGCAAAGCGGTTATCATTTCCCAACCATAAAGAACCACAAACAGAAATCCAATGATTTTCCAATAAGAGGGAGCGTAAACGATAAAACCACCGCCCATTAAAATAATTCCCAGCCAATCAACAGTGATATCAAGTGAAAAACCGTACCACTTACGAGGTTTATTTCGATAGTAAGCTATCCTCCCGTCCAGTGAATCGCCAAACCAACTAACCATAAATCCTAAAATACCCAGCAACAAAAAATAACGACTGATGAAAGTACCCAGTACAAATGACAAAAATACAATGATACTCCCTACAAAACCTATCGCAGTAAGCATATCGGAACTCATCCAAGCCGGAATTTTTTGCACCAAATAAGCAATTGATTTTTGTTCAATATTATGAAGAATATTGGTTCGAACCCTTCCTTGAGCTATCAAACTTTCTGCTTTCTTTGTTTCTTGATCCATGAATAGAAAAATATAAATTATTGATTACGAAGAAAATGTTGAGATTTAGTAAATAAAACTAAAGTATTTATCCTCTATTCTAATTATGCAAAGTTACTATTTTTTTCAAAATAACTATGCACCTGCGCTCGAATTTGAAAACATTTTTAAAAATACAAAGAAAACAAAATTCTTTTAAAAACTCAACAATCAGAGAAATTCTTGATTTATAATTAGATAATTGGAGAAAAAATTGCTAAAAACCGACAACTTAAAAATGAATACAAAACGTATGGAAAATTTATATCTTTGTATATCTTTCCTGAAATTTAATAAATTATTGCTATCACAAAATTAAAAAAATGAATCAGAAAAAGAATAAACGAATTTTTGGCTATCCTCGAAATATTTTTTTTACCGGATTAACCAGTTTCCTGACTGACACTTCAGTAAAGATGGTCTATTCGGTCATGCCCATGTTTCTGCTTTCCATTGGAGCATCGAAAACCAGTTTGTCCCTAATTGAAGGAGTTGCAGAAAGCACAGCTTCTCTTGTTAAAACGCTTACCGGATTCTGGAGCGACAAAATTGGCAAAAACAAACCATTTTTGTTGATTGGCTATGGACTTTCAGCAATTATTATTCCTTTATATTCGCTGGTAATTTCTCCAGTTCAGGTGCTGGTGCTTCGTTTTGTGGAAAGAGTGGGAAAAGGCATTCGCACAGCGCCACGCGACAGTATTGTAGCCGGTTCGGTAGAAAATGGAGAGACAGGGAAAAGTTTCGGACTGCAAAAAGCCATGGACAACAGTGGGGCAATATTAGGACCTTTCATTGCTTTTATTTTATTGTTGACATTTAAAGACAATTATAGATTAATTTTCCTGCTGGCCGGTATCCCTTCCATGTTGGGAATTTTGGTGATAATTTTCGGTATAGCGGAGGCAAAGAAAAACAAGGAGAGTTTGTTGAAAAAATTTCGTTTTGGCGATTTCTCAAAAAAGTTTTATTTCTTTCTGGCCATAGTATTTATTTTTACGCTTGGCAATTCGACCGATGCTCTTTTGCTGGTGAAAGCCAACGAAATAGGAATCAAAGTTGCTTTTATTCCTCTTGTCTATCTGCTTACCAATGTGGTGTCAGTATTATTGTCCATTCCCGTAGGCAGTTTATCTGATAGAGTTGGAAAAGAAAAAATCCTGATCATTGGATATATTATTTACGCACTGGTTTATTTCGGATTTGGCGCTTCCAATCATGTGGTGGTCATTGCAGCTCTTTTTGCTTTGTATGGTGTGTATTCTGCAGCTACCGATGGCATACAGAAAGCTTTTGTTTCGGATATTGTTGATGAGAATAAAAAAGGAACAGGTTTGGGCTTGTATAATGCATTATTAGGTATCACTTTACTTCCAGCGAGCCTTATTGCCGGCATACTCTATGATAAAGTAAATTCGCATGTTCCGTTTTATTTTGGAACAGTTACGGCTTTGATTTCGGCTGTTTTAATGTTTTTGTTTCAGAGAAACTTTAAAAAGCAAGTTATTGAATAAATAATTTAAAATACAATCGGATTTTTCATTTTTACACTGACTCCTTGCATTTAAAAGCGTGCAAATCGGAAAAATCTTGTAATTTTGCAAAATATCGGCTTGAAAAAAATTCCATTTCATGGATTTGCACTGAAAAAATTTAAAAGATGGTATTAAATTACATTTGGATAGGTTTTTTTCTGATTGCTTTTGTTATCGCCTGCATACAATTATTTGTATTCGGAAATGTTCAGGTTTTTTCCGATATGCTCAATTCAACTTTCGATTCGGCCAAGTCTGGTTTTGAAATTTCATTGGGACTTACAGGTGTATTGTCACTTTGGCTCGGGATAATGAAAGTTGGAGAACGAGGCGGCGTGATTCGGGCTTTTTCAAAGATAGTTGCTCCTTTTTTTGAAAAAATTTTTCCTGATCTTCCTAAAAATCATCCGGCTTATGGCAGCATGTTCATGAATATAGCCGCCAATATGCTGGGACTCGATAATGCAGCTACTCCGTTGGGCTTAAAAGCCATGAAGGAAATGCAGGAAAGCAACCCTGTAAAAGATACTGCTTCCAATCCCATGATTATGTTTCTGGTGCTGAATACTTCTGGATTGACATTGATTCCGGTAACCATTATGGTTTACAGGGCACAATTGGGTGCAGCCAATCCTTCCGATATTTTTCTTCCTATATTGATCGCCACTTTCTTTTCAACACTCGTCGGTTTTTTAAGCGTTGCTGCTTACCAAAAAATCAACATTTTGGACAAAACCGTTTTGGGAACACTGGCCGGTTTAATCATCGTTGTTGGCAGTATGCTGTATTTCTTTGGCAAAGCTACTCAAAATCAAATTGCTTTGTATTCAAATTTCATTGCCAGTTTTGTACTGATTTCCATAATCATTTCTTTTATTTTGGCAGCCATGATTCACAAGGTAAATGTGTATGACGCTTTTATCGAAGGTGCAAAAGACGGATTTCAGGTAGCAATAGGAATCATACCTTATTTAATTGCCATTTTGGTTGCCATTGGTATGTTTCGTGCAGCCGGAGCTATGGATATGCTGATTCGTGGTTTCACGTGGTTTTTCGGACTGATTGGATGGAATACCGATTTTGTTGGTGCCTTGCCAACCGCTTTGATGAAACCGCTGAGCGGAAGCGGAGCACGCGGTATGATGGTTGATGCCATGAAACTCAATGGCGCCGATTCTTTCGTAGGACGGTTGTCGTGCATTATTCAGGGTTCAACTGATACAACATTTTACATATTGGCTGTGTATTTTGGATCGGTAGGAATTAAAAATACTCGATATGCCGTTATTTGCGGACTTATAGCTGATTTTGCGGGTGTAGTAGCTGCAATTTTAATCGGCTATTTGTTTTTTCATTAGTTTTTCTATTAGAAATTTGATATTTGGTAAGTTAATTTTTTTGAAAATAATTTTTCCATGAACGAGATAATTGAATATATTATAAAATTTCTATTGGGTGATGACGTATCTGATGATATTGTTCAGAAAATTGGATATACCGATAAGGAAGAAGAATTTGGTCGGTACAAATTGGTTATTTATCCTTCCGGATTTTTCAAATCGGAAATTTATGGGAACATCCATTCTATTCCTTCTTTACCGTTAAAAATTTGGGACGACGCTCCCTTGCTTTATGGAGAACCCAAATTGGAACAAGTAGGAAATACCCGCATTCTTCACGCCGATATAATTGCCAGTACTTATTTCCTTATTTCCCGCTACGAAGAAATGGTGCGTCGCGGATGCCGCGATGTACACGGGCGATTTTATGGAAAAGAATCGCTATCTTATAAAGCCGGCTTCATTGACCGACCATTAGTGGAAGAATATGGAAAACTTCTGCGTCAACAGTTGCGCGAATTGGGAATAGAAATTCCAGAACCAGAGAAAAAAATCAAAAAAATTTTTCTGACCCACGACGTCGATCAACTGGCGCATTACAGACGCTTCAGAGGAATGATGGGGGCAGTAACTCGAGGAATAAAATCGCCAAAAAAACGTGCAGAAGCTCGAAGAGCCATAAAAACATTTTTCAAGGGCATCCGATTCGATCCGTGGTATACTTTCCCTTGGCTTTTCAAAATAGATCAATCACTTACAGAAGCTCTCGGAGAGGAGCGCTGCAAAACGGTGGTATTTATTAAAGCAGGAGGAGGTCATAAAAAAGAAGACAAACCCAACTCCAACCTCGCACACCCCGATTATAAAAATTTCATTCGCTACTGTAAAAGAAAAAATATTATTGTTGGATTACATGCAAGTTACGAAGCGGGGCGACACCCCAATTTGATAGCGGAAGAAAAAAAGAAACTCGAACACGTAGCTAAAACAAAAATTACATACAACCGACACCATTTTTTACGTTCGCGGGAACCGGAAGATATGGAAGCACTTATCCAAGCGGGTTTAACGGATGACTTTACTCTTGCTTATGCCGATATGGCGGGATTCAGATTGGGAACTTGTCGGCCTGTTCAATGGATTAATCCGGCCACCCAGCAACTCAGACCGCTCATACTTCATCCTTTTACCATCATGGACAGCACCTTGAGTGATAAACGATATATGAACATGAACGCATTTGATGCTTATGAATATTGCGTTCAGTTGATCAACAACGTAGAAAATTATGGCGGTGAATTTGTAATCCTGTGGCACAATACTATGGTAGAAAAAAAATCCCCTTCTTACCATAGAAAATTATATAAGGATATTCTCGAATTTCTGAAAACAAAGTAAGATGCAAAAAATTGCCATTGTATGTGTTACCAACGATTTGGTAACCGATCAGCGCGTACATAAAACCTGCCTGACTTTGCAGAAATGCGGTTTTTTCACCATCGAAGTTGGCAGAATGTTGCCAGAAAGTTTACCATTACAGCGTCCTTATGTTACAAAAAGATTCAAACTTTGTTTTCGCAAAGGGCCTCAATTTTACGCTGAATACAATATCAGACTGTTTTTTTATTTACTTTTTGCCAAAGTCGATCTTATTTTTGCCAATGATTTGGATACGCTTCCCGCGGCTTTTTTGGCTGCCAAAATTCGTAGAAAAAAAATAATTTACGATACTCACGAATATTTTACTGAAACACCCGAATTGGTTCATCGACCAAAAGTTCAAGCTATATGGCAAAAAATTGAGAACTTTATCTTTCCTAAACTTCAAGTTATTATCACAGTAAACGATTCAATTGCAGAACTTTACAAAAAAAAATACAACAAAAACCTGCAAGTTGTTCGCAACATCCCTCCCACTTATATTCCGTCTCGATTAAAAACCAGAAAAGAACTGGATTTGCCTGAAAACAAACATATTCTGATTCTTCAGGGAACAGGCATCAACAAAGATCGAGGAGCAGAAGAAGTTCTCACAGCCATGCAATATTTACAAAACTGTATATTGCTTATTATTGGAAGTGGAGATGTGTTACCGGCTCTGCAAAAAATAACAAAGGAATTGAAATTGGAAAATAAAGTTATTTTCAAGACAAAAATGCCATTTGAAGAGTTGAGGCAATATACCTGCAATAGCGATCTTGGCTTGGCTGTCGATAAAGATACCAATTTGAATTACCATTTTTCCTTACCCAATAAACTCTTTGACTACATTCATGCCGGCATCCCTGTTCTCGCCTCCGACTTGCCCGAATTAAAAAAAATCATCAACCACTACGATATTGGCTATTTTTTGCAAAATCACGATCCCAAAAACATTGCAGCCACCATTGAATACATTTTTGAAAATGCAGAACGGTATAAAATGTTGAAAAGCAATACGGAAAAAGCTCGAGAAGAATTGTGTTGGGAAAATGAAGAAAAAAATCTGCTGCAAATCATACAGCAATATTCATCCAAGAATCTACATTGTTGAAAAAGTTGGTTGATTGTTTATATTTTAAAAAATTAGGTTGTATATTTGTCATTGAAAAACCCGTTTGAAATGCTGCCACGGATTGTAGTTCCGTGAACCAGATGTCAGATGGGTTTTTCAATATTATAATTATACTGCATTGCCATCGATAATTCCATGAAAATAAATTTCTCTTCCTCTATATTCATTTGCAATAATCCAGCTTTTGTCGCCTTTTATTTCTATTTCAAAAAATATGCGATTTCCTGCCTTTATAATATGTAACACCTTTATACTCCGAATTTGCTACCACATTTCTAATGTCTTTTAACAACTTGTTTTTTCAAAAAAGTGCATATGCGGCTGATTAGTAAATTCTTTTATACCGTTTCCAGAAATATGAATTTACTTGAGCAATTGTTGAAAAAGTTGGTTAATTGTTTACATTTTAAAAAATTAAGTTTTATATTTACATCCAGAAAATTGATTGTTAGTTACCAATTCCTGAGCACGAATCAGAGCGGCGAGGCCTAACGATTAACCTTCTTTCTTCTAAAGAAATTTGATAAAGTGAAAAAATACACCTTCTGCACCTTTATCTTCAAACTGAAATTCCACAGTTCGCCTTGCCAATTTTTTATCCACCCAATTATAAACTGTTTTCAGCTTATAATAACCAATTGCTAAAGTCACTTGATTTTTATCATCCGGTAGAAGAAAGACTGGTATTTTGAGCAGAGCAATATGTTTACAGCAGTGCCGTTGATGATGCTGAAGGAAAAGGATGATTTAGATATAATGCTGATATTAATTGCTTTAGCAAGCAAACCACCGATTACAAATCGGCGGTAGCAAAGTGAGTAAACCTAACAGCTACCCATTATTTGCTGACTCCCAAATTACTTTTTATGGAATAATAATGATTTTTTTGATTTGTTTTGGATAATTGAGATCATTGTATATATTTGTCGGGGTTATGGTAAAGTTAACCCAAAATTGATGGAAAGAAACAAAGTAATGTGAGAGGGACTTAAAAAAAGGAAAAATAGTTTATCATACTGATATCATGTAATTTATCATTCGATATCAAGCATAAGTTCCAAAGGGGTTCATATAAGTTTTAAATTTTGTATTTACGAATAATGAATTTCTTGATATTTTCCCGTTTTAACAAAATTGGCAAGGGTTAATTTTTTAGTGACTTCTGAAATTTTAAAAAATCTTTTGAACAGTTTTACCGAAAGCTGAACAAAACCGGCAAAACAAATACCACAATCAATGCCCATAGAAAATATACGTTCAAATAACGGGCAATAGAGAGTTCAACTTCTTCGAGCGTTTCGGGATGAAAAAAGGAATGAAATAATTTTCGTAATAGAATAATCAAATTAATGAAAATCAAAACGTTGAAACCAAAAACGACAGTCCTGTTTGGTGTAAAGCCATTAAAAAGTCGGGAAATAATGGCCGTTATAGCTACTACATCCACCAAAATTGCCAACAGAGTAAGCAAAAACAAAACAAAAACACCTGCATTTTTCTTTTTCGATTTATCTATTTCCGAAATAGAAAAAAGCACTAAAACCAAAACTGCAAAAAGAATAATATTCAGAATTATCAATAAATTTCTGTCTTTCATAACATTACTGTTACCGCTCAATAAAAGAAAAACCAAATATACCGCCAGTGTGATCATTGCAAGCGGAGAAAATATGCGCGCAAGAACAGGTGTAATTTTACCGGTAATATCCGGATAAATATTTATCAAAAAAACTGAAACAACAGGTAGGGCAGCTCCTCCAAAAATTACAACATATTCCATCCAGAAGTTTTCAATATTCATCCCAATTGCCGAAAACATATTGATACTTATAGCTGTAAGCAGCCCTCCTCCAATCATAATTAACCCTGTCATCACCAAAAACTCTCCACTGAAACGAATATAATTCATCCTTTGATTCAAATTTTTCCACTCAAACGAAACCATTACCCAGCCAAACAGGTACCAAAGTAATACAGGAAGATGCAGCAATGCAAGCTGAACAGAATCACTTTTGGTAACTGGAAGTAGATTCACATACACTGCCAATGCTGCAATTGAAATTGTATAACCCACCAGTTCACGTTTTGCAAACAATTTATTCTGCCAGAATGCATAATAAATCAAGGCATTGAAAAGAATAAGCGAAAGATTGCGCAAATAAAAGGAATTTCTATCCAGCTGTGCGAAAAAATCCGGCAATTTTAAGAGTAATCCACTGAATACAGAAACAAGAATCACAAAAATAATATCCGATTTCAGTACTTTATGGCGACTATGTGAGGTTTCGGCAGCCAAACGAACTTTCCAAAATTTAAAAAGTTCCGAATCAGAATATTCGGTATTGCTATTAAAAAAATCGCAAAATTCGTTTTTGTGTTCCCTATAGAGTTTTTCCAACTCTTCGGGGGAATGTAAACCGTCTATAATTTGTTGATTTATATTCATTTAATCAATTTTAATAAAATGAGTTTTGAACATAACAAAAGAAAATTGGTAATCCATTAGCTGTATTTGTCGGGTTGTGTAAATTCCAATTATGATCACACAGTGGTTGACTATTTTTAAAAATTAAACGTACACTTTCTCCTTAAATTTTAAAAATTCAAAAATATATTCGCCAATTTTTAATCACCGAATTATTCAAGGGAAATACAATGCTATAATTTTTGTAATTTTGCGACATGATTATAACTGTGATTGTATTGAAAAAACAATGGTAGAAATCGGCAATACTTAAAATGATTTCAATCCGATCGGCGTCGCATCATTCTCCAAAACAATCGTCAGGCAATGGCTAACTGGATGACTCTTCGGTTTATAAAAGATTACGAAAACAATTTATAGAAGTGAACAAACAAACACATAAAAAAACTCCTGTTCCATCTACGAAGAAAGAACAAGAAATAAAAGTGAGTGAAAATGCCATTTTGCTCGATTTTTTGCTGACTAACATGAACGAAAAGAGCCGTAATTCGGTGAAATCGTTACTCAAACATGGTCAAATAATAGTGAACGGCAAAACCATAACGCGCTACGATTATCCTTTAAAATCGGGTGATAAGATTATCGTTGGCAATCATCGGAGCATTGTGGAGAAGAATATCCCGCAATTGCGCATTCTGTACGAAGATGATGATATCATTATTATTGACAAAGAAGCAGGGCTGCTTACCATCACCACCGGAAGTGGAATTGATACCACAGCGGTCTCGTTGCTTAAGGATTATGTGAAAAAACAATCTCCCTTCAATAAAATATATACGGTTCACCGGCTCGATCAGTTGACTTCGGGAGTTCTGGTTTTTGCTAAAAATAGCGAAGCTCAGCATCAGTTGCGAGATAATTGGCGCGATATGGTTACCAAACGCACTTATGTGGCTGTTGTAGAGGGAAAAATGGACGAAGCTGCAGGGAAAATATCGAGTTGGCTAACTGAAAACAAAAAAAACTTTATGGTGTATTCAAGTCCCGTGGATAATGGGGGAAAACTGGCAATCACAAGATATAAAGTTTTGCAGACATCCGACCAATTTTCGCTACTAGAATTGGAACTCGAAACCGGGCGTAAAAATCAGATACGCGTCCATCTCAAGGATCTTGGACACCCCATCGTCGGCGACCGCAAATACGGATCATCTTCAAATATAGGTCGCATTGCATTGCATGCGCGTGTATTGGAATTTTATCACCCTACTTCGGGCGAAATCATGCATTTCGAAACTCCTGTACCCAAACTTTTTCTGCGATTGTTATGAAAATGCTTCCCCTTTAAGATTATTTTTCCAGGAAGGAATTCTTTCAGGCATCAATCGATAATGCCTCTATTTTTCAGTTCTTGTTCTAAATTGATTTGAGGTGTCAAGTGTAACGTCTGAAATCCGAGTTGTTTGGCAGTTTGGATGTTTTCCGGATTATCGTCGATGAACAGTGTTTCACGAGGATCGATTCGATAGCGATCGATCAATATATGATAAAGTGCCGGATCAGGTTTCACGATTTTTTCTGCACCCGACACAACTATTCCGTCAAGCAAATCAAAAAAATCGTATTTAGCCTGAGCAAGCGGAAGCGTTTCGGCCGACCAGTTGGTCAATCCATACAAATTGTATTTTTCTTTCAGCGGTGTCAGTAATTTCACATTTTCATCGAAAATTCCACCTACCATTTCAATCCATCGGCCATAATATAATGCAATCTCGTCGCTGTATCCGGGATGTTCTTTTTGTTTTGACAGTGTAGC
>JAAYUQ010000108.1 GCA_012517575.1 Bacteroidales bacterium | reverse complement strand
CCCAAAATTTGAACGGCTTCATCCACCAATCCGCCTCCGTTGTTACGCAAATCAAGCACAAGTGATTCAATATGATGATTTTTAATTAAATCGTTAACAACTGATTTTACTCCCAACGCTGCATTTTCGGTAAATTCGTTGAGCAACACATAACCTGTTTTATCGTCAACTTCGGCAGCATAGCCAATTGGATTGATTTGAATCTTTTCGCGCAGAAAAGTTTTATTGATGATTTTCTTCTCTCCGTATCGTTTAATTTTTATATTAATTGTGCTGTTGGGAGTTCCTCTCAATAAATTACTGACGTCGTTGACAGACAATCCTTCGGTTTTTTCCCCATCAACTTCCACAATTGTGTCGCCGGCGCGAATATCGTTGCGTTGGGCAGGCATCCCTTCATATACTTCAGAAACGACAATATCATTCCCATCTTTCATGATAAGCGCTCCAATTCCGGCATATTCGCCTGTGGTCATAAAGGTGAGGTCTTCGGTTTCTTCTTCAGGCAGATAAACTGTATAAGGATCGAGCCTATTCAACATTTCGTCGATGGAAGTTTTTATCAGCTTGTCGTAATTGAGCGTGTCGACATAAAACATGTCCAGTTCACGGAGCAATGAATTGTAAATGTTCAGGTTTTTGCTGATTCGAAATGTACGTTGATCATTATTTTGAGCTACAACAAAGAAAGGAAAGCCAAGAACAAGTAGGAACAGGAAGAATTTTTTCTTTTTCATGCGTTTGTCATTATTTTTATTTTGCTTCAAAGCATTTAATCATAAGTGAGATTCAGTCTGAAGATATATTTTTTAACGGTTTTTGTATAATCAAATTTTAATAAAGTTGGAGTATCATTAAAGTTTTACATTGGGTGGTAGAAAAATTGAAATATCTTTCCCGTAAACAATTAAATCGCGTACTACAGTAGAAGAAATATAGGAATACTCATAATCGGTAAAGAGAATCACGGTTTCAATTCCCGAAATTTTGCGGTTGGCATCGGCAATGTTGTGCTCATATTCAAAATCACTAACCGATCGCAATCCACGAAGAATGAAACCTGCATCGACAGAACGGGCAAAATCCACCGTAAGGCTGTCATAAATGGATACTTTGACGCGGGGTTCATCTTTAAAGGTTTGACTAATTATGTCCTGCCTTTTTTCGATAGAAAAAAGTGTTTTCTTTGCCTGATTTACTCCGATGCCAATAACAATTTCATCAAAAAGCTTCAATCCCCGCTTGACAATGCTGTAGTGCCCAATGGTAAATGGGTCGAATGTTCCCGGAAAGATGGCTCGTTTCATAGTCTAATTTATTTTGATTCGACATATCGCTTTGTTGGAAGAAAGTTCCTGTCATTTCGTTTTTTCAGTCGAAAGGATTTATTTTTACAACAAGGGATGCCATTCATATTTTTTGATTATACCTATTCATGTGCAAATTTACATGATAATTTTTAATTTCTGTATATCGCTGGTAAAATTGGTTTTTGTCAAGTTTTTTTAAACAGATTCATTTCTTTTGTTGGCTCAAAGTTGCATGTTTCCAGTTTTTTTTCGTGGCTAATTTAATTTTTTTTGTTTTTTATTCATAGTTTTAAAATGGTTTATTACCTTTGCTTCAATTAATTTGATGATAGAATAATGATACGAAAATTTTTAATTTTGTTTTTTAGCTTTAATATTATTATAAATCCCTTGTTGTGGGCTATCGATCCGGTTACAGCGCTGCCTGTGCCGAAACAGGTTGTTTTTTCTAATGAAACTGTTCCTTTGGAAAGAATTGATATGCGTGAGCGTTACGACAGGGAACAGATTGTCATTACTTATAATCACTCCACCAGCATTTTACTACTTAAACGTGCCAACCGGTTTTTCCCTGTCATAGAACCTATTTTGAAAAATAACGGTATTCCAGATGATTTTAAATATCTGGCTGTGGTGGAAAGCAATCTCGACCCGCGTGCCTTTTCTCCGGCCCAGGCTGCTGGTATTTGGCAATTAATGCCAAAGACGGCGGAACAGTTTGGTTTGGAAGTGAATGATCAAATTGATGAACGTTATCATTTGGAAAAAGCTACTGTGGCAGCCTGTCAGTTTTTAAAAAGCGCCTATGCAAAATATCATAGTTGGGTTACGGTGGCGGCTTCCTACAATGCCGGAATGGCAAAAATTTCCGGTGAACAGGAGAAACAACAGGTGGATGATGCCTATGATATGTTACTTTCTACCGAAAGTTCTCGTTATATTTTCAGAATACTGGCCATGAAGCAGTTTTTTGAAAATCCAAAACTTTTTGGTTATCAATTGAAAAAAGATGATTTTTATCCCTTTATTCCCACAAAAGAAGTACTGGTGAATACCTCTGTTGAAGATTGGACAGAGTGGGCGAAAACATATCATTTGACTTATTTTCAACTGAAGGAGTTTAATGTGTGGTTGAGAGATCGAAAATTGACCAATGTAAAAGGGAAGGAATATAGGATTCAAATTCCCGATACTGCAGATTTAAACTTTAATCCGCAGCATCTAAAAATTCATCAACCCATTTGGGCAATCTGGTGAGTTTAATTTAAATACATACAAATAAGAATTTTAATTTGTTCTCGTTATATATTTTGTTTTTAAGTTATTAACTCTTAAAATGAATGATATGAAAAAATTTATTTATTCTGCCGTATTGCTTTTCTTTTCGATTTCTGCATTCAGCCAAATTGATTTTGGTGTGAAAGCCGGTTATAATTCCTCTGTAGGATTGGACAAATTAAGTTCGGTAACTTCTGGCAATTACAATGTGGATTCTATTCGAGCAGATGTTAAAAACAATTTTCAGTTGGGCGTCTTCGGACGATTGAATTTTGGGAAACTTTATTTTCAGCCGGAACTTCTGTACACTATGGGTAAGAAGGAATATACGGTTACCCTCGAGGACACTCAGAATAATCCAGCAAGTTACGACAAGGTTGTAAACATCAGCAATATAGAAGTTCCCTTGCTAGTTGGATACAAGGTTATTGATTTAATTAAAATGGTCAACGTTCGGGTATTTGCAGGGCCAAAATTAACTTTTAACGCTGGTTCTTCTCTCAAATTTGATAATGAGAATAATATTAAAATTGACCAAATAGAGAAAGATGTAAAAAATGCTCAATTGGGATTGGAAGCCGGCTTGGGAGTTGATGTTTTAAAATTCACGTTAGATGCCCGTTTCAATATGATTAAAGACATGTATCAAACTAAAATTCAAGATGTAACTGTAGATGATTTTCAAGCCAATACCATTGTCATTTCGTTGGGGTGGAAATTGTTTTAATAAAGTCTGAAAAATAAGGAAATTTTCCGGCAATAAATTTTAAAAAAATAACAAACCCCTTGTAAATCTTAAAGATAAACAAGGGGTTTGTTGGTACCCGAAGCGGGACCTGAACCCGCACAGCCTTTAGGGCCAAAGGATTTTAAGTCCTTCGTGTCTACCATTCCACCATCCGGGCAAAAGAGTAAGAAACTTTTTTTCTGAGCGAAAAACGGGACTCGAACCCGCGACCCCGACCTTGGCAAGGTCGTGCTCTACCAACTGAGCTATTTTCGCATATCACAACATTTTCATGCGTAAAGCGGGTGCAAATATACAAGCATTTTTTTGCTTTACGAAATTTTTTCCCTTGAAAAGTGAAGTGCTTTTTCTTAAAGTTTGAAAAAAGGCGAAATTCGCATTCCGCCTTTTTTATATTTCACTTTCTTAAACGAGGTGAACCAATAAACTTTCTTCAGTTTCGTTAAATTCAATTTTTCCTTCTCTGGCAAGCCAGCCTAAGGCCATGTTCAAATCTTTTTCAGAGAGTTTGGTGCTTTTTTTGAGTGCTTTAACATCCATTTCTCCTTTTTCGTTCAACACGTTCCATACACTTCCAGCATTGATTCCGATGTTTTCTGTTGACATAGTGGTTTGGTTTTAAGTTATACATAAGGTTTATATCACCAACAAAGTTAGTTAAAAGTTTCCAATTGTCAAAAAAATAAATTAATCTGTTGCTCTTGACAAGGATTTTTTTTGACTGCTTTACGAATGGAATTAATAGAGCGCAGCAGACTAATTCTTTGATTCCTCCTTTAGAAAATGGAGCGTTTTTTGTTCGATAATTTGTTGATAGGCAAGGCGTGAAGCCTTTTGTTGAGACTCTTTTTTGTTTAACCCGGTAGATTCGGATACCGGCGTACCTTCAATGAGCACACGTGACTGAAATATAGGTTGATGGTTTTCGTTGAGCGTCTCGCAAGTCATTTCGAAGTCGATTTGGTAGTGGTTTTTCTGGCACCATTCAATTAATCTCGATTTATAGTTCATTTCGAATTTTTCTACTTTTGACAAATCGATAAAAGGATCAAAAAGTTTTGTTTTGACAAACTTCATACATTGATCGTATCCGTAATCGAGATAGATTGCGCCTATAAGCGCTTCCAGCGCATTCCCGTAAATATCGTTGCTGAGTTGCGGATTTACATTTTTAGAAATTTTGACTATTTTGTTTAGTTCAAGTTTCAGAGCCAAGTGGTTCAATGAATCGCGATTGACAATTTTAGAGCGGATGTTGGTCAGGAAACCTTCATCTTTTTTCTGATAATGTCGATAAAACAAATCGGAAACAATGGAATTCAGCACAGCATCTCCTAAAAATTCAAGCCTTTCGTTGCTTATCACTTGTCCTTCCTGATTGGTCAATGACAGCGAACGATGTGTGAGAGCCAGCTGATAGTAGCTGAAATTTCGCGGGTAAAAGCCCAGTAGTTTTCGGAACAAAGAATAAGGCTCTTTTCTGTATTTGGAAAAGAGCCTATTCAGATAAAAGAAATTTTTCACGAACTTATTTGGTGAATTTTTTTAATATAACACTTGCATTATGTCCACCAAAACCAAAGTTGTTGGATAAAGCTGCATTAATAGTTCTTTTCTGCGCTTTATTAAAAGTGAAGTTCAGCCGATAATTGATATCGGGATCTTCATCCCCTTCCGTAAAATTAATGGTGGGAGGAACCACATCATTAATAATTGCCAGCGTACAGATAATGGCTTCTACAGCTCCGGCAGCGCCCAGCAAATGGCCTGTCATCGATTTGGTAGAACTGATATTCAGTCGGAATGCCTGTTCTCCAAAAACGTTTTCAATAGCTCTTGCTTCGGATGTGTCGCCTACGGGTGTAGCAGTCCCGTGAACATTAATGTAATCGATTTCTTCTTCTTTCATGCCTGCATCTTTCAGCGCACGCTTCATAGCCAGGATAGCTCCCAGTCCTTCAGGGTGTGAAGCTGTTAAATGATAGGCATCAGCCGACATGCCGCCGCCTGCCACTTCACAAAGTATGTTTGCTCCACGAGCCAAAGCATGATCCAATTCTTCCAGAATAATGCAGCCGGCTCCTTCTCCTATAACAAAACCATCTCTGCTTTTGCTGAAGGGTCGTGAAGCTCGTGTGGGATCATCGTTTCGGGTAGAAAGAGCCATCATGGAATTGAAGCCACCAACTCCGGCTGGAGTAATAGCTGCTTCCGCGCCACCGACTACAAACATTTTTGCTTTGCCCAAACGAATGTAATTGAAAGCATCAATAATAGAATGAGTAGATGAAGCGCAAGCTGAAGTTGTAGCAAAATTTGGGCCTTTGAAACCATACTGAATGGAAATCTGGCCTGCAGCAATATCTGAAATCATTTTCTGAATAAAGAACGGATTAAATTTTGGTCCCATTTCCTTGTTAAGAAAATAGTTTGAAACTTCCTGTTCGAAAGTTGTGATACCGCCAATACCGGATGAAAAGATGACGCCAACTTCATTCTTGTCGACCGTTTCCAAATTTATGCCGCAGTTTTCAATAGCTTGCTTGGCAGCTGCAATTGCATACTGAGCATAAGGATCGACTTTTCTGACTTCTTTTTTCTCGAGATACTCCAGTGGGTCGAAATCCTTCACTTCGCAAGCAAATTGCGTCTTAAATTGAGAAGCATCGAAATGGGTGATGGGAGCAGCTCCACTTACTCCATTGAGGATATTTTCCCAAAGTTTGGGAACAGATGATCCCAACGGAGTAATGGCTCCCAGCCCTGTAACAACTACTCTTTTTAATTCCATAACAAATGAGGAATGTTATTTTTTTGAATTTTCGATATAGCTTACAGCATCGCCAACAGTGGTGATTTTTTCAGCTTGATCATCGGGAATGGAAATACCGAATTCTTTTTCAAATTCCATAATCAATTCAACCGTATCAAGCGAATCAGCGCCAAGATCGTTGGTAAAGCTTGCTGAAGGTGTAATTTCTGCTTCATCAACACCCAATTTGTCTGCAATAATAGCTTTTACTTTTTCTTCAACTTCTGACATAATTTTAAGTTTTAAGTTTATAAATAAAAATTGTTTTATAATTTTGCGGTGCAAAGAAATGAAATTTTCTTCAAATAATCATCACTTTTTAGAAAAAAATATGTTTTTTTGCACAAATCACCTTTTTTTGCGCAATTTTTCTTCATCAACTATGACAAAAAGAATAGCCTTGTTTGCTTCGGGTTCAGGCTCCAATGCTGAAAATATAATTCGTTATTTCTCAGATAATTGTGATTTTTCTTTTCCTGTTATTATTTCCAATAACGAAAATGCTTTTGTTCATGAGCGGGCAAAAAAAATGGGCGTGCCTTCCATTACTTTTTCGCGGGAGGATTTTATCGAGGGAAAAAAAATTTTGAATTTTCTTCAGGAAAAAAGAATTGATGCAATTGTTTTGGCCGGGTTTCTGCTGAAAATTCCCGATTTAATAATAGAAGCATATCCACGAAAAATTATCAACATTCATCCTGCTTTATTGCCAAAATTTGGAGGAAAAGGTATGTATGGCATGAAAGTTCACAGCGCTGTATTAGAAGCTGGAGAAAAGGAAACCGGTATTACCATTCACTATGTCAATTCAAACTACGACGAAGGCGATATTATTTTTCAGGCAAAATGTCCCGTGCTATCCGGAGATACTCCGGAATCAGTTGCTCAAAGAGTACATGCTCTCGAATATGAGTATTTTCCTCGAATAATTGCCGAAATATGGAACTAATTTCATTCATTCGATTTCTTCCATTTTCTGAGTCTGCTTTTTAATTTTTCAACTTAAGTTTGAATTCACAAATCGAAAATGTTGTTTTTAATTTGCCGGTGTGGAAATTGAAAATTATCCCTTACCTTTGTACAAAGAAATAGTTTTAAAAAAAAGGAAGAAAATTAAAATTTATCGGATAATTTTATGGCACTTCAATGCGGTATTGTAGGGTTGCCGAATGTAGGCAAATCTACATTATTCAACTGTCTGTCGAATGCAAAAGCACAAGCGGCTAATTTTCCTTTTTGTACCATCGAACCCAACGTTGGCGTTACGCAAGTTCCCGACGAAAGAATTAATGTATTGGGACGATTGGCAAACCCACAAAGATTGGTTCCTGCAACGGTAGAAATTGTGGATATAGCCGGTTTGGTTAAAGGTGCAAGCAAAGGAGAAGGACTGGGAAATAAATTTTTGGCTAATATTCGTGAAACAGATGCAATTCTTCATGTATTGCGATGTTTTGAAGACGAAAATGTTGCTCACGTAAATGGAAAGATTGATCCGGTGCGCGACAAGGAAATTGTTGATGCGGAGTTACAGTTGAAAGATTTGGAAACAGTAGAAAGCAGAATAAATAAAGTTCAGAAACAGGCGCAAACCGGTGGCGACAAGCAGGCTAAAATAGTTTATGAAATTTTGCAGGAATATCGGACAGCCTTGTTGCAAGGTAAATCGGCACGAACAGTGGTATTGGATAAGGAATCGAAAAAGTTGGTTAAAGATCTTTTTTTATTGACCGACAAGCCGGTGATGTATATCTGCAATGTGGATGAAGCTTCAGCAACCAGTGGAAATGCGTATGTAGAAGCAGTGAGAGAAGCGGTAAAAGATGAGAATGCCGAAATTCTGGTAGTGGCAGCAGCTACTGAAGCCGAAATTGCAGAGCTGGAGTCGTATGAAGAGCGTCAAATGTTTTTGGAAGAACTCGGTTTAAAGGAATCGGGAGTTTCGCGCTTGATAAAGTCGGCTTACCGGTTACTCAATTTGGAGACTTTTTTTACGGTTGGACCTATGGAAGTGCGGGCATGGACTTATGAAAAAGGCTGGAAAGCACCTCAATGTGCCGGCGTAATTCATACCGATTTTGAAAAAGGTTTTATTCGTGCGGAAGTGATCAAGTATGACGATTTTGTAACACTTGGTTCGGAAACGGCTTGCCGAGAGGCAGGAAAAATTAATATTGAAGGTAGAGATTACGTAGTGCAGGATGGCGATATTATGCATTTCAGGTTCAACGTATAAGGTTTTTTGGAACTTTTTTGTAAAGAGATTTGACGTATGCGGGTTTTAATTCAGCGCGTTACAGAAGCTTCGGTGGAAATTGAACATCAGATAAAATCTTCGATAGGTAAAGGATTGTTGGTTTTCATAGGCATAGAAAGCACCGATACTTTGCAGGATGCCGAAAAGCTGGCAAGTAAAGCGGCGGCTTTGCGTATTTTTGACGATGAAAGAGGAATAATGAATTTATCCGTTACAGATATCGATGGAGAAGTGCTGGTAGTGAGTCAGTTTACACTCTGTGCAGAAACGCGGAAAGGGAACCGTCCTTCTTATATTAATGCTGCAGGTCATGAAAAGGCTATTCCGCTTTACGAAAGTTTTTGTAAAATAATGGAGCAAAAAACCGGTAAAGAAGTGAAAACCGGAGTCTTTGCAGCTGACATGAAGGTAAAATTGGTTAATGATGGCCCTGTAACGATATGGATTGACAGTAAAGTTTTCTGATTTTTTCTCT
The DNA here is from genome assembly GCA_012517575.1 of Bacteroidales bacterium. Taxonomy (GTDB): domain Bacteria; phylum Bacteroidota; class Bacteroidia; order Bacteroidales; family Paludibacteraceae; genus MVYY01. The sequence continues at coordinate 8,379 of JAAYUQ010000108.1, read as the reverse complement.
TTTTCATTTCAGGAAAAGTCCCTAAGCTATTTGTATTACTTTTTGTTGGTCGAGGGTTTTCGACTTTATATCTCAATGATTTTTTTAAACATTCACCACATAAAATTCAGATAAACAGATGAAAAAACATATTCCAAATTTTCTTACCTGTTTAAATTTGTTTTCAGGTTGCATTGGGGTATATTATGCTTTCCAGGGAAATTATTTTGCAGTTTTGATTTTTATTTTGATTGCGGCTTTTTTCGATTTTATTGATGGCTTGGCTGCCCGACTTTTGCAGGCTTATTCACCAATGGGAAAAGAGCTCGATTCGCTGGCCGATATTGTGAGTTTTGGTTTGGCGCCAGGTGCGGTATGTTTTAGTTTGCTTTCTCAAAGCTCATTGCCATTCTGGCTTTCGTTTGCTGGATTCATCATCACCTTGTTCTCGGCTTTGCGGCTGGCAAAATTCAATATCGATGAGCGGCAAAGTTCTTCTTTTCTTGGTTTGGCAACTCCGGCAAATGCCATTTTTTGGGTGGGTCTGGGATATTCTTTTTCTACATTCGTAACGGAAAACAGCTGGCTGATTTTAATTCTTATTGTAATTTTCAGTGCTTTGTTGGTATCTGAAATTCCCATGTTTTCATTAAAATTCAAAAACCTGAAATGGGAAGAAAACGAATTACAATACATTTTCCTGATGTTGTGCATTTTATTCCTTTTTGTTTTTCAACTGAATGCTTTTGTCCCCATTATTATTGCCTATCTTTTTCTGGCTGCTGTAAAAGTTGTTTTCAAAATTTGATTTTTCCTGCTATGTTGTTCTTTGTGAATAGAAAGTTAGTTTTTTCTTTTTCAGAACGCTTTCTTTTTCATTTCGTTATACGGTAAGGATTTATTACTTTTGCAATCGAAATTTTTGAATATAACTTTTACAAAACACGAAACGCGTGTCCATCAATATATCACATCTTTCAAAAAACTTCGGACAACAAACGGTTTTGGACAGTGTTTGTTTTGACATTGACAAAAGTGGAGTAGTGGGTTTTCTGGGGCCGAACGGCGCCGGAAAAACAACCACCATGCGCATCATTACGGGCGCTTTGTCTTACGAAACGGGCAGCGTAAAAGTTTGTGGTCATGAAGTGAAGGAAGAACCTTTGAAAATAAAATCGCTGATTGGTTATTTGCCCGAACAAAATCCACTGTACGAAGAAATGTATGTAAAAGAATATCTGCTTTTTATTGCCGATATTTACAAATTGGGCAAAGAAAGAAAAAAAATGGTGGATGAAATGATTGATAAGGTGGGGCTTCGTGCTGAATTCCGTAAAAAAATCGGACAACTTTCAAAAGGATATCGCCAGCGTGTCGGTTTGGCACAAGCATTGATTCACCAGCCAGAAGTTTTGATTTTGGATGAGCCCACAACTGGTCTTGATCCCAATCAGCTCGTAGAAATAAGAACGTTGATTCGAGAATTGGGAAAAGACAGAACAGTGTTACTTAGCACGCACATTATGCAGGAGGTAAAAGCATTGTGCAACAGGGTGATTATCATAAATAAAGGAAAAATTGCTGCCGATTTCGAGGATATTTCGGCCATTCATTCTTTACATCAGGATATTTTTCAAGTTGAAGTTGAATTTTTTAAAAACCCGGACGCAAAAGATATCGAAAACATTCCTTGCGTGTTGAAAGTAAATTTTTTGGATGAAAGCCGTCTGTTGATTTTGGCTTCCAAAGATATACGCAGCGATATTTTTGATTTTTCGGTGAAACAAGGGAATAAAATTCTATTAATGAAATTGGTAGAGCAGGAACTCGAACAGGTTTTTCGAAGTTTAACGACAGAAAGTTAATATTTTGTGAATTCTTAGGGCTGGGAAAAAACCCGGACACAATCTTTTTTTGGCGGATTACATGGCAGAAAATTTTGACATACGGAACAACAATATAGAAAAGGATTTTGAAAATGCGTTGCGTCCACTGACATTTTCAGATTTTGAAGGACAGAGTAAAATTGTAGAAAATCTGAAAATTTTTGTTCAGGCTGCTCGCATGCGTTCCGAATCGCTCGATCATGTACTTTTGCATGGACCACCGGGATTGGGGAAAACTACTTTGTCCAATATTATTGCTCACGAACTGAATGTAGGCATTAAAATTACTTCAGGACCTGTGCTCGATAAACCCGGCGATTTAGCAGGGTTGCTCACCGGCCTTGAGCCAAATGATATTTTGTTTATTGACGAAATTCATAGGTTAAGTCCGGTAGTGGAAGAATATTTATATTCGGCAATGGAAGATTACCGGATTGATATTATGATTGACAAAGGGCCAAGTGCTCGTTCTATCCAATTGGAATTGAATCCTTTTACGCTCATTGGAGCAACTACTCGAAGCGGATTGTTGACCTCTCCACTCAGAGCTCGGTTTGGCATCAATTGTCATTTCGAATATTATGATACTGAAGTGATTACGCATATCATTAAACGTTCTGCTTATTTATTAAATGTGCAAATTGAAGACAGAGCCGCCACAGAAATTGGCAGTCGAAGTCGTGGAACACCTCGTGTAGCAAATGCTTTGTTGCGCCGTGTCCGTGATTTTGCACAAGTGAAGGGGAGCGGTAAAATTGATTTGGAAATTGCCTGTTATGCGCTGGAAGCGTTGAATATTGATAAATATGGGCTGGACGAAATAGATAATAAAATTTTAAATACCATTATCGACAAATTTAATGGCGGCCCTGTTGGTTTAACAACCATTGCTACCGCCCTTGGCGAAGATGCCGGCACATTGGAAGAAGTTTATGAACCATTTCTGATTATGGAAGGTTTCCTGAAACGTACTCCTCGCGGAAGAGAAGTTACAGAATTGGCGTACCGACATTTGGGAAAGTCAAAAATGGGAAAGATGGACACACTTTTTTGAGAAAAATTTTTTCGTATTTCAGATTCAGCAGATAAAAAAAGAAATTTATACAAGTATGCCGGAAAAACAGATGAAAAGGCTGGCAAAAGATACAGCCATTTACGGATTGAGCAGCATCATAGGGAAATTTCTCAACTGGTGCCTGGTACCGCTGTACACTTACGTGTTAGAAAGCTCGGCAGATTATGGAATTGTTACCAATTTGTATGCGTGGACAGCTCTTTTGCTGGTGATACTCACCTACGGAATGGAAACGGGATTTTTCCGTTTTGCCAACAAAAATCGTGAAGAAGCACCCAAAGTTTATGGCACTACCATGATTTCGGTTGGGTTTACTTCTTTACTTTTTGCAGTTGTTTGTGTGATTTTTTCGCATCCAATCGCTACGGGAATGGGTTATCCAAAGTTTCCCGAATTTATTGCCATGCTGGCTATTGTGGTTTCTATGGATGCTTTCGATGCCATTCCCTTTGCTTATTTGCGGTACAAAAATCGTCCCATAAAATTTGCCGCATTAAAGCTTTTCATGATTTTTACCAACATTTTTTTCAATATCTTTTTTCTGGTTATTTGTCCGTGGTTACAAAAAAAAGCTCCTGAACTGATCAGTTGGTTTTATAATCCGCATTATGGAGTTGGATATATTTTCGTTGCCAATCTGATTTCGACTGCTGCAGTTACAGTGGCGCTATTGCCGGATATTTTGGAAGCCAAATTCCGCTTGGATACGGCTTTGTTGAAAAAAATGCTGCAATATTCACTGCCATTGCTAATGTTGGGGATAGCGGGTATTATAGATCAAACCATCGATAAAATTATTTTCCCCTTTCTTTTCGAAGACAAAGCCTATGCCGCTGCTCAGTTAGGAATTTATGGCGCCTGTTTCAAAATTTCGATGGTAATGATGATGTTTACACAAGCTTTTCGTTATGCTTATGAGCCTTTTATTTTTGCTCAGTATAAGGATAAAAACAGCACTGCTGCTTATGCCGATGCGATGAAATATTTCATCATTTTTTCGCTGCTGATTTTTCTGGGTATGGTTTTCTATCTGGATATTTTCAAATTTATTATTCGTAGTGATTATTGGGCGGGTTTACGCGTAGTTCCTATCGTACTGTTTTCCTATTTGTTTCAGGGCGTGTTTTTTAATCTTTCGCTTTGGTACAAACTTACCGACAAAACCATGTACGGCGCATGGATTTCGATAGTGGGAAGTGTGATAACAATTGCCATCAATATTATTTTTGTTCCCGTTTTCAGTTATATGGCTTCAGCATGGGCTTCGTTTGCCTGTTATTTTGTGATGATGCTGATTTCTTACTTTTTGGGACAAAAATATATGCCGATTAAATATGATTTGAAAACTATCGGCATTTATACTCTTGTAACTCTTGCACTCTACGGCATCAGTCTTTTCATTACAACGCCCTATATGTGGCTCAATTTGCTGATAAAAACCATTTTGCTTTTTCTTTTCGTAGCTTTCTTGATAAAACGTGATTTTCCGTTACAGTCTATACCTGTAATTAATCGTTATTTGAAAAAATCATGAATCAGCGCTTATTGCATATTATTACACCTGTCAAAGATTCGTTGGAAACAACTTTGCAAACCATTGAAAGTATCATGAATTCGGATTTTCAGTCGAATTTTCAATATACCGTTTATAATGATTTCAGTTCCGACGAAACAACCGAAAAGCTTGAGATTGTTTCTGCCGAAAAGGGATTTAGGTTGGTGAATTTGAAAGATATTACCACGCATCCCTCTCCAAATTATTTGTTGGTTTTGCAAATGGCACAGCAAAGCGCTTTGTCGGATGGCGCACATTTGCTGATTGTGGAATCGGATGTAGTGGTGAAACAAAATACCATTCAGGTTTTATTTGATGCTGCTGCGGAACTTGAAAATCCGGGGCTGATTGCTGCTGTGACGCACGATAGGGATGGGAATGTCAATTTTCCGTATCTGTATGCCAAAAAATTTGTTGGAGAAACGGTGAAAACTTCCAAACGTTTGAGTTTCTGTTGCACATTGATCACCCATTCGTTGTTAGAAACCTTCGATTTTAAAAATTTGCATCCTGAAAAATCATGGTATGACGTGTTCATTTCGCACAAATCTGTTGAATTGGGATTTAGCAATTATTTAATGACCCAGTTGCCCGTTTTGCATTTACCTCACAGCAGTCGCCCTTGGAAGCAGTTGAAATATACGCATCCTTTGAAATATTACTGGTTGAAATATACAAAAAGGAGAGATAAAATTTAAGAAAATGGAATATCCTTTGGTTTCTGTCATCATTCCGGTGTACAATATGGAAGCGTTTCTGGCTGAAGCGATAGATTCTGTGCTGGCTTCAACCTATCCTAATTTTGAAATAGTCATTATTGACGATGGTTCTACAGATCAGTCGCCAGTGATTGCAGAAACATACAGTGCAAAGGATCAACGAATTCGATTTTACCGACAGCCAAATCGGGGTGTATCAGCAGCCCGTAACTTGGGTTTGGAAGAAGCTCGTGGAGAATTTGTTTTGCCGGTAGATGCTGATGACAAGATTTCTAAGTATTATCTTGAAGCTGCTGCTAAAGTCCTTATTCAACAACCTCAAGTAAAGATTGTTACATGTGAATATGAATGTTTTGGTGAGAAACAGGGGAAAGGGAAATATCGCCCTTATCACAGAAAATTGCTTGCACGGAAAAATGTTATCAATAATTGTTCAATGTTTCGTAGGGCAGATGCTTTGAAAGTGGGGGGGTATTCTGAGGAAATTATTGGACGTGAAGATTGGGAACTGTGGATATCAGTATTGAAAAATGGTGGAGAGGTAGTTCATTTACCTGAAATAGGATTTTACTATCGAATCAGGAGTAATTCGAAAAGAATTTCCGACAGAAAACTGAAAAAACATATTATTGACGTTTTAAATCGTCGTCACAAAGCATTTTTTTATCGCGAATTGGGTGGTAAATTGCACTATCAACGCTCGTTATCACAGTTATTTAATTTTTTCATTCATCTTTACAAACCCGAAACTTTTTTTGTCTCACCCAATTTTAAAGAGGAAGAAGAATTTTTTTATTCTTTGCCCGATATTTTCGATAAGCAAGGCGAAACGATTCATTCTGGAAGAAATACCATTAAAATTTTTGACGTGGAAAATGAGAAATGGGTTGTTAAATCGTTTCAATTACCCAATGTTGTCAATCGGTTTGTTTATGGTATTTTCAGAAAATCAAAAGCGAGGCGTTCGTATGAATATGCGTTGAAACTCCTCTCGCTGGGAATTTCCACACCACACCCTATTGGCTATTATGAGCAGAAGATATTCTTTCTGTTCGATAAAAGTTTTTATGTGTCGGTGATGTCTGAATGTAACCATCGTTTTGAAGAATTGATTCGAGACGTGAATTTTCCCGACCGAGAAAAGATATTAAAAGCTGTTGCCCGTTTCACGGCTGAGCTTCACGAAAAAGGAGTTTTACATTCAGATTATTCGGCCGGGAACATCTTGTTTTCTTACACGAATGACGATATTAACATTGAATTGATTGACCTGAATCGGTTGAAATTTGGAAAAATTTCTAAAGTTGCCGGGTGCAGGAACTTTGAAAGATTAAATTTGGAACCCGGAGCTTTGAAGATAATGGCTGAGGAATATGCCGTTGCACGTGGTTTTGACAAACAGGAATGTGTGGAACTTGTTTTGCAATATCGTTGGAAAAAGCATAAAACTATCAATTCGTAATCACCAAAAAATTAGACATTAAAATGTTTAAAAAACTTTCTTTGGGAACACGTTTTGTTCTATTGTCAATAATTGTTTTCTTCACATTTATAGCCCTTACCGGTTCAATCTATCGATATACGACCATTGGCATAGAGCAAAATATTCCGGTTTTGACATTATTGGCCGGATGTTATTTCTTTGTACAACTGCTCCTTTTTCTTATCGTTTTTAAAAATCAACTTCCAAAGTGGAACTTTTCGTGGGATAATATTATAACACTTTCCTTGTTTTTTCTACTGATTTCGACGGTTTTAAGTGTTAATGTTTCTATTACGGCTACCGTTATTTTTGTTGTTATGGCCGTCTTGTTTTCAACAGTCAAAAAAAAGCACTTTCAACCCCATCCTCTTTTTTATTTTATTGCTGCCTATTATTTGTTTCAGTATGTAGGACTTCTGTGGTCGCTCGATCCTACTTATGGATGGCGTTTTGTGGGAAGAGGACTGACTTTTCTTGTATTACCTTTGGCTTTTAGTTTTTATTCTGTTTCGGAAGAAAAGAGAAATCTGCTGTTGCGTATTTTCTTTCGGTTTTTGGAAGTCTATTTACTAATGGTAATGGTGGCTTATTTTTATCAGGTTCAATTTCATAAAGTTGATTTTGGAATTGGATTTCATCTGAAAAAGAATTATTTCTGCACACCTGTGCCGCCGGGAGTAGATTATAACTTATTGTTGGGCTGGGCAGGTTACAATCATCCAACTTTCGTGTCTTTCATTTTGACACTGATGTTTGGAATCGGATTTTATTTGTGGCAAAATGATAATTCTCCCAAAACAATTAAAATATCCCGTTTCGAAATATTTTTTTACGGATTCATGTCGGCCGTAGTCATTTTATTGTTGCAAAGCCGTATAGGAATGATTATGTTCCCGTTTGGTATTTTCTTAACCTTGCTCTACAGGTTGAGAAAAAGGAAAAAACTTGTTTTATCCGTAGTTATTTTTTCATGTATTTTAGTATCGCTGGCAGGAATATATATCTACAATAATTTTCGTGGTTATTTTACCGATCGTCCGCGAGAGATACAAACCGATATTGTGCTTTCGTTTTTGAAAGACCATTATCTATTGGGTACCGGTACGGGTGGAATGAAAATTTTAATTCCATGGTTTCCAACTGCTCACAATCAATTTTTAGGAGATTTATTTCATTTGGGTATTCCCGGTTTACTTTTGTTGTTGGCTTTAATGGGAAGTTCGTTTTATTTTGCCATTAAGGATAAAAATTTCCCGTTGCTGTATTTTTTGGTGATTTATTTTATAATGATGCAAATAGAAATGCCACTTTCCCTGCAGAAAGGAATAACCTACTTTACTTTATTTGTGGGGTTGTTATTAAAACCTCTATCAATTGGAAAAGGAAAAATATAAATCATTTTCTTCCAAAATCGGCCGGAATTTCACCCCAAGCTTCGGTTTCCCACTTTAGCAACGGAGTTGAATATTCATTGTTTTGCAACCAATTTTCGGCTCGAGCTATCAGCTCAAACAAATACTCGTTTTCCTCATTCTTTTCCAATTTGGTTTTTGCTTTTTTCTGCTGTACCCATTTCAACGCAGTGCGGCTGTCGGAATAAAGTGGCAATTGACTGTTCTTTTGTTTCAAGAGAGCCAGTGCGTGAACAATAGCCAAAAATTCGCCGATATTGTTTGTCCCGT
>JAAYUQ010000107.1 GCA_012517575.1 Bacteroidales bacterium | reverse complement strand
TTCTCACTTGTTTTTCGGCTCACTGGGCAAGGTCAACACGAAGAGCTTGTTTTATATGTCCTGTTTTAAAGATATATAAAACAAATGTTTCAATTTTTGTCATGTGCTAACACAAAACATATTGATTTTTTATAAGTAAACATATTCATCAAATATTGAAAAATTAAAATGGCTTATATCAACGAAAATTTTATAAAAATTCCTCCTACCTATTTATTTTCCGAAATTGCCAAAAGGGTGGAGCAACACAAAGCAGAAAATCCTTCAGCGAAAATTATCCGGATGGGAATTGGAGATGTTACACTTCCTTTGCCCGACGCTTCAGTAGATGCCATGATTAAAGCTGCCGAAGAACAACGTCATGTGGAAACTTTCAGGGGTTATGGGCCGGAACAGGGTTATGAATTTTTAAGACAAGCCATTGTAGAAAATGATTTTCGAGCAAGAGGTATAAAACTGGATGTTGACGAAGTGTTTGTGAGCGATGGAGCAAAAAGCGATACGGGAAATATTGGCGATATTTTTGGTGTCGACAATCGTGTTGCCATTACCGATCCGAGTTATCCTGTTTATGTGGACACCAATGCGATGGCCGGAAGAGCAGGCGAACCAAACGAATTTAACGAGTGGGACAAATTAACATATCTTCCCTGCAACGAAAACAATAACTTTGTTCCTCAGCTCCCTACCGAAAAAGTGGATATGATTTATCTTTGTTACCCGAATAATCCGACTGGCACAACACTCAGCAAACAGCAACTTCGGACTTGGGTAGAGTATGCAAAGGCCAATCGTTCAATTATATTGTTTGATGCTGCTTATGAAGCTTTTATAACTGAAGAAAATGTTCCACATAGCATTTATGAAATAGAAGGTGCAAAAGAAGTTGCCATAGAATTTCGAAGTTTCTCGAAAACTGCCGGTTTTACCGGAACACGTTGCGGTTACACAGTTGTTCCCAAAGAGTTGGTTGGTTATACGCATCAGGGAGAAGCAGTCGCTTTGAATAAATTATGGCTTCGACGCCAATCCACCAAATTTAATGGCACTTCATACATTGTACAAAGAGGTGCCGAAGCTACTTTTACGCCCGAAGGCAGGAAGCAGGTGAAGCAACTTATTGAATATTATCTGGAAAATGCCCGTATTATTCGAGAAGGTGTTTCCAAAGTGGGTTTAAAGGTTTTCGGAGGAGTCAATGCACCCTATGTTTGGGTAAAGGCACCCGAAAATATGGGAAGTTGGGAATACTTTGATTATCTGCTGAAGCAAAAAAATATTGTTACTACTCCCGGAGCCGGTTTTGGTCGCAGTGGTGAAGGGTATATTCGCTTTTCGGCATTTGGCAGCAGAGAAAACACAATGGAAGCCATGGAAAGAATAAAAAGATAACTGTAAAATGTTCCTTGGAAATTCAGAAAATTAATGAAATTTTTTCTGCGGAAATAAATGGTCAAGAAAATTTTTTTAATAACATAGACTGGGAATGACCGTTTATTCGTTGTGCTTTTCCTGAAAAAAATCAAAAGAGTTACTCAACCAAAAACATTTTTCTAACTTTTTCCAGATCTTCCGGCGTATCAATTCCATAAGATTCGGCTATAGTGAAGCCAACTTTTATGCGGTATCCATTCTCGAGCCATCGAAGTTGCTCCAACGATTCGGCTTTTTCGAGCGATGAGATGGGGAGTGAACAGAGTTCTTTTAATATCTCGGTTCGATACGCATAAATTCCCACGTGAACATAATAATGGTGGTTTGAAATCCAATGCTCGGTGGCAGCATTTCGCTGGTAAGGAATCACTTGCCTACTGAAATATAGTGCTTCATGGTTTTTATTGAGCACTATTTTAGGGCGATTGGGATTCTGAATGTAATCATAATTTTCTGTTTCTGGAACTATTTTGGCAAGAGTAGCAATTTGTGTTTGTTCGTCTTCAAAACATTGCTGAAGCGTTAAGATTTCTTCCGGTTGAATAAATGGCTCATCTCCCTGAATGTTGATCACTGCATCAAAATTTTCCTGCAGTTGAATTACAGCCTCGTAACACCGGTCTGTACCACTTTTGGCTTCAGTGGAAGTCATAAGTGCTTCTCCTCCGAAATCGGTAACACATTTATAAATTCGCTTGTTGTCTGTAGCCACATAAACTTTGTCCAATACTTTACTTGCCTGTTCGTACACCCGTTGTATCATGGTTTTTCCTCCAATATCTGCCAGCGGTTTTCCCGGAAAACGCGTAGAAGCAAATCGGGCTGGAATAATGCCTACGAAGCTGAGGTTTACAGTTGGATGGGAAGCCATTTTTCAAATAATTTTTAAAATGAATTTTTTTTTAGCGTTCTTGCTATTTCTTTCTTGTATGCAGGTGTAGTCCGTTGCCATTGGTATAATAAGCTCGATTATTTTTTTTCTTTTGCGAAAAATCTTTTTTTGTTGTGGCTGTCCAGCGCACCGATCGCAGCAAAAGCAACAGAATAAGCGGAAAACTGGCCGGATTAAAAACCTGAAATCCGGCAGCATAAGCCACCAAAGCCAGAAAAATCAAAAAACAATTCAAAACCTGATAGTAAAACACATACGGTTTCATTTTGTGAAACCAAAGGAGAATGCCCAGAACAAAATTCAGCGGGTTCAACCACAAAAGATTGAAATTGTTTTTTACAAGGGGATGCGACGAGAAAAAGGCGAGATAAAATACGACTATTCCACCCAGCCCGCTTATAATATAGAGAAGGCTGTCGAACAGGCGAAAACTTTTCTGATTATTGAAAATAGTTATGATAATCCCCAAAATTAAAAGAAAAGTACAAACAAACATAGGCTGAAAGATGGGCAAGAAATCGGAAAATTTTTCTTCTTGCTTGGAAATCAATGTTCCCGATTCGGAAATCAGATGACGTTTTGCGCCATTTGGATCTATTATATGAGCTGCCTGAAATTCATACATTAAATTTTCAGGTAAAAACATGGAAACGTTTCGCGAAACGGTCTTGTCTGCATCGCAACCAAAGATTAAATCAAGGCCAAATTGCAGCCAACTGTTTTCTCCGGTATATTCGGAAATCATTTCTCTAAAAGTTGCTGGCTCGGTAAACAACTGATATTCAACTCTTCCATTAATCGATTGCACAATTTTATCTCTTGGTCGGGTAGAACAATTGTCATAAACAAAATTGTATCGGTAAAATCTGTTTTCAGGCTCGTAATTTTTTAAAAGTGAATGAAGCAAATTCCTTTTTTCGTCTAAAGTTAAGTTTAGCTTTTGTTCCCACACAATGGAATTTCGATTTTTGTATTCTTCCAAAAAGCTTTTGGTATCATATACGGCAAGTTGATAGTCAGTCTCCCCCTTAACAAATTTCAGATAAAAGTTTTTGGTATTGAAATCAAATACACCAAAATTGAAAACTACATCAATGCCTGTAACAGGGTCGTTAACACGAATGGCGGTGTGTCCGAATTTCTCATACACTTTTTTCCCGGGAGAACAAGTGAGTAAACTAACTCTTGCCGAGTCGCTGAATGTGAAATTTTGTGATAGTATGGGGAATAATATAAAACTGAGGAGAGAAATAAATATTGCTCTTTTCATTTATTGCGATTGGTTTATTTATGAGTTACAGTTGGCAAAAGTAATAAATTTTTCCTTTCTCAAAGTCTTTTGTCGATAGTTTTATTTAATGTTTCTCTCAATATTATTAAATAGTTTAAAATGTTTATGGTTGCAAATTTTTTCTGTTAAAGTTTTAATCCGAGAGAGAGAATTTTTTTTATTTTCTCTTTTGAAATTTATTTTAAAAAAATAATTAAATTTGTGCTGTAGAACAATGTTGTCAAACATATTTTTTCATTTGAAGCAATGACTAAAAAACCTGCTTATGAACTGAAACCCATTGAAGAAGTTTTCATGGTTTGGGATGTGCTAACGCCCGACGAAAGGCAATTTGTAAAGAATAACTACACGGTTCATCATTTTAAGAAAAATGAACTGATTCAAAGTGAAGGAGAAATTTCTACCCACATGATGATTTTGGCGGCTGGGAAAGCAAAGGTTTACAAAGATGGTATTGGCAGTAGAACACAAATTATCCGAATGCTGAAACCGGGTGAAAATTTCGGTTACCGTGCTATTATTGCCAACGAACCCAACAGCACCAACGTTGCGGCTTTTGAGGCGTCAACCGTTTATATGCTCAAGGCTGATCTGTTTTTGTCTATTCTCAGACATAATATTGCAGTTTGCTATCGTTTCCTTGAAGAGTTGGCTTCCGACTTGGCAGTTTCTGATGCGCGAACTGTCAATCTGACACAAAAGCATATTCGCGGTCGTTTGGCAGAAGCTTTGCTGTTTCTAAGAAAACGTTATGGAGTGGAAGAAGATGGCGCAACGGTCAATATTTATTTGTCCCGAGAGGATTTGGCGAATTTGTCGAATATGACTACATCAAATGCTATCCGCACTTTGTCGAACTTTACCAATGAGCACATCATAGCTGTGGATGGAAGAAAAATAAAAATTATTGACGAAGATAAACTCAGAAAAATAAGTAAAATGGGATAATTTTTGTGGTTTTGCAATGTAATTTTTCTTCAAATGAATACTAACTAATTGACCATTGTTTTTATGAATGCAACTCAAATAGATACTACATATAAGGCTGCTTTGCGTTTTGTGTCGATGTCAAGGCTCAAACCTGCATTCGACAGGGTAAAAATGATGATTGACGATTTGCAAAATGGTGAATTTTCTGATCGTTTTAACGAATTGGAGAGAAATTACAAATTTTTGCTCGATTATTATCTCAAAGGCGTGGAAGATCCCCAAAGGAAATCAGTTTACAGTAAACTGGTTGCAAAACTTTTGATGTTGCT
>JAAYUQ010000106.1 GCA_012517575.1 Bacteroidales bacterium | reverse complement strand
TGAGGTTCTTGATAGTACGGTGTCTGAGGTTCTTGATAGTACGGTGTCTGAGGTTCTCGATAGTACGGTGTCTGAGGTTCTCGAAGACACCGTTAATGAGGCACTCGAAGACACCGTTAATGAAGCTCTCGAAGACACCGTTTCATTCAATCCTTTAAAAAATCAAACCAATGAGTGAGTGGAAAGAATATAAACTGATTGACATTACAGAACCAATAAAGGATACATATATTCCTAATGGCTCTGAAAATTTATGTTACATTGGCTTAGAACACATTGAACAGGGAACACTCAGGTTAAACGGTATTGGAAAATCAACAGATGTAACAAGTAATAAGTTTCTTTTCAAATCAAATGATGTTTTTTTTAGTAAATTGAGAGTATATTTCAGAAAAGTTATAAAGCCTGATTTTGATGGTATTCGCTCAACTGATATTTGGGTGTTAAGGGCTAAAGAAGGAATTAACCAAAATTTTTTATTTTATTTTTTAGCAAACTGGGATTTTGTAAATCTTGCTGATGACGGAGAAGGCGGAACTCGTATGCCGAGGGCAGATTGGAATTTTTTGAAAAATACTGTTTGGAATGTCCCCCCATTCAGCGAACAAAAATCCATTGCCTCTATCCTTTCCAGTCTCGATGATAAAATAGACCTGCTCCTTCGCCAAAACGTCACGCTCGAAAAAATAGCTGAAACACTTTTCAGGCAGTGGTTTGTGGAGGAAGATAATGATGACTCACGTAAACCCCAACGTTTCATACACGCGACCGTTGCCGCCAACCGTAGAAAAAACATAGATTAACAATATGATACCAGATTTTCAATCAATTATGCTTCCATTCCTTAATGCAATTTCGGATGGACAAGAGCATTCGACAAATGAAATAAACGATCAATTAGCAAACTATTTTAATCTGACAACGGAGGACATTAACACGTATTTACCAAGTGGATCTCAAAAAATATTTCCGAATAGAGTAGCATGGGCCAAGGCATACTTAAAAATGGCAGGATTTCTTGAAACGACAAAACGTGGGTACTTTAAAATTACAGAGTCTGGGAAAAGTTTTCTTAATACCAAACCACAAGAAATCAATATAAAAGTTCTTAAATCTTTACCTGCGTTTCAAGAAAATTATGGTAGAACTAAGGAAGAAGAATCTTTAAATGATAATGAAAATTATCACTCAAAATCAACTCCGGAGGAAATACTTGAAAGCAGTTACCTTAATATTCGTAAGAACCTGTCTCAAGAATTACTTCAAAAAATAAAAAGTTGTAGCCCGAAATTTTTTGAATATCTTGTTGTTGAATTACTTGTAAAAATGGGGTATGGCGGTACAATAAAAGATGCTGGGCAATCTATTGGACAAACAGGAGACGAAGGTATAGACGGGATAATTAAAGAAGATAGATTAGGACTTGATGTAATCTATATTCAAGCAAAACGATGTGAAAATGTTGTGGGCAGACCAGAAATTCAAAAATTTGTAGGTGCTCTCGCCGGTCAAGGCGCTAAAAAAGGAGTATTTATCACTACTTCAAAGTTCACTGGTGAAGCAAAATCTTACCAAACCAGAAATGAAACAAAAATTGTCCTGATTGACGGCGAAAAACTTGCAGAATTAATGATCGATTACAATTTGGCCGTTTCTACTACTAATACTTTTGAGATCAAACGTATAGACAATGACTATTTTGAGGAATAAAACGGCAGGCAGCAACATGCGGTATAGTTAATTGCTGATGCGGTGCGTATTCGTGTGGTTTAGCTTGTAATAAAAATAGTTGTACCGTGACAGGAAAGTGCTTCGAAATTCCAAACGTTTCATATTCGTAACTATTAGGTGTTATACTGAAAAACAACCTTATGAAAAGGATATTACTATTAATGCAGTTCATTTTACTCACGCTTTTACCTTGTAAAAGTCAAAAAAATGAAGTAAAGTTTGAGAAAGACGGAAGTTTTTACATTTCTGCAATAATCAATGACTCAATCGAAGGACGATTCGTTTTTGATACTGGCGCAAGTGTCTTGTATTTTGACAGCATATTTGTTAAACGGCATAGCTCAATCATAAAAACAAATTTGGATACTGCAAGAATGCGTGGCGCAGGTGCAACAGATGATAAACAAGTTTACGTTGTTAAAGATACAGTTAAGATAAGCGTAGGAAATTATATTCATAGTTTTCCGAAATCACCAATTTTAAAACTTACGGATATTAATGGAGAAAATATTGCCGGAATTATTGGTAACGAATTCATTAAAAACAAAATACTTATTATTGATAATGAACGATCCGTTTTGAAAATTGATTCTGTGATAAACCCAAAGAAATATAATACGATAATTCCATTTAAGTACGTTGACAAAAGAGTTTATTTCCCAGCGGAATTGAACATTACAGATAATCAAGCTATTACAGCTGATTTGTTGATGGATTTAGGTTGCGCCGATGCCGTTATTTTAAATGCCCCCTATTTCAATTCTTTAAAATCACAAAATATCTTACCTCAAAAAATTGTTGATTACACAATTCTCTTTGGAGGTGCATTAGGAGGAAATTCCAATGGAGGAGACTTTCGAATTTCTTCACTTAAATTAGGCAATCATCTAATTAGCAATCCAATAATAAGTTTTTCAAAGGACACATTGGGCGCTTTTTCAAAAACCGATTATGATGGATTAATCGGAAATGAAATTTTGGACAGATATAACTTTGCAATAGATTATTACAATCAAAAACTTTATTTGACTGAAAACTCAAAATCAAGTAAGGTATTCAAATCAAGTTTAGCAGGTTTTTATGCAATGAAAATGAATGATATTGCTACCGTAATGTCTATTTATTATCAATCTGACGCATATAAAAGCGGTATTCGATTAGGTGACACTATCGTTTCAATCAACAATAAAAGAGTAAAAGACTTATCCGATCAAGAATTTAAAGATGAAATGAAAGGAGAAGGAAAGCAAGTAAAATTGACTATATTGAAAAATAAAAAACCAACAGAGATTTCGTTTTATTTGAAATATCTGCTATAACAAAAAACTACGAACACGTAAAACGGGTTTTGCGTCAGTTAAGTAAATTTTTATCAACTTCTGTATGAGAAAAATTAAACTTCAGAAAAAAATAAGGAAAAGAATCACATGCTATCTTTTTAAATACATAAATTAATAGATGATGAAAAAAATCAGTTTTATTCTTTTTTTGTTGGTTGCCTTCTTCACAGCTTGTGAAGAAGAGGATTTCGATTATGATGGGTATGAACCGATTTCGGAACAATCCGTTTTCGATTCTTTGACGCTGCAACAGGAAATGCCATACTATGAAATAAGAAGAAATTTATGTTACCTTTCGCGGTATTATGAAATCGTTTTTTCTAAGGGAGAAAAATTTTATACGGATTCGCTGTTTTCTTCTACGGGCAAAGGCATAAACAACTCAAACGGAGATATATGTTTGTTTTTCAACATCTTGATTTATGATGGAACAGATTATCGTTTTTTGGAAAATCTGCCCGATGTGTTAAATTTTTTAGGTGAAATCGATAGCAAAGGAGATGCAGTTTTCTGGGCATATTTGAATGGCTACTATTTTATTTTTGGAGATCCGGCTTCTGGTATCAAACAAACTTCGGATGGTTTTTTGATATATGCATATAAGTTGGTAAAAATGTGTACGCCGGTGCAAATTGATAAATTTTGGCTGAAAATTGATAAAACTGGAAATATCGAAATTTTGGGCGAAAAATTGTTCAGCAGAATAGAAAACGGCTGTATTTAAAACACTTATTGATAATATAAAACAAAAAAAGCAACCCCTAAAGGTTGCTTTTGCGGTGCGTACGGGACTCGAACCCGTGACCCCATGCGTGACAGGCATGTATTCTAACCAGACTGAACTAACGCACCAAAAATTTATTATTCACAAATTTCTTTTAAATTCTTTTCTGCTTTCCTGTTTTTATTTCGGACTCAACAACCGTTGTTGTTGGGTGAAATTTGCGGTGCAAAGTTACGCTAAATTTTAATATCTGCAATATCTTTATAAAGTTTTTTGAATTTTCACCCTTAATTTTCTTTATTCGGAAGTTACCACCCCAAACGAGAATGTAAATTTCTAAATATCTGGATGTAGATGGATGTCTTGGTGTTTCGAAAACATTTTTCCTCAAAAAGTATTATATTTGCAGACTAAAAAAATTTGAATAATCTTTATGAAGGGGAATGATAATACCGCTATCTTATTGATACATTGTCCCGACAGACCTGGTATTTTAGCTGCTGTTACCGAATTCATCAACCGTCATCAAGGAAACATTTTGTATCTTGATCAGTATGTAAACAGGGAAGAAAAAGTTTTCTTCATGCGGGTGGAATGGGATTTAACCGATTTTCAGATCCCGAGGGAGAAAATTGAAGAATATTTCAATACACTTATTGCAATTCGTTTTGAAATGATTTTCAGATTGTATTTTGCTGATGAATTACCTCGTATGGCTATTTTTGTTTCCAAATTGTCCCATTGTCTTTACGATTTAATGGCTCGCTATGCCGCAGGAGAATGGAAAGTGAAAATTCCTCTCATCATTAGTAACCACAAAGATTTAGAGCCGGTGGCAAAACGTTTTGGAATAGATTTTTATACGTTTCCCATCAATGAAAAAAACAAATCTGAACAGGAAGCGATGGAATTGCAATTGTTGAAGGAGAACAATATTAATTTTTGTGTTCTTGCTCGTTATATGCAGATTTTATCGCCCGAATTTATTCGAAACTATCCCAATAAAATTATTAATATACATCATTCATTTTTGCCGGCATTTGCAGGTTCCAAACCCTATCATGCTGCTTATGAAAGAGGGGTGAAAATTATTGGTGCTACAGGCCATTATGTTACCGAAGACTTGGATGCGGGGCCTATTATTTCGCAGGATGTAACTCGTATTTCGCACAAGGACAGTGTGGAGGATCTGATTCGGAAGGGACGCGATTTGGAAAAAATCGTACTCTCCGCGGCTGTGGAGAAACACATTAACCGTAAAATTCTTACTTATAAAAATAGAACCATCGTTTTTCAATAAATTTTAATAAATCAATATCATGGAAATCAGTCGTTTATATGATATATTGGATCGTTATTTGGAAAAATTCCCGAATCAGGATGCTGCCCTTGCCTGCAAACGTGAAGGGAAATGGCGTAAATTCAGTATTCAGGAATATATAGATTTGACCAATCAAATCAGTTATGGAATGTTGAAACTCGGCATTGAGCCAGGCGATCGGATAGGTATTGTTAGCAATAACCGTCCCGAATGGAATATGCTCGATTTTGCGACCATGCAAATTGGAGCCATATCTATTCCCATATATGCTACTATCAGTCAGGATGATTATCGTTATATTCTGAATCATTCCGAAATGAAAATGATTTTTATCGAAGGCAAGGAGTTAAGATTGAAAGTAATGCCTATTTTGCCTGAAATAAAATCATTGAAATATGTCTATACTTTTGTGGATCAAGGTACAGGCCTTCCTTTTTTGGAACAGCTTATTCAGTTGGGGCGTGAAAATCCAGCTCCAGAAAAATTGCAGCAATTGAAAGCCATGCAGAAACCGGGCGATATGGCAACCATTGTATATACTTCGGGAACTACAGGGAATCCCAAAGGAGTTATGCTTTCCCACAGCAATATTGTCAATCAAGTTTTAAATTTGAAACAGATTCCGGCCGAATGGGACAAAATTGCTTTGAGTTTTCTTCCACTTTGTCATGCTTACGAACGGATGCTGGTTTATTTGTATCAATATCTGGGAATTTCGGTATATTATGCAGAAAATTTGGGAACTATCGGCGAAAATATTAAGGAAGTGAATCCCAATATTATGGCTACTGTACCGCGCGTGCTTGAAAAAATGTATGATAAACTCTACATGGCAGGGAAAAAATTGCCTACTTTTAATAGATTTGTTTATTACAGGGCTATAAATTTCGCCAATAAATATCAGTTGGAAGGCATGAGCCGGTGGAACAAAAAACTCCATAAATTTTTCGATAAAATGGTTTATTCCAAATGGAGAGAAGCCATTGGAGGTGATTTTGATATTGTCGTTTCCGGAGGCTCGGCTTTGCAACCACAAATGGCTTCATTTTTTTCTGCAATCGGCATGCCGGTTTTCGAAGGATACGGCTTAACGGAGACTTCTCCCGTTATTGCAGTCAATCAACGGGTGAAAAACGGTAGAAAATTTGGAACGGTTGGACTTCCAATTCCGGGAGTTGAAGTTAAACTTGGCGATCAAGACGAAATACTATGTCGAGGACACAATGTTATGTTGGGTTATTACAAAGACCCCGAGTTGACAGCCCAAGTTATAGACGCTGATGGTTGGTTTCATACCGGCGACATAGGAAAATTTACTCCTGAAGGTCAGTTGATTATTACCGGACGAATAAAAAGTCTTTTCAAAACTTCAAACGGAAAATATGTCAATCCCGAATCTATTGAAACAAAATTTGCGGAATCTCCTTTAATAGAAAACATCATAGTTGTGGGCGAGAACAAAAAATTTCCTGCTGCGCTTATTTCTCCAAGTTTTGAATATTTAAAATCGTGGTGCGAAAGTCATAAAATATCTTGTGGCAGTGCGGAAGAAATGATTGAAAATGAGCATGTAATAAGACGTTTTCGGGATGAAGTGAAGCATTATAACAATTTCTTTGGCGAATTTGAACAAATAAGGCGTTTTCAGTTGGTAGCAGAAGAATGGACACCTCAAAACGGATTTCTTTCTCCCACTTTAAAATTGAAAATAAATGTTATTGAGGAGTATTATGCTGCAAAAATCGAAAAATTGTTTTCGTGATCATTCTAAATTTTTCTCATTTTTTGAGTTATTGATTTTTAGGTGTGAAAAAACGATATTTTATCTATATTTCCTATAAAGGAACGGCTTATCATGGTTGGCAATGCCAGCCCAACGGTATTTCCGTTCAGGAAGTGTTGATAAAAACGCTGAGTGCAATTTTGCGAACGGATATCAATTTGGTTGGAGCCGGGCGAACAGATGCCGGTGTACATGCCAAATGTATGGTGGCACATTTCGATTATGAAGGCGAAAAAATAGATACTTCAAAATTTTTATTGCATCTCAATAGTTTTTTGCCTCCCGATATTGCAGTTTATAAAATTGTTGAAGTTCGGTCTACAGCTCATGCGCGTTTCGACGCCGTTTCGAGACGATACGAGTATCACGTAATATTTCATAAAGATGTTTTCAAACGTGAACTGGCAACCCGCCTGTTTGCAGAACTGGATTTTGAAACCATGAACAAGGCGTCAGCCTTGTTGTGTCATTATGAGGATTTTGGGAGCTTTTGTAAATTGCATACAGATGTCAAAACCAATATTTGCCACATTGATTTTGCCTTTTGGAAACAGGTCGAGGATGAGTGGGTATTTACTATTCAAGCTGACCGTTTTCTGAGAAATATGGTACGAGCCATTGTGGGAACGCTTTTTGAGGTAGGAAAAGGAAAAATGTCCTTAGCTGAATTTTGTTCTGTAATTGAAGCTGGGAATCGCTGTAAAGCAGGCATGTCAGCTCCTGCAGAAGGATTGTATTTGGTGGATATTCAATATCCTGACGATATTTTTAAACTATCATAAAGAATTTATGTTGGCAAAACGTATTATTCCCTGTCTGGATGTAAAAGATGGGAAAACCGTAAAAGGAATAAATTTCGAGAATATCAAGGAAGTTGGCGATGCAGTTGAATTAGGCGATTGGTATGCCAAAAGGGGAGCGGATGAGTTGGTTTTTTTGGATATTACTGCCACCAACGAAAAACGCAAAACGCTTTCGGAACTGGTAACCCGTATTGCCCGAAAAATTAATATTCCTTTTACTGTTGGTGGTGGTATTTCCAGCGTGGAAGATGTGTCTCTGTTACTTTCGTGTGGAGCAGATAAAATTTCTATTAACACGGCAGCAGTAAAAAATCCTCGGTTAATCTCCGATTTGTCGCAGCAGTTTGGAAATCAATGTGTTGTGTTAGCCATCGATACCAAATACATCGACGGGGAGTGGTATGTTTTTCTTAACGGTGGAAGGATTCCGACCGATATTAAGACACTTGATTGGGCAAAAAAAGCGGTTGCATTAGGTGCAGGAGAAATTTTGCTGACTTCCATGAATCATGATGGAACAAAAAATGGTTTTGCTTTGGATATTACACGTTCCGTATCCGAGTCGGTAAATGTTCCCGTAATAGCCAGTGGTGGGGCAGGGAAGATGGAACATTTTGTCGATGTTTTTCAAAAAGGGAAAGCTGATGCAGCATTGGCTGCCAGCATTTTTCATTACAGAGAAATAGAGATCCCCGATTTGAAACAATATCTTCACGAAAACGGAGTTCCCGTAAGATTATAAGAAATTCATAATGAGCAAACTTTAGATCGGAATAAAAAAATCAGCAGTTTCTGTGATATTCCTTTAAACAGGTAAAAAAATAACAAATTCAAAACTGGTAAGACGTTGCATGCAATGTTTCACTTAAAATTCAAAGTCTGCATCTTCACCTCGCAACTCAGAACTCAAAACAACATTCTATTGGTAAAAGGAACCTAAATTTTTCCTTTCAAAAATTTGCCGGTATAAGAGTTTTTACAATTTACAATTTCTTCAGGTGTTCCTTCAAAGACTACATATCCGCCTTTTTCCCCGCCTTCTGGTCCTAAATCAATTATGTGATCGGCACATTTAATTACTTCAGGGTTATGTTCGATAACGAGAACGGTATGCCCTTTGGCAATCAACGCATCGAAAGCTTTGAGCAATGTTTTAATGTCGTGAAAGTGCAATCCGGTAGTGGGTTCATCGAAAATAAACATTGTTGGTTCCGATTTTTCGTTTGCCAGGAAAGACGCCAATTTCACCCGCTGGCTTTCGCCACCCGACAATGTATTGGATGATTGTCCCAATTTTACATAACCAATACCGACATCCTGCAACGATTTCAGCCGTTTAACAATTTTCTTTTCCAATGTATTATTTGATTGTCCAAAAAATTCAATAGCCTGATTTACTGTCATTTCCAATACATCGAAGATATTCATACCTCGATAAGTAACTTCGAGAATATCCTGTTTGAAACGTTTCCCGTGACAATGTTCACATTCCAGTACCAAATCGGCCATAAATTGCATTTCAATGGTAATCGTTCCTTCTCCCTGACATTCTTCACAACGACCGCCATCGGTATTGAAAGAAAAAAAGGAAGGATTATATCCCATTTGCTTGGCCAGAGGTTGTTCTGAAAAAAGTTTTCGTATGTCGTCGTAAACTTTTATGTAACTTACAGGATTGGAGCGTGAAGAACGCCCAATGGGATTTTGGTCGACAAATTCTACCTGATTGACGAGTTGCATACTGCCTCGCAAAACGCCAAATTGTCCAGTGTGATCAACGATTCCACCATAATATTTTTTCAAGGCGGAATAAAATACATCCTGAACAAGCGAAGATTTTCCTGAACCACTCACACCGGTAACCACTGTCATTACGTTCAAAGGAAATTTTACGGAAATATTTTTTAAATTATTTTCCGTAGCTCCCACAATTTCTATGTAATTATTCCATTTTCGGCGATGGGTTGGAACAGGAATTTCCTCTTTATGGAGGAGATATTTCAAAGTGTAGGAATTGGCAATGGTTTCATTTGAAAAGTTCTGAATTTTAAAATCGTTCAGAAATCCGTTATAAACAATGTTTCCGCCCAATCTGCCTGCTCCAGGTCCAATATCGATTAAGTAATCTGCCGAACGAATAATTTCTTCGTCGTGTTCCACCACAATAACCGTATTTCCTAAATTGCGGAGTTGATGCAATACATTGATTAACTTTTCAGTATCGCGAGGATGAAGACCAATACTCGGTTCGTCTAAAATATATAGCGACCCAACCAAACTGCTTCCTAAAGAAGTAGCGAGATTAATTCGCTGACTTTCACCTCCCGAAAGTGTATTGGAGAGTCTGTTCAGCGTCAGGTAACCCAATCCCACATCAATCAGAAAGCGGATACGATTCTGAATCTCTGTCAACAAACGATTGGCAATTGCCATGTCATGTTCGTCAAGAAGGAGATGTTCAAAAAAATCGTATAACTCTTCCACCTGCATCAATACCAGTTCCGTTATGGGTTTTTCACCCACGCGTACATAGGTTGCTTCTTTTTTCAGTCGGGTTCCTTTGCAAGCGGGACAAGTGGTTTTTCCACGATACCTTGCCAGCATAACGCGATATTGGATTTTATATTGATTTTCTTCCAGAAACTTGAAGAAACTGTTCAATCCTTCAAAATATTCGTTGCCAGTCCATAGTAATTGCCGCTGATTTTCAGTTAGTTCGTAATAGGGTTTGTGAATAGGGAAACCAAATTTTGGCGCAGCCTGTATTAATCTTTTTTTCCATTCGCTCATCACTTCGCCTCTCCAGCATACGATGGCATCTTCGTAAACAGAAAGCGATTTGTTAGGGACAACAAGATTTTCATCAATACCGATAATTTTTCCAAAGCCTTCACAGACCGGACATGCGCCTATCGGACTGTTGAAACTGAATGTGTGTTCGGTAGGAATTTCAAATGATATTCCGTCGGCTTCAAAATTCTTTGAAAAATGTAACAGTTTTTCTCCTTTTTCGGTATTCACCTTTAAAATGCAATTCCCTTTGCCTTCGTAAAAAGTAGTTTCAGCCGAATCGGTCAAACGGCTGATGGTAGCCTGTGAATGATCAACCACCAAACGGTCAATAACCAGATAAATTTTGTTGTTTTCTTCCAATAATTCGGGTTGATGGAGCAAATCCTGAATTCTGAGCATTTCGTCTCCCACTTCAACTCTGCTGAATCCCTGCATTTGGAAGTTTCGAAGTTTTTCGACGATATCGTTTTCTCCGTTCAAGCTAATGGAAATAAGCAGGGTAAGTTTGGTTTCGTCAGGAAACGACATGGCCGCCTCCACTACATCTTCTGCCTCATGTTTTTTGACCAGTGCTCCCGAAATTGGCGAATACGTTTTTCCAATCCGGGCATACAGCAATTTCATGTACTCGTATATTTCGGTAGAAGTCCCAACCGTTGAACGAGGATTGCGTGTGTTCACTTTTTGTTCTATAGCAATAGCCGGCGGTATACCTTTTATGTAATCAACTTCCGGTTTACTCATTCGTCCTAAAAATTGTCGTGCATAAGACGAAAGACTTTCCACATACCTGCGTTGACCTTCGGCATAAATCGTGTCGAAAGCCAACGATGATTTTCCGGAACCCGATAGTCCGGTAACTACAACCAATTTATTTCTTGGAATTTCAACATCTATGTTTTTGAGATTATGGACGCGAGCGCCTTTAACAATAATATTTCCTTGTTTGGACATGCAACAGTTTCTGAAAAAATTAAAATAAGTATATGAAAATCAGATTTTTATATAAAATCTTTTTTGAATTCATGCCTGAATAAAAAACGATTTCAAATAACCTGCAAAGATACAATTTATTGAGTGGATGAGTGATAGTAGCCGATAAAATATTTCAAAACAATTATTGCAAATTCCTCGTAACAATACAATTTGTCTTTCAGCAAATAAATACACATGCATAGGCTTATCTTGACCGTTTATATCGAAATCCTATTTCTTTTCAATTTTGAGCTTTGTATTGAGAAAGGTTGAGTTACGAATATCAATTTTTTACTGATTTAGAAAAGAATTTTTATCATTGATTTATTTAATCAAATTGTATATTTATTCAATAATCGTTAAATTATAGTTAAATAATGAATAATGGAGAATATTTATGAATTTTTTACATTGAAAAACAGAATAAACATTGTATATTTGCAAAAATATTTTATAAATATACAAGCGTAGTTATTTGGTGAGAAAATCTGTTGGGGTTTCATATAAGATATTCGTTTTGAAAAGTAATTACAAATAAATATTTATTAATTTACATTTTATGAAAAACAAACGAAACCGCTTAAAGATTATTTCGGATATTCTTCGTTCAAGTGTAGTAGGCAGCCAAGAAGAGTTGCTGAAATTACTGAAGGAACAGCATTGCGAGATAACCCAGCCTACTTTGTCGCGTGACCTGAAAGTGTTGAAAGTGGCAAAAACTCCACTTTCCAATGGCACTTACAAGTACGTGTTGCCTTCGTACAACAAGCCTTTGCCCCCACCTTCGGCTAATACGCTGAATGGTTCGTTGGCCAATGGGGTAATTGTAAGTCTTGAATTTTCGCAACAACTCGCGGTATTGAAGACAAAACCGGGATATGCCAGTGCTATAGCTTGGGATATTGATAACAAAGCGTCGGATTATATTTTGGGAACCATTGCCGGCGATGATACTATCCTGGTTGTTCCACGTGAAGGTGTAGAGAGGGAAGTAGTAGTAGAAATTATGAACGATATTTTTGGTGAAACAAAAGCAGTTTAATTTTTTCGACAGAAAAATTCGTTAAATAAAGATTTATAAATGAAGAAGATAGGAGGAATCCAAAAAATTTATGGAAAATAACTTTAACATGGATGAGATTACGGTTCAGGTTGCCGATGAAAGTTACATTAAGTACGTAGATACGATATTAAAAACCATTGAAGAAGCGGCAAAAATCAGAGGAACGGGTATTGCCCGCCGTTCACCTGAATACATTGAGAAAAAAATGAAAGAGGGAAAGGCAATTATTGCACTGCATGGTGAAGAATTTGCCGGTTTTTGCTACATAGAAACATGGAGCGACAAAAAATTTGTTGCCAATTCCGGCTTGATAGTGGTAGAAAAGTTCAGAGGGCACGGATTGGCCAAAAGAATAAAACAGAAAGCTTTTGAACTTTCACGCGAACGTTATCCTGATGCAAAGATTTTTGGTCTTACTACGGGATTGGCAGTAATGAAAATTAATTCCGAATTGGGTTACAAGCCCGTAACTTTTTCTGAACTAACCAATGATGAAGCCTTTTGGGCTGGTTGTCAAAGCTGTGTAAACTATGATATTCTGCAACGAACCGGACGAAAATATTGCCTTTGTACCGGCATGTTGTATGATCCTGCAGCCGAACAAAAAAAATCTGTGGAAACAGAAAAAAAATTTTCGAATCCGGCATCCGAAAATCAAGAAGAATGATACATTTTAAAATCGAATATATTGGGTTTTAAATCCCATTGAAAGAAAATTTCTGAAAAAAATAGAAAACAAAAACCAGATATTCAAATAAAAATGAAAGAAAAAGTTGTTTTAGCCTTTAGTGGTGGATTGGATACTTCGTTTTGCGTAAAGTATCTTTCGGAAGAAAAAGGATACGATGTCTATACCGCCGTTGCCAATACGGGTGGATTTAGTGATGACGATTTGCAAACCATCGAAAAGAAAGCTTATCAGTTGGGAGCAGTAAAGCATGTGGTGCTGGATGTAACGAAAGATTATTACGATAAATGTATTCGATACATGGTTTTCGGCAATGTACTCAGAAACGGCACCTATCCTATTTCTGTTAGTTCGGAGCGCACTTTTCAGGCCATTGCTATTATTAATTATGCCAAAGAAATAGGAGCCGATTACGTGGCACACGGAAGTACCGGAGCTGGCAATGACCAGGTTCGTTTCGATTTGACTTTCAGCGTGTTGGCACCTGAAATAAAAATTTTGACTCCTATTCGCGATCTTGCTTTAAGTCGTGAATATGAAATCAATTATTTAAAAGAACATGGATTTGAAGCCGATTTCAAAAAAATGGAATATTCCATCAACAAAGGTTTGTGGGGTACAAGTATTGGAGGAAAAGAAACCCTGAAGTCGGATCAAACGCTACCAGAAGAAGCTTATCCCAGCAAGGTTGAAAAAGAGGGAGAAGAAATTCTCACCATCGAATTTGAACAAGGAGAAATTTGCGGAGTGAATGGTCAAAGAAATTCTGATAAAATTGCCCTAATCAATCTGGTGGAAAAAATTGGTTCTCAATACGGCATTGGTCGCGACATGCATGTGGGCGATACGATTATAGGCATCAAAGGTCGGGTAGCATTTGAAGCGGCTGCTCCCATGCTTATTATCAATGCACATAAATTGCTCGAAAAACATGTGCTGACCAAATGGCAACAATATTGGAAAGAACAACTGGGAAACTGGTATGGCATGTTTTTACACGAAGCCCAGTATCTCGAACCAGTCATGCGCGACATGGAAAAGTTTCTGGAAAATTCCCAGCAGAACGTTACCGGAACTGTTATTTTGAAACTTCGGCCTTATTGCTTTACTTTGGTAGGTGTAGACAGTCCGTTCGACATGATGAAAACGGATATGGGAGAATACGGTGAAGTGAATAAAGGTTGGACGGCTGATGATGTAAAGGGATTTACCAAAATACTTTCCAATCAGTTAAAAATTTATTATACGCTGCAGAAAAAAAATCAGTAGTAAGGTTTTTTTCACAGAAATCAAAATTCATCAACCTCTGTCGGACAAATTTCGGCAGGGGTTTTTTTATTCCATTCATCTTGTTTTCATTATTCATCTATAAATTTTTTTCATGGAACATTAGTTTAGTATTCATTAATAAGTTATCGTTATTTAACAATTATGAAACAGCATTACATTTCTTTTGCAATATAAAAAATTAAAAACCAACATTTATGTTTAATAAAACATTCCTGATTGTTTTAATGATTTTACAGATAATTACTGAACCACTTGAAAGTAAACCAATTGAAAGTGAGATTGTCCCAAGCCAGTCGGAAAAATTAAAGATATTGAGTTGGAATATTTATATGCTTCCGGGCATAAGTTTGTTTAATGGCAATACCAAGAGAGCGAAACTAATTGCCGAAAAGCTTCATAATACCGATTATCAGATTATTGTATTTCAAGAAGCATTCAGTAGTGTTTGTAGGGGCATTCTCTCCAAAGCATTAAAAGATACTTATCCTTATCAATACGGCCCTGTAAATAAAAATCATCCTCCTTTTAAGACAAACAGCGGTCTTTGGGTTGTAAGTAAATTTCCGTTGGAAGAACTTGATGAAATAAGATATAATGTTAGCAAGGGTTACGATAAAATTGCAAGGAAAGGGGCAGCCATTTTTCAAGGACAATTTAATGGTACAGAATTTCAATTGATAACTACGCACTTGCAAGCTGATGCTACTTCGGAAATTCGCGAACGACAATGTAACGAAATTATGGACAAACTATTGAATAAGTATTACCAACCCAATATTCCTCAAATTATCTGTGGTGATTTCAATATAGAGATGGACAACAAAAAAGATTATCCTGTAATGTTGCAAACTCTTGATGCAACGAACGGTGAGATAACGGGAGACAGGACTACTTATGACGAAGTTTTCAATACATTGGGTCGGAAAAGTGAAGGTAAAAGAAAAACGATTGACTACGTACTGATTCGCAATGAGCAATGGATAAAAGAAATTAAACGTTGCGTCAATACATTTTATGAAGAAAGTAGTCGCTACATAGGGCACCTTTCCGATCATTACGCAATGGAAGCCGAACTCGTCTTTGTCGAAAGCAATGTGAATCAGTTGTCCATTAGCAATCGGTAAATGTTTCTTATTTGGTTTTCCGTCTACACAGGTGTTTCGTGAGGAAAGAAAAAAGCAGATAAATCGTCAAAGTCTGCCAAGTGAATCATTTAAAAATCAGCCAAAAATTTTCGTATAGAAATCAAACTTTCTTAGCCTTTGTCGGATAAATTTCGGCAGAGGTTTTTTATTGAAAGAAATTACAAAATTTCTTTAAGCATGACAAGCGCTGCTTGTGTGGTACGTTGAATAATTTGCTCGCGTGTATTGCCGAAATGGAAAAGTCGGCTTATCATTTTTTCTTTTATACAGACTGCAATCCAAACTGTTCCCACGGGCTTATCGGGTGTTCCGCCGGAGGGTCCGGCAATACCCGAAGTAGCTATGGCTGTGTCGGTGCGCAGCAGTTGCAAAGCTCCTTTTGCCATTTGTTCAACCACTTGCTGACTGACCGCTCCAAATTTTTCCAAATCTTCAGGAGTAACTTGTAAAACATCTGTTTTTACTTCATTAGCATACGCTACTACACCGCCTTTGAAATATTCCGAACTTCCGGCATGAGACGTAAAGCGGTGTGCTATGTTGCCTCCTGTGCAACTTTCGGCGATAGCAATGGTTTTTCCCTGTGCAGCCAGCAAATTTCCGACAATCTGTTCCATAGGTAAATCTTCAAAAGCTATGATAGCTTTTCCCAAAATCTGTTTCAAAGATTCGATTTGCTGATTAATAGCGAATTCCAGCGAAAGCAAATTGTCTGATGTTCCTGTTAGTCTGAGTTTAACAATTCCATAATTAGGCAGATAGGCCAAATGAATAAAATCGGGTAATTCTTTTTCCCAATCTGCAATTTTTATAGCCAAAGCTGATTCGGAATATCCAAAGACCTGTACTGTTTTATGCAGAATTTTTTGTGTTTGGAATTTTGTCTGCAGACGCGGAATAATTTCATTCCGCATGGCTTCCTGCATTTCGTAAGGTACACCAGGCATGGAAACCACAACTTTTCCTTCTTGCTCAAACCATGTGATGGGAGCAGTGCCGACCCTATTCTGTATGATGGTGCAATTTTCCGGCACCATAGCTTGAGAATAAGTCAGATCGTTGAAAACAAAATCGAGTCGGTTTGCAAAAACCTGTTTGATATTTTCTAAAACTGAAGGATCGAATACCAACTTGGTATGAAAATATTGACACAATGTTTTTTTTGTAATGTCATCATTGGTAGGTCCGATACCACCGGTTATCAATACTATATCCGTTCTTCGTAAAGCTTCATCGAGCGCGTGGGTGATATGTGAAGCTTCGTCGTGAACGGAAGTAATTTGAAACACTTCAAAACCTGCCTTATTTAGTTCTTGAGCCATCCATGCCGAATTGGTATCCACTATTTGACCAATAAGAATTTCATCTCCTATGGTAATGATTTCTACTGTTTTGCTGTTCATAATTTCTTTTAAAATTTATATCAAAACTTTTTTATACAAAAGTGCTTTTAGTAATTTAATGAAAATAAATCAGTTATATTCGATGTTTTTTCATTATCCAACATGTGCTTTAGCTGTTGCATGCAACGGCTTTACAAAAACCCAACTATCTATTTCAATCAATTCATCTGGATTCCAAACTCCAAACTTATCAAACATTGCTCTCTTTTGTTTCTTTTAACAATTCAGCTATCGTTTCAACTTCTTTATACCACTTTTCACCAAAACGCCGTATCAAAGGGACTTTTAAGAAGCGATAAGCTGGAATTTTCAGCTTTTTTCCAAATACAAAAGCACAATCGCAAACTTTCCAGTGATGCAGGTTGACTGCTGTATAATCGTCTATTTTTTGCAGTCTTACGGGATAAAGATGACAGGAAATTGGCTTGCAAAAGTGTGTTTTCCCTTGATAATACGCCTTTTCCAAACTACATTTACAGGTTCCATCCTCTTCAAAGTAGGCAAAAACACACTCTCTTTCATTCACCAGTGAGGTTACGCAATCGCCATCCTCATCGATATAATAAAAACCTTTTTCTCGAATTATTTTTTTTGAATTTTCCGGTAAAAATTCCTGAATTTCAGGAAGAATATTTTTTATTGTTTTCAATTCTTCTTTTTCCAAAGGAGCGCCCGCATCTCCTTCCACGCAACAAATACCTTTACAGGAAACCAAATCGCAAACAAAAAATTCTTCCAATAAATCTTCACTGATAAGCGTATCATTCACTTGAAACATAGTATTCTATTTTTTTTCGTTTCAATTGCAAAATTATCAATCAGGCGTAAACAGAATGCAAAGTTAATCAAGTTCTTTTTTTTTCAGTTCGATTACTTCAAGATTTTGAATTTTTTTCCCGTCAATTTCGAGTCGTACAATAGTTTGAACTGTATGAAAACCATATTTTCCAGCAGCTCCGGGATTAATATGCAGCAAGTTGAGTTTTTTGTCGTACTGAACCTTTAAAATATGTGAATGACCGCATACAAACAAGTCCGGTGGTTGTTGAAAAATAGTTGGACGAACTTTTATATCATATTTTCCGGGATAACCGCCAATATGTGTCAGCCAAACCGAAACTTCTTCGCACTGAAAATGAAGATGTTCGGAGAAAAGTGAACGAATATTTACATCATCAATATTTCCCCAAACGCCACGTACCGGTTTGAAATTGATCAATTGATTCACTACTTCCAACGAACCCCAATCGCCGGCATGCCAGATTTCGTCACATTCGGAAAAATATTGATATATACGCGGATCCAGAAAACCGTGGGTATCCGAAAGAATTCCAATTCGTTTCATTTTTGTTGAATATTTTTAACGTTATGAAAAGGATACAATTTATGATAGGAAAAATTTTATTTGTAAGTAATTATTTTCCAACGAATTAATATGTTTTTATTCAATTTTTTTGTTTTATGCGTTGTTAGAAAAGCCTCAATTTAAACAATGGGCAATAGTCAGTAAAAATTTTTCAAACTTGAAATTGTAGAGACGTAGCCATCCTACGTCTCTACTTAAAATTCAAAACCTGTATCTCCTTATGGCACATCAAAACCCGTAACTCGAAATAGATTTTCTTCTCTCACAAGACTAATTTTTCCATCGTATCATTTTCAGGAAATAAAATTAATCAAAAAGTTTTGTATTTTTGCTGTTTTTGAAAATCGTGGCACGTTCGTTGTTATTTATTAAAAGTGCAGATTTACTTCTGAGCGAAAAATATTTTTTTTTAGAAATCAATTAAAAAATTTCTAATCCAACGCTTTAAGTCTGTTTTTTTGGGAGTATGTGTATGAGAAGCAAATTTATTTTACAAATTTTTTTCTATTCTTGTTTGTTTACAACAGTTGGAATACATGCTCAGGAATTGGGAAACTATCCTGAAAAGACACCCGAACAGGAAGCGGTACAACAAACCAGTAAACTTCAGCAGGAGTTGGATTTGAATGCAGAACAGGTAAAAAAAATTTACGAAATTAATCTTCGGTATGCCAAACAGCGTCAGTTGGTTACGAAGCGTTCGGAAGCTATGGAGTTGCTGAAAAAGAAAGATGGCGAAATAGAAAATGCACTTGGAAAAGAGAAATATCAGCAGTTGCAAAACAAACGCAACGAGCGAATTTCTATTGATGTGCCAACCACTTCGGGTATGCAAAATATTACGCCTTCTTACCGTTCCACCAAAAGAACCGGAAATACCAATTTGAGTACGCCCGAAAGAAATTTGCGAAGAAACAATAAGACATCAGAAGGTTCAACAGTGCAACCCAAACGATTGACTCCGAGCAATTCAAGGCGCTCGACTGATGACACGCAGAGAAGAACTGTGTCCCCACAACAAAGAAAGTAAAAGAGCATGTCCAATCCGTATTTTCAGTTTAAGCAATTTACTGTTTTTCACGATCGTTGTGCCATGAAAGTGGGGATTGATGGCGTAACGCTTGGCGCATGGACGCCGATAAATGATGCGGGGAAAATTCTTGATGTTGGAACCGGTACCGGATTGATTGCCTTGATGTTGGCTCAACGAAGTAACGCCGAAATTGATGCTTTGGATATTGATAACCATGCCATGGAACAAGCCCGCATCAACGTAGAAAATTCCCGGTGGAAAAATCGGATTCAATTGTTTGAAACTTCTCTACAAGAATATGTTTCAGTTTGCTCAACTACTTATGATGTTGTGGTTTGTAATCCTCCCTATTTCATACGTTCCAAAAAAAGTCCGATAGATGAGAGAAATACGGCTCGCCATGCCGAATCACTTACTCATGTAGAGCTGGTTGACCTTACTTCAAATTTATTGAAACCGGATGGGACATTGTGCATTATATTACCTGTGGATGAAGGCCTGCAAACAGTTTCGTATGCCTTAAACCACAATTGGTTTTGCCATCAGCTGGTTTTCGTTTTTCCCACACCGTCAAGCAAAGCCAAGCGATTGCTGATTGAGTTAGGAAAAAAAGAAAAAATCACCCGTATTTCGAGACTTACCATCGAAACGGAGCAACATCACGAATATACGGATGAATATAAAAGTCTGGTGAAAAATTTTTATCTGAAACTGTAAAGAAAATTAAAGAAAAAATCAAAGTAAAGATTTAATTTTTTCTGTCAAAACGGATTTCGAAGTTGCTCCAACTTGTTTATCGACGAGTTGTCCGTCTTTAAAGAACAGCAAGGTAGGGATATTGCGAATCCCGAATTTTGAGGGAACTTCGGCGTTTTCATCTACATTTAATTTTCCCACTTGCACCTTTCCGTTGTATTCTTCGGCCAGTTCTTCTACAATCGGGCCTACCATTCTGCAGGGGCCACACCATTCTGCCCAGAAATCAACCAATACAGGTTTTCCACTTTCAATAAATTCGTTAAGATTTTCGTCTGTAAATTCAATGACCATAATTTTAAAGTTTTGATGTTTGAAATAATTTTTACTCAAAAAACAAATACATGGAATAAAAGTTTTATAAAAAAATCATATTTTGCAATAGAAAAAAGCAATTAAGAACGCATTGGATTGTCAATTTACATCAAAATCGAGTATTCCTTCAGTTTTGGCTGCTTTCAAAGTTCGATATACTTTGGGATTGATATCGACGCGATGTTGCCGGGCAAAGAAATTTATTTTGTTTAAGGAATTTTGGTCATGCACCTGAATATAAACATTTACATTTCCCTTATTTTCGAGTATTATTTTACTCAACATTGCAACAGTATCTTCTGAAAGTTGCTGCAAAGGGATATTGATTTTCAGGTTGTTGACAAATTTGTTTTTTATATCGGAGAAAAAGTCAATTTTTTGTATTTTAAGTTCGAGTTCCCGTTCACCGCTAATTTCTGAGGTTTTACGAAATTTGCTGTCGGCATATTTTTCCTGAACGATGGCCTGAATAAAAACAAACATGTCCTTTATCATATATTTCTGGAATTCTATATAATTGTTTCCATACAACAAAAATTCAAAGGATCCCTCATAATCCTCGATAGTAAATACGCCATAAGGTTTTCCTGCTTTCGACACAGAATGGCGAATATTAGTAACGAGTCCGCCGATTTTCAGCTGTTTCCCTTTCAGTGATGGTAAGTCTTTCAGTTGAGAGGTGGAAGTATTGCAAATGTAATTCATTTCAAATTCAAACTGATCGAGTGGATGAGCTGAAAGATACATTCCAATCAATTCCTTTTCCCTGTTGAGCCGGGTTAAAGGTGCCCATGCTGGAGCATAGGGAATTTCCGGTTTGTTGATTTCAATGGAATTCATGTCGCCGAATAATGTATTTTGCGTCATAAGTTTGTCCGCTTGATACTTATTTCCGTACCGAATCAAGCTTTCCATTACCGTTTCTCCTTTGCCGTTTTCCACAAAAAACTGTTCGCGTTTTATATCGTTTAAGCCGTCAAAAGCTCCTGCTATGGCAAGGCTTTCAATAGCTCGTTTGTTGCATGCCGTGAGATTGACGCGTTCTACAAAATCAAATATGTTTTTGAATTTTCTGTTTGCATGACGTTCGTTCACTATAGCCATGACTGCATTTTCACCTACACCTTTTATTCCGCCCAAACCAAAACGAATATCATTATTTTCGTTGACTGAGAAAGTAAAATCACTTTCGTTGACATCCGGTCCCAGTACATTGATTCCCATACTTCGGCATTCGTCCATGAATTTGCTTACTTCATCAATGTCGTCCTTGTTTCTCGACAGGTTGGCTGCCATGAATTCTGAAGGATAATGCGCTTTCAGGTAAGCGGTGCGATAGGCAATATAAGAATAGCAGGTGGCATGCGATTTATTGAACGCATACTTGGAAAATTCTACCCAGTCGCTCCAAATCTGTTCCAATTTTTCGAGCGGCCCGTAGCCATTTTTCTGGCATCCGGCAATAAATTTTTCCTTCAAGGCTACCATTTTGTCGGTAAGCTTTTTTCCCATGGCTTTTCGTAACTCATCGGCTTCAGCACGTGTGAAACCAGCCAAATCTACACTTAGCAACATCACTTGTTCCTGGTAAATAGTAATGCCGTAAGTTTCTTTCAGCCTCTTTTCCATGATAGGGAAAGGATATTCAATTTTTTCCAAACCATGTTTCCGATTGATATACTGAGGAATATACTGCATTGGACCCGGACGGTAAAGTGCATTCATGGCAATTAAGTCCTCTATTTGTGTAGGCTGAAGAGCTTGCAAATGTTTCTGCATGCCGGCAGATTCAAACTGAAAAGTACCTACCGTTTGACCTTTACTGAAAAGTTGATAGGTTTCGGGATCGTCCAAAGGTATTTTGTCGAGATCCAAATCCAGATTTTTGGCTTTTTTAATGTTTACCAGCGTATCTTTAATAATCGAAAGCGTTTTCAATCCTAAAAAGTCCATTTTTATCAGTCCGACTTCTTCAATGACCGAACCTTCGTACTGTGTAACCAGAATTTCTTCTTTTGTTTCCTTATCTTCAGCTGTTGATAAAGGAACAAAGTTTGTCAGGTCATCGGCGCCAATGATTACGCCACAAGCATGAACTCCCGTTTGTCGCACAGTTCCTTCCAGCATTTCGGCATAGCGAAGCGTGCTGGAGAGATTTTCGTCGGAAGAATTTCGTGCAATCTCCAGCTCAGGAACAAATTTGAAACAATTGGACAAATTGACTTTCATTTTTTTTCCATCCGGTGTATCGGGCAATTTGTCGGGAATAAGTTTGGTAAGTCTTTCTGCTTCGGAAAGCGGTAATTTCTGAACCCGTGCTACATCTTTAATGGCTGATTTTGCGGCCATAGTGCCGAAAGTGATAATGTGAGCTACCCTGTCTTTCCCATATTTCTCGGTAACCCAGCGTAAAACTTCATTTCGACCATCATCATCGAAATCGACATCAATATCGGGCATGGAAATACGGTCGGGATTCAGAAAACGCTCGAAAAGCAAATCATATTTTAAAGGATCAATATCGGTAATTTTCAGACAGTAAGCTACCACCGAACCTGCTGCCGAACCACGTCCCGGGCCAACGGCAACACCCATATTTCTTGCTGCTGCAATAAAATCCTGAACAATAAGAAAATAACCGGGAAATCCCATGGTTTTGATAACATTCAACTCGAAATTGATACGTTCTTCGAGTTCAGGATTTAAATTTTCGCCATATCGTTCTTTGGCGCCTTCATAAGTCAGTTTTCTCAAATAATCGGCTTCCAATTTGATACGGATAACCTTGTCTGTTCCTCCTAAACGGTCGAATCCTTTACCAAATTCTTCACGGAGCATTTCTTCAGTGTAAAGTGAACGGTATTGGTTTTCATCGGCAAAATTTTCGGGAATTTTGAAGGTAGGCATCATAGGAGCCGAATCGATATTGTAAAATTCGACTTTTTGAGCAATTTCGAGTGTATTTTCGATGGCTTCCGGTATGTCTGAAAATATTTCTTTCATTTGGTCAGGTGTTTTCAGCCATTCCTGCTTGGTGTAACGCATGCGTGTGGGGTCGTCAATATCTTTCCCCGTACTGAGACAAATCAATCGTTCGTGTCCTTCGGCATGTTCTTCTTCTACAAAGTGGACGTCATTGGTGGCAATCAGTTTGGTATTTGTTTTTCGGGCTAACTTTATCAACTCAACATTTTGAAGGGTTTGTTTTTCGTAGGTAGAAGTGTCGCCTCCGGGTTTGTCGGTCTTGTGACGTTGTAATTCGAGATAGAAATCGTCGCCAAAAACTTTTTTGTACCAAAGGACGGCTTTTTCTGCTTCTTCCAAGTTCCCCGATTCGATTTTTTTGTGAATTTCTCCACCCAGACAAGCGGAAGATGCAATTAAACCTTCACTGTATTTTTCCAGAATGTCATGGTCGATACGCGGACGATAATACATTCCTTCCATCCATGACAGAGAAATGAGTTTGCAAAGATTTCGGTAGCCTGTCTTGTTTTTTGCTAGCAGAATGAGATGATAACCGCTTCGATCTTCTTGATTTTCTTTGGAAAAACGGCTTCTGTGAGCTACATATGTTTCACATCCTATGATTGGTTTGAAAAGTTTGCGCTGTTCAGTTTCTATATTTTTTTGAATTTCTTCTTTTTGAATTTCCGATAATTCATCATTTTTTAGTTGTTTTTGCAAAAGAGCAATATTGCCTTGAACAGGAATATTCTTTTTTTTCACATAATTGTAAAATTCTTTTATCCCGAACATATTGCCGTGATCTGTGAGAGCAATAGCAGGCATGCCGGTTTTCATGGCTTTGTCAACCAGTTGATCAATGGATGACATACCGTCGAGAATAGAATAATGGGAGTGAACGTGCAAATGAACAAACGTATTCATGCTAAATAGGTGTAGTATTGTATATTAGAAAAGATGTAAAACTTTAATTTTAGGTGTTTAAAGTTAGTAAAATTTTTGTTGTCGTTAAGTTTAGAAGTAAGAAAAAATTCAATTTAGTGATTAAAAATTTTTTTATGGTTTTTCATTGATTTACGAAAAAAATCAGGGA
Source organism: Bacteroidales bacterium (assembly GCA_012517575.1). Lineage (GTDB taxonomy): Bacteria > Bacteroidota > Bacteroidia > Bacteroidales > Paludibacteraceae > MVYY01. The sequence continues at coordinate 7,502 of JAAYUQ010000106.1, read as the reverse complement.
CTGTATCGAAAGTTGACAAGTCCCTGAAGAAAATAGAAATTTTAAAACAATTTTCAAGCTCCAAAATCGTCGAACATCAGCATTTCGCGTGGAACGCCCAAATCATCAAGCATTTTTTCTACAGCTTTGGCCATTGGCCCCGGTCCGCACATGTAATATTCAACTTCTTCAGGTTCTTCGTGGAATTTAAGATATTCATTGTAGATAACGTTATGAATAAATCCTACCGGTCCAGTCCAATTATCTTCGGGAAGAGGCTCACTCAATGCTATGTGGAACGAGAAATTAGGGAATTCTTTTTCCAGTTCACGGAAATCCTGTTCGTAGAAAATTTCGTTTTTTGAACGCGCTCCATACCAGTAAGAAATTTTGCGGTCTGTAACTTTTAAAGTTTTCAGCAAATGTAGAATATGAGAGCGTAACGGAGCCATTCCTGCGCCTCCGCCAATATAGAGCATTTCACGTTTGGAATTAATAATGGGATGAAATTCACCAAACGGGCCGGAAACATTTACTTTGTCGCCCGGTTTCAATTTAAAAATATAAGAAGAAGCAATACCTGGTTTCACATCTAAAAATTTTCCTGTTGCCCTGTCAATGGGAGGCGTTGCAATACGTACATTCAGCATCACGATGTCACCTTCGGCCGGATAATTGGCCATTGAATAGGCGCGCATGGTTTCTTCATCATTGCTGCATGTCAAATCCCAAAGATGCATTTTATCCCAATCGGGACGAAAACGTTCTTCTACTTCAAATTCGCTGAACTTAAGTTCGTATTTGGGAATGTCGATTTGGATATAACTTCCGGGAAGAAAGTTTAAATGTTCTCCATCAGGAAGTTTTACAATCAATTCCTTGATAAATGTTGCAACGTTTTTGTTGGAAATCACTTCACATTCCCATTTTTTTATGCTGAGAACTGATTCCGGAATTTTTATTGAAAGGTCATTTTTTACCTTCACCTGACAACCCAACCTCCAATTGTCCTTGATTTCTTTTCGGGAGAAATGGCCGGTTTCGGTGGGTAAAATCTCTCCTCCACCTTCGAGTACCTGACAGCGACACTGTGCACAAGTGCCTTTTCCACCGCAGGCCGAAGGCAAATATATGTGCTGATTGACCAAAGTACTCAGTAAAGTTCCCCCAGCCGGCACTTCTATTTTTTTTTCGTTGTTGATGGTGATGGTAACGCTTCCTGATGGAACAAGATATTGTTTGGCTACCAGCAAAATTGCGACCAATAAAAAAATGACTATAAAAAATACTGTCAGGCTGGCAATGAGTGTTGTTGTTTGTATGGCTAATATCATCATTTTTGTTCTAACTTTTTCTTTTTGCTGAAGGACATTTTTGAAAAATAATTCTGCATTTCCCGGTTCTGTCTTTTTAGGGTTTTTATGCGATTGAAATTATATTTTTAAGCCGGAGAAGCACATAAAGGCAATGCCCATAAGTCCCACCGTTATAAAAGTAATTCCCAAACCGCGCAATGGTTTCGGAACATTGGAATATTCCATTTTTTCGCGAATGGCAGCCAGTCCGACAATTGCCAGCAACCAACCGACACCGGAACCCAATGCATAAGATGTGGCTTCCCCAATATTGTGAAAAGCTCTTTGTTGCATGAACAATGAAGCTCCCATTATGGCGCAGTTTACGGCAATGAGTGGCAGAAAAATTCCCAACGAGTTGTAAAGAGAAGGAGAAAATTTTTCTACCGCCATTTCAACTATTTGTGTTATGGCAGCAATGACGGCAATAAACAATATAAAAGAAAGATAACTCAAATCGAGTGAAGCCAATTGAGGACTAAGCCATTGTAAAGCCCCTTCTTTCAATACGTAATTTTCGAGCAAATAATTTACCGGAACGGTAATAAAGAGAACAAACGTAACGGCGGCGCCCAAACCTAAAGATGTTTTCACATTTTTTGATACTGCCAGATAGGAACACATTCCCAAAAAATAGGCAAATATCATATTATCGACAAAAATCGATTTTATAAAAATGTTCAATATACCTTCCATGTTGTATTTTTTTTCTTATTTACAAAATAATGTTGTTCGTAATTGCTCATTAAAAAGCACAGATTAATAGATTTATTTCTCCTGCAATTCTTTGTTTTTAGCACGATGAATCCAAATAATACAGGCTACAAGAATCAAAGCCATTGGCGGCATAAGCATAAGTCCATTGTTCATGTAGCCGGATTCGTAAAACGATGAAGGAATTATTGTGTAACCCAACAAAGTTCCTGAACCCAGCAGTTCGCGGAAAAAAGAAACGATGATCAAAATCAGGGCATACCCAAATCCGTTTCCCAAACCATCCAGAAAAGATTCCCAAGGTTTGTTGGACATGGCAAAAGCTTCCAGTCGCCCCATTAAAATACAGTTGGTAATAATCAGTCCCACATATACCGACAATTGAACGCTGACATCGTAAGCAAATGCCTTTAATATTTCACTGACTATGGTTACCAGTGCTGCAACCACAACTAGTTGAACGATAATTCGGATGCGATTGGGAATGGTATTGCGAATCAGCGATATGATAACATTTGAAAATGCAACAATTACTGTAACAGATATCCCCATTACCAGTGCGGGTTCAAGTTTTGCTGTTACAGCCAATGCCGAGCAAATTCCCAACACTTGCACCATAATGGGATTATTTTTACTCAATGGACCCAATAAAACTTGTTTTGTTTTGTCGGAAATTAATTTATTCATTCTTTGTTTCCTCCTGTGATTGATTGTTGTAAGAATTTTTCGTATTGTCCCAAACAATTTTGCAACATGGCTTCAACGCCCTTGCTGGTAATGGTTCCTCCCGAAATGGCGTCAACTTGTTCCTTTCCTTCGGCTTTTTTCCCGCTTTTCATTACGGCGAGCGAAACAAATTCATTTCTATCGTTTAGGATGTGTTTTCCTTCAAATTGTTTTTGAAAAGGTGGATCCGCAATGTTGGCACCTAAGCCCGGCGTTTCGCTGGCATGAGAAAAATAAGCTCCGTAAATAGTATTTCTGTCATCGTTTAAAGAAACATATCCCCAAATTGGTCCCCAAAGACCAGTGCCACGTAAGGAAAGAACATATTTTGTTTTTCCGTCAATTTGTGCAACAAAGATGGGCAGTCGACGCGCTTCCATATTTTTCGACAATTCTTTGGATATGTCAATTTTAAAAGCTTCTTCTTTTGATTTGGCCAAAATTTCTCCTTTCGTATTGATAACCAGACCATTTACTATATATTTCTCGTATAGTTGTTCTATGTTTTTACCTTTTGTATCGATACGTAATGAAGTCAGAATCTGCTTTTTCTTGTCTATTTCAACATTGGCATTCTGCTTGTCTTTCAAAGCGCCGGAGACAAATGCCAACATCAATGCCACAATCACTACCATAACAGTAGCATATATCAATGTATAACCATTACTGTTTGTATCCATTTTTATTCGTTGAGAATTAATTGGGTGATATTTTTTGCTGTAAAATAAAATCTCATTTAATAGTACTTGTTGCTGCTCTTTTTAATCGTTTTTTCACATTACTGTCAACCACGAAATAATCGATGAGAGGTGCAAAAATGTTCATGAGCAATATAGCCAGCATCATTCCTTCCGAATATCCGGGATTGAGAACGCGAATAATAATAGCCATACATCCGATTAAAAAGCCATAAATCCATTTCCCTTTTTCCGTACGGGCAGAAGTTACGGGATCTGTGGCCATAAATACAGCACCAAAAGCAAATCCTCCAAATACCAGATGATTGTACCATGGGAAATGTGCCGCAGCGGTATCAGGCCCAAAAAAGTTGAAAACAATTCCCATAAAAGCGCCACCTAAAAATACTGAAAGCATTGTTTTCCAACTTGCTACGCTTGTCATCAACAAAATAACAGCTCCCAGCAAAATGGCTATTTTTGAAGTTTCGCCCACTGAACCGGGAATAAGTCCTATGAATCCCTCCCAAAATCCGAGAGAATGACCAAAAGTATCAGTGATATTCGGGATAGAAGTTGAAGCAGTGGCAATCTGACCCAAAGGAGTTGCTCCGGAAAAGGCATCCAGCACGCTTCCACCACCGAAACCCAATGCTGTCCCCGTTCTGACCCACACGGCATCTCCTGACATGTGTGTAGGATAGGCAAAAAATAAAAATGCTCTCGCCACCAGCGCAACATTAAAAATATTCATGCCGGTTCCGCCAAAAACTTCCTTGGCAAAAATTACGGCAAAAGCAGTAGCAATGGCCACCATCCAAAGCGGAGTATTGATGGGAATAATCAAGGGAATCAAAAATCCTGTTACCAAAAAACCTTCCTGAATTTCTTCACCTCTGATTTGTGCGCCAATAAATTCGATACCAAGTCCTACGATGTAAGAAACTAAAATATAGGGAAGAACAGCCAGAAAACCGAATAAAAATTCCGTCCAGAAATTTACATCTTGACCTGTTGCCAAATAATGCTGATAACCAACATTGTACATGCCAAACAAAAGAGCAGGCAGCAACGCAACTATCACGGTACTCATAGTACGTTTTGTATCGACTGGATCGTGTATGTGGCTGCCATATTTAGGTGAAGTAGTAGTGGGCACAAAAAGAAAAGTTTCAAAACCATCATAAACGGAATGCAATTTTTCCAATTTGCCGCCTTTTTCAAAATACGGTTTTATTTTATCCATGAAATTTCGTAATGCATTCATATATAAGCTTTTTTCGTTGCTGTTTTAATTTTGACAATTTATTCGAGTTCTTTTTTCATCACATCCAACGCTTCGCGAACAATTAGCTGTAAGGGCAATTTGGATGTGCAAACGTATTCGCACAAAGCCACATCTTCCGGTGCAATTTCGTATCCTCCCAAAAGTTCCATTTTGTCTATATTTCCCGTTATCATTGCTTTGAAAAGAAATTCGGGTAAAATATCCATCGGCAACACCTTGTCATATTCATTGGACATAATAATGGCGCGTCGGCCTCCCAGCAAACGGGCATCGTATTGAAATTGGATTTTTCCCAAAATTTTTTTGAAAAATTTCTTTTGTATCAGCCGTGTTGGGAAAAGATGACTGGCACTGAACTTGTTGATTCGTGGCATTGCCCAACCAAGAAATTCTTGATGTTCCGTTCCTTCATCAATCACAGAAATTTGGGAAGCATACGGATCGAGAAAATCGTCGATTTCAACTTTTATACCGCTCAGAACATTTCCGGATATGTATCTTAAGGGAATGCCTTTTTGAACATTTCCGCTAATAAAGGGTTCGATGGATGTGCCCGGCAAAGTTTTGTAATATTGTGGCTGAATGACTTCAGGCCCCGTTAAGGCAATAATTTTTTTGAAATCTGTTATTCCTTTGTTAAAAAATCGCCCAATGTAAAGAACATCCTGTACGTTAATTGTCCAAACAACATCACCTTTGTTAATAGGATCGAGATGATTTATTTGTATTCCAACATTTCCAACGGGATGAGGACCCTCATATTCAGTAATTTCTACGTTTTTAACTTTCAAAAATTCGTTCGATGGGACATTGGCTTTCACTCCCAAATGAACTTTTCCGGGTGTCAGTTTTGCCAATACATCGATTCCGGTTTGAAAGTCTTGAAACTGACCTTTCAATATAAAATTGTAATCGGGAGCCAACGGAGCCGTATCAAATGACGAAATAAAAATTGCTTTTGGCGTTTTGTTGGGATTGGCGATCACATCATAAGGACGTTGTTTAACGTAAGGCCATATTCCTGCGTTCATCAGGGCCGATTTGATTTCTTCCGGAGTCAGTTTTTCTAAAGATTGTACAGAAAAATTTTCATATTGCGTTTCTTTTTCACGCTGAATGATGATGTTGAGCAACTTTCGTTTTTCACCACGGTTCACCGCTAAAACTTTACCGCTAACAGGCGACACGAAATTCATGTTTTCGAAAGTTTTATCGTGAAATACCGGCGTTCCTGCCTTGACGTAATCACCTGCTTTTACCATTACTTTTGGGTTGATTCCGTGAAAGTGATGGGGAACAAGCGCTATAATATCTGAAAGTATGGTTTCTCCAACAATTTTTTCGGCTTTACCATCAATCTGAATATCCAAGCCCTTTGTGGTCTTAATCAGAGGAGACATATAAAAAATATTTTATGTGGTTGACATTTTTTTTACACAAAAACAGATAGATTGATAAATGAATTTTGTCAATCTTTTAAGTTTTCATTATAACTTTTCGTAAGAAATCCGTTCTTAAAAAAGACCGTCTTATTTTTGAAAAGACAAAATTAAAAAATAAAATGTATTTTTCATCGTACAAACAAACTGATTTATTCAATCATTACAAAAAATGATTTTGAAATTTCTTCTTGCTCAAAGTCATTTATTGTTTGTTTATGGAGAAGTAAAACAGGCTCTTTTTTTTTGAAAAATGTTTAAGTTAGTGTAAATCAAAATTTAAATAGTTTTTATTGAGGATGCTGCTTAGAATTAATTTCTTTTCTAATGAAGAAGAAAAATTTTTAAAATCAAAACTGTGTTTAAAGGCAACAACAGTTATTTTTAGGAACATTATCTTTGTGTATTTTTAAAAATTATCCCGTACATTTGTAAAAACGATTTTTTCAATTCGTAATAATCATGAAAAATTCTTTGTTCACCGTTGTTTTTATTTTGTTTTTTGTCAACTTAACTATAACTGGAGCCAATCCCTACCGAACCAAAATTCTCAAACCCAATATCAAAACTCTACAAATCAGAATATCGGGTACCGACTTTGGATTTCCTATTTTGAAATTGAATGGAACAGAAACTCTTACGGTTGAGTTTGATGAAATGTCACACAATGTTCGCTCTTTTGGTTACACGGTTTTGCATTGCAATGCAGACTGGACGGTTTCCAATTTAAACAGCAACGAATATCTCGATGGCTTTACACGTGGAAATATAGACAATTACGCTTTTTCGCAAAATACCACTTATCAATACACGCATTACCGGTTTTCGATACCGAATGAAGATATGCATTTCAAAATTTCCGGGAATTATGTGGTACTTATTTATGAGGATAATCGAATGGATGATCCGGTAGCCACAGCCTGTTTTTCCGTTTTAGAGCCAAAAGTTACTATTGATGCCCGTATCAGAGCGAATACCGATATCGAATTGAGTGGTCGTTACCAGCAACTCGATATTGAAGTAAATTTGGCCAATTATGTGGTTCAAGATCCTGCTTCGGAAGTAAAACTTGTGGTTCGGCAAAATAACCGATTTGACAATGAAGTGAATAATATAACGCCGACTTTTTTTAATTCAGGGAAATTAAGTTTTATCAACAACAAAGCTTTGATTTTTGAAGGCGGAAACGAATACCGTCATTTTGATATTTCTTCCTTTTATGCTGCAGGAGAGGGGGTTGACAGAATTTATTTCAATCGGGAGTTTTACGAAGCTTTTCTAAAGGAGGATTTAATGCAAAAGTCGCTTACCTACATTTCGCAAC
>JAAYUQ010000105.1 GCA_012517575.1 Bacteroidales bacterium | reverse complement strand
TTCGCAAAAGGGAAACCCGCATTTTTATACGCAACGGATTTTACAGGGAAAAAATCATTATTCCGGAAACGAAGGATTCGTTGACCCTGATTGGAGAAGATAGGAATAAAACGATTCTGTCGTACAATAATTTTGCTTCAAAACCAAGCGGATTTTGCGATCAACTTGGAACTTCCGGTTCGGCAAGCGTTTATATTTGTTCGTCCAATTTTATGGCCGATAATTTAACTTTCGAGAATGCAGCCGGACCGATTGGTCAGGCAGTTGCAGCTGTTATTCGAAGTGATAAGGCACGTTTCATCAATTGTAAATTTTTAGGATTCCAGGACACACTTTATCCTCACAAAGACGACAGCAAACAATATTACAAAAATTGTTACATCGAAGGGACGGTTGATTTTATTTTTGGCTTTTCCACTGCTTATTTTGACTCATGTGAACTTTACTGCAAAGAAAGCGGATTTGTTACTGCAGCTGCAACACCTCAAGAAAGTAACTATGGATTTGTGTTTTATCGTTGTAAAATGAAAGGGGATAATCCGGCTTCATTTTATTTGGGAAGGCCTTGGAGGCCTTATGCAAAAGTGGCTTTTATCGAATGCGATATGACCAACGTTATAAAACCGGAAGGTTGGGACAATTGGGGTAAAGTTTCCAATGAAAAAACGGCTCAATTTTCGGAATATCAAAATTCGGGTGAAGGCGGAAATTTATCGAATCGTCGTGTGAAATGGTCGAAAACGCTTTCATCCCGACAAGTTAAAAATTTCGACAAGGAAATAGTACTCGGGAAAGATTTTTTTGAAAAAAAGGAAGATTTTCATTCAAACACAAAGTAAAATGTTCAAAATCAGTCGCTCAATATCTTTAATAGTTTTTCTATTGCTTATTCAGAATATTTATTCGCAGTCAGTTACTGTCAGAAATCTATCCAATAATGAGTTAAAGGATTTTATGGTGGAAATTTCTGTAAAAAAATTGCCTTTGTCTATTGGTAATTACTATGTAGTTTCAAAAGAAGGCGTTCAATTGCCGGTGGAAATTGTGTCCGATATATATGGAGAACAAAAAGCAGTTTTTTCGATAGAAAAAATCGAACCAAATGCAACTTTAAATTTCAGTTTTCATCGTGGTCAAGCTGAAAATTATCCCAAACGTACGTATGCGGAAATTGCCCACAAAATTGGAGGTCAGTTTGTAAACGGAAAATATCAGGGCGAATTTTCCTGGGTAAAACCCAATTTTATTCGTTTACCCGGAAATTTTAAAGATCATTCCTATTTCATAAAATACGAAGGTGCCGGCTGGGAAAGTGACAAGGTGGCTTATCGTTTTTATCTTGACCAGCGAAATGCACTTGATGCCTTTGGTAAAAAAACGCCTGGTATTGTTTTACCTGCTGTGGGTGTGGATGGTTACGACAATTATCATAAAATGACAGTATGGGGAATGGACGATATGGAAGTTGGCAAGTCGCTGGGTATTGGCAGCATTGCATATTGGGATGGTGAAAAAGCTTCCAGATTGGAAAAACGCGACAGTTTGGTAAGTTGTGTGATTTCTGATGGAAAAGTTCGATCTCAAATAAAAACCATTTATTACGGCTGGGAAAATTCCTCCAATAAAGTTAATCTTACATCGCTAATAACCATCGACGCAGGACATCGTGCTTCACATATGGAATTGAAAATTGATGGGAAATTAGATAATCTTACCACCGGAATTATTAAGTTGAAAAATACTGAAATAATTGTGCCAACATCCAACGACAGTGAATGGACGTACTTCGCCACTTTTGGCTGTCAGAGTATGAATAACGACAATATGGGGCTGGCAGTTTTTTATCGAAAAAAACAATTGAAATTCCAGAGTGAAGACGAGTTAAATCATGTAATAGTTCTTACGCCCGATAATGGTTATGTTGAGTATTATTTCATGGCCACGTGGGAAAAAGAATGGCAACCCATTGTGGATAAAACATCGTTTTTAAATGCCATCGAAGACGAACTAAACTGCCTAAATCAAAAAGTATCAATAAATGTTCGTAAAAATTGAAATTCATATCAACTTCTAAAAACTATATTACTTGTTTTTATAATTTTATTTGTTAATATTTTAAAAAAGATTTGATGTACTTATTAAAACGGGAATATTTTTATAACTTTGTGTGCGCACACAGTTTCAATTTTTACAGAAAATAATCTTTTAAAACAGAATAATATGCAAAGTTTTATTAACGATGATTTTTTACTGCAAAGTGATGCAGCAAAAGAGCTTTATCATCAGCATGCCGAACATCAACCGATAATAGATTATCATTGCCACCTGAATCCCGAATACATTGCCAACGATCATCAATTCGACAATCTGGGACAAATCTGGCTCGAAGGCGATCATTACAAATGGCGTGCAATGCGGTCAAACGGCATCGATGAAAAATATTGTACCGGAAAAGATACTTCCGATTGGGAAAAATTTGAAAAATGGGCTGAAACGGTTCCTTATACGATGCGCAATCCACTTTATCACTGGACTCATTTGGAGTTGAAACGGGCTTTCGGAGTGGACAAACTCTTGAGTTCCACTACAGCAAAAGAAATATTCGATATTTGCACGGCTAAATTGCGTACAAAAGAATATTCGGCTCGTTGTTTAATGAAAAAATTCAATGTTGAGGTTGTTTGCAC
>JAAYUQ010000104.1 GCA_012517575.1 Bacteroidales bacterium | reverse complement strand
GGCTCATCGGCTTTGACACCAATAAAACTGCTAAAAATTAAAAAGAGTAGAAATATTTTGCGCTTCATTTTCTCAATTCCTTAAATTTTCCTTTGTCTGTTCGGATGTACCGATGTTGAAGTTTTTTATTACAAAAATACAGATAAAAATTTAATAGTATCACCAGTCTTTATCAGGTTTTTGTTCCTGTTTTGCAGGTAATTTTCTGGCTTTGTTCATTGTTTCTTTTTCGTCTTGCGAAAGGGCGTCCAAAATCTGTTGTGCATTTTCTTTGGTCATTTGCTGCTGTTGCTGCTGCTGATTTTTTTGGTCTTTCTGGTCGTCCTTCGGTTTATTTTGCTGATTGTCCTGCTTCTGATCCTGTTTTTGATCTTTGTTTTTGTCGTTTTTGTTTTGTTGCTGCTGTTGCTTTTTCAACAACGACTGAGCATAAGCCAGATTATATCTTGTGTCATTGTCTTTCGGATTATTTCTCAGTGCCTGTTTGTAGGCTTCGATACTTTCTTCAATTTTCTTTTGCATCAACAATGAGTTTCCCATATTGTGGTAAGAAGCAGCCAGTTTTTCCTTTTCTGTTTTCGGAGCATACGAAGCCGCTTTCTCGTATTGTTGATAAGCTTCTTCATATTTTTTCTGTCGAAAAAGCGAATTACCCAAATTATAATTTCCCTCGAACGATTTAGGATTCTTTTCCAGTCCTTTCCGGTAATCTATTTCAGCTTCGATGTATTTTTTACTGTTGAATTTTTTGTTTCCTGCCCTCACTTCGTTGTTTCCCTTTTGGGCTGAAACAGAAGCCGAAAGCAAACTCATCACAAAAAAGAGGAATATTCCTTTTTTAAGTATTGAAAGAACACCGGTTTTGGCAGAAAAATTCTGAAATTTACTTTTCATTTTCAATATCAAAAATTTTGATTTTGCTCAATTTTTTATTTTTCCTATCGAAGAGGAAAAAGTCAATAATTAAAATTATCAGCGCTATCAAGGCAAACGACTGATACTGTTCGCTGAAGTCGGAAAAAACCTTTGTTTCGGTTGTTGATCTGGCAAGTGTGTCGAGTTGTTTAGAAATAACCCGATATGCATTGTTTGTATTGTCGGCTCTGACGTATATACCATTTCCAGCAGCGGATATGTTTCTACACATTTCTTCATTCAGTCTCGACACAACTACGTTTCCATCTTTGTCTTTTTTGAAACTCATGGTGCCGGGAATGGGAATTGGTGCGCCTTCAGGGCTTCCCACACCAATTACATGAACATTGATACCATTTTCGGCAGCCAGTTTTGCAGCACTGATAGCGTCGTCTTCGTGATTTTCGCCATCTGTGATAACGATAATGGCTTTTCCGCTTTGCGATTTCTCACCAAAAGATTTGATGGCGAGGTCGATGGCAGTACCAATAGCTGTTCCCTGTCGTGGTACCATATTGGTTGAAATGGCAGAAAGAAACATCTTGGCCGATACGTAATCAACGGTTATGGGCAACTGGGTATAAGCGTCGCCGGCAAAAACAATCAGTCCTATGCGGTCATCATTCATTTCATCAATCAGTTTTGACAATATTTGTTTCGCTTTTTCGAGTCGGCTGGGTTGAATATCCTGTGCCATCATAGAGTTGGAAACATCCAGCGCAATCATCACATCGATGCCTTGTCGTTTTACATTTTCAACCTTTGTTCCGAATTGTGGCTGCGCCAGAACGATAATCAACAAAACTACGGCAAAAAGCTGAAGATAAAATTTGACAACAGGACGACGATAAGATACGTTCGGCATCAATTCAGCCAGCAACTCCGGGTCGCCGAATTTTTTCAAACGTCGTTTTTTCAATGCCTGTGTGTAAAGGAAAGTCCCTATCAACACAGGAACAACAATCAGCAGAAAAAAATATTCCGGATGTGCGAATCGAAACATAAAATATCTGATTAATTTTTAAGCTATTTCTTTCATTTTTAATGCAAAAGAATTCATCAAGGAATTTTTCGCAATACTGTATTTCTTATTAGTATTTCGGAAATTAGACAAACAAAAGCTGCCAGTGCAAAAATATAAAACATTTCGTTTTTCTTGCTGTATTCTCGAACACTGATTTTTGTCTTTTCCAATTGGTCTATTTCCTGATAGATATTTCTCAGTTTCAGGTTATCGGTGGCACGAAAATATTTTCCTCCCGTGATGTTGGCAATGTCTTTTAAAGTCTGTTCGTCAAATTCCGATTCCATAAGCTGATATTGCATACCAAGTGGAGTAGGAACGGGAACTCTCACCATCCCGTGTGAACCAACGCCAATGGCATAAACCCTGATGCCAAAAGTTTTTGCGATTTCGGCGGCGGAAACTGGAGCAATGTCGCCTCGATTGTTCGAACCGTCGGTAAGCAAAATAATTACTTTCGATTTGGCTTTTCCATCTTTTATTCGATTCACTGCATTGGCCAATCCAAGTCCTATGGCTGTGCCGTCTTCTATCATTCCGTACTGAACACCCTTGAAAAGATTGATAAGTACGTCGTGATCGGTAGTAAGTGGACATTGGGTGAAACTTTCGGCTGCGAAAATTACCAATCCGATGTTGTCATTAGGACGGGAAAGAATAAATTCCGTTGCTACAGCTTTGGACGCTTCCAAGCGATTGGGTTTCAAGTCTTCGGCCAGCATGGTTCCTGAAATATCGAGCGCAATCATAATATCGATTCCTTCTGTGGTTTCATTTCGTAAGCTGTTGGTCGATTGGGGTCGAGCAATAGCAACAATCAGAAAAATGACGGTCAATAAACGCAAAATAAAAGGTAGATGCCTTATTTTTATCCTTTTGCTTTTCGGAAATTTCGTCAAATTTTGTAATGAAGAAATTTGCAGACTTGCATCCGCCTTATGCATTTCCTTGATGTACCAATAAATAATTGGTATCAGCAGTAATAACAGAAATAAATATCCCGGATTATGAAAAGTCATTTTTTATTATCAACGTTTTTTATCTGTTCAAGCAATTCTTTTTTCATTTAACTTTTAATTCGCTTCTTCTTTTTTATCGACAGTTTTTTCCTCCTGTTTTTCTTCTTCAGCGGCTGGGGTTTCTTCTTTGGTCTGTTCCACAAACAGATAGGCATTGTTCAAACTCGAAATGTTTTCTTCGGTCGATGGAATCCACTTGGCAAACTTCACCAGATCGGCAAGTTGCAAAAGCTGGTGTAAAGCTGAAAATGCCGTTTTTTGTTCTTTCTGGATATTTTTTGGCAAATTTTCCAAAATCTCACTGGAAGTCATTTCCATGCTATTGATCCGGTAACGTTTTTCGATGTATTCCCGAATTACATCTGTCAGCTGTGTATGGTATTCCTTATATTTTCCTTTCATCCAAAGCTTTTCTTCCCTGATTTTGTCCAGTTCATGGAGAGCTGCCTCGTGTGGCGGAATTTCCGGTTCTTCTTTATGAACATGCAGAACAGGCTTTTTCTGAATTTTTTTTCTGATAAAATAATAAGCTGCCCCCACTACTGCAAGTACAAGCAATGTCAACAGTATTTTTTTGAATAATCCAGACCAGTCGAACTTGGGCTGAAAAACGGGTTTAATGTCTGTTATGGAATTAGAAGCCGTATCGATTTGAAAGGGTTGTACTACCTTTAACGACACTGCATTTGACCATGCAGTATCCTTTCCTTCAACAAAGGGATAAGAAGGAATATAATAGAGTGTATCCTTAAAAGCTGTAATAATGTATTTGTGTAGAACGCGAATCAAATTATTTTCCCCGGCAATTGTATCAACTTTTAGCGGTTCAACAATTTCCAAGCCATCAATAATGGTATCCGAAAAAAGCGGAAAGTTCACTTTTTGTCCTTTTGGTTGTGTAACTTCCAATGTAAAACCTGTTTGATCTCCTATCCATAGAACAGTAGAATCGACTTTGGCAGTAACCGAAATTTCCTGTGCCGACACTGAAGTAGCAGTAAAGAAGCTGATGCACAAGCTTATCAGCATTAATATGTAATTATTTCTTTTTCGCATTTCTTAAAAAAATTCCGTATTAACGTCCTGTTTTACTTCTCATTTGGAACAATCTCATGAGCGCCTGAACATAATCGTCGGAAGTACTCATGGAAACGGCATCTACCTTTGCTTTGGTAAATGCACGTTGCAAGTTCAGTTGTTTTTCTCCCCAATTGTGTTTGTAGTATGTTCGCAAATGCTTGTCGGCCGTATCAATCCAAATACGTTGTCCTGTTTCTGCATCTTTGAGTTTTACGAGTCCAATGTCCGGCATTTCGGTTTCTCTTTCATCATAAACTTGCAGAGCTACCACATCATGTTTACGGTTGGCAATGGTGAGCTCGTTATAAAAATTGTTGTCCATGAAATCGGAAATAACAAAAGCAGTAGAACGTTTTTTTATGGCATTGGTAAAATACCGCAAAGCTCCTGCAAGATTTGTTCTGTTGCTTTCGGGACGGAAATCGATCAATTCTCTGATAATATACAGAACGTGTTTCCGCCCTTTTTTTGGAGGAATGAATTTTTCTATTTTATCGGAAAAGAAAATAACTCCAATTTTATCGTTGTTCTGAATTGTGGAGAAAGCCAATGTTGCCGCAATTTCTGTCATCATGTCCTTCTTCATGCGCGAAACCGTTCCAAATTCCCCGCTGGCTGAAACATCAATCAGCAACACTACAGTGAGTTCACGTTCTTCTTCAAAAATTTTAATGTAGGGGCGTCCAAAACGTGCAGTAACATTCCAGTCGATGGTACGAATATCGTCTCCATACTGATATTCACGTACTTCCGAAAAGGTCATTCCCCGACCTTTGAAAGCGGAATGATAAGCGCCCGCAAAAATATCCTGAGACAATCCGCGGGTTTTTATTTCGATTCTTCTAACTTTCTTTAAAATTTCACTTGTTTCCATAAATTAGCATGTAGATGGAACATTTTCCCCACTTTTTTCCGAACAAATCAAGCGGCTTACTTTTTCTGTCCCAAGTGGAACTTTTTCAAAATACTCTCAACGTTAAAGCCGTTTTTATGGAACTTCGACCGTATTTAAAATCTCGGTAATCATTTCTTCGGAAGTCATGTTGTTGGCTTCGGCTTCGTAACTTAAACCGATACGATGACGCATCACGTCGTAGCAAACGGCACGCACATCTTCCGGAATAACATATCCGCGTCGTTTGATGAAAGCATAAGCGCGTGCTGCCAAAGCCAAATTGATGGAAGCTCTTGGTGAAGCACCAAACGAAATCATGTTTTTGAGCGATTCCAATCCGTATTCTTCAGGGAATCGGGTAGCAAACACAATGTCCACAATGTAATGTTCTATTTTTTCGTCGATGTAAATCTGCCGGACAATATCGCGTGCTTTTACTATGTCTTCGGGGCTCAATATAGGTTGAACGGAAGGCATGTTTTTTTGAAGATTTTCGCGAATAATCAGTTTTTCTTCGTCTTTTTTCGGATAGTTAATGATTACTTTCAGCATGAAACGATCGACTTGCGCTTCGGGAAGCGGATACGTTCCTTCCTGTTCGATGGGATTTTGTGTAGCCATTACCAAAAAAGGTTCTTCCAGTTTGAACGATCTTTCGCCAATGGTTACCTGACGTTCCTGCATGGCTTCCAACAATGCGCTTTGTACTTTAGCTGGGGCTCTGTTGATTTCATCTGCCAAAACAAGATTGGCAAAAATAGGACCTTTTCGAATGCTGAATTCCTCTTTTTTCTGACTGTAAATCATAGTTCCGACAACGTCGGCAGGAAGCAGGTCGGGAGTAAATTGAATTCGGCTGAAATTCCCCTTAATTAAATCCGACAACGTTTTGATAGCCAACGTCTTGGCAAGTCCAGGAACACCTTCCAGCAAAATATGCCCGTCTGCCAGCAAACCGATAAGTAATGATTCAATTAAGTGCTTTTGTCCTACAATTACTTTGTTCATTCCCATGACGAGAGCATCCACAAAGGAACTTTCCCGTTCTATACGTTCGTTAAGTTCTCTTATATCAACCGTTTGATCCATATTTTTTTTCTTTGTTTGTTTATTGTATTTGTTGAGCAAATATACTGCTATTTGAAACGTTAAAAATCTGATTTAATAACTTTTAACCTGAATTTAGATGATTAAGTAGAGCCTCTTTCAGCAATTTTTTGTAGAAAAAGGTACTTTATCCTTCTCATTTATGCCAGATTGATATTTTTCCGTTTTTATCTTTTTGGAGGACAGAAATAATAAATTAAAATTTTTCTTAACTTAATAAACCAAAATTTCAGGAATTATTTTGTCTGATATTGGAAGAAAAGAAAAGGCAAAATCGGCCATAGAAGTAATTTCAAAAGGTCTCCGAACAGCATAATGTGCAGCATATTGAGCTATTGTTGCCTGTCGGTCGGTAACGCCGGCCGGCTTGAATCCGACGCCAATGCAGCTTTTATGGAAAAAAGTTTCGAACCATGTGCAGGATGCAATATATCGGCCGGTAAGCAAATCGAGATGATAACCATCGCGGTTGAGATGGTCTCCAATTTCACTGGTTCTGCAGTTTTGGATGGCTGTTCCGGAAGGAATAATTATTTTTATTTCCGTAGTGGCTGCAACCTTTTTCACTGTTTCGGTAATGGCCAGATACATTTTCATTTGATCTCTATCGTAATTTGCAAAACCCTCGTGGGTAGAGTTTTGTGCATAAGCCCAAACCTGATGGAGCGCAAATTTGACTTTGGGATTCTTGGCGTGTGCTTTGACGAATTTCATCAAGTTAGGCAGGTAAGGGAAATAAGTATCGTATTTTCCCGAAAGTTGGCTGACTTGCTGTACTACTATAAAATCCCAGTTTTCGTCGAGCAGTCCATCCAATAGTGTTTTGTGATCCTGATTGGTGAATACGCCCAAATTGCTTTTGCGGTAGGAATAATCGGCAAGTTGTTCGGTCGCATTTTTCCAATGTCTCTCCAGTGAGCAACCGCCAATGTAGAGATTGCCAACAATCAGCGGAATGCTGTCGGCCAGTGCCAATTCGTCGAGATATTCCACGGCATCGTCGGAGAAACTGTTACCGATAGCCAGAATTTTAAGAGGTTCCTTTTGCGGTTTGGCAGCGTTCAAAGGCAGAAACACTATCAGCAAAAAAGCAGTAAACAGTAAAAAGTTAGTTTTCTTATTCATGGTTTTTGGTATTCTTTCGTTGAAACTGATCCCTTTCTTTACTACAAAAATAATGATTTCAAACAAAGCCATTTGAGAATACCGGCCGGTTTTAATCAAATTTAATGGCAAAACCCGATTTTTTTACTTTTTTATAGAGAATTGATTTTCAAACAAAAATGTCTATTTTCAAATCAGATTAACGGCAATTCTGGAATAAATACTTGTTTGCATTTGATTATCATGTTATAAACTGATAAGATGATAGGAGTTGACAAATTGTTTAAAAATATTTGTCCTTTAGTTGATAGAGACCGAAAAAACAACAACCAGAAGAAGGCTGAAAAAGGAAGTTTGTTTGAGGTAAGGATCCAAGTCCTTACCACTTTTTGAATAAATTTCAATCAGAATTTTCAGGGGAAATAAAAATGTAAGAACGTACAAATACCTGTACCAAGGTGCTGTTGCATATATAAAACTGTAACTGAGAAAACAAACGCACATAAGTACAATAAGTAAAGTATGATAAATTTTTGCTTTTTTCAAACCAAGCTTGGAGGCAATTGTGATTTTTCCGGCCGTAAGATCGTTTTCAATATCCCGCATATTATTTATATTCAATATTGCTGTGCTGATTAATCCCAATCCGATGGAAGGAAGAATAGGTTTAAAATCTAATGAATGAACTTGTAAAAAATAAGTTCCGATTACAGGCACAGGACCAAAAAATATAAATGCAAAAAAATCTCCCCAACCTCTGTATCCGTAAGCATGTTTTCCGAGTGTGTAACATATGGCTGCCAAAATGCAAAACATCCCTATAAAAAGCAGTATTAAAACAGATTTCAAACCAATTTCGTAAATAACACTCAATAACAATATCGAACCGATAGCAGCAACCCACAAAGCCATTATTATGACAGCCCTTTTCATTTTATTTGCCGTTATATGTCCGCTTTGAACAGCACGAACTGGTCCTTTACGGTTACCCGTTGTATCCGTTCCTTTCTGAAAATCTCCTAAATCGTTTGCCAAGTTTGACAAAATTTGTGCTGAGACGGCCAAAACCAATGCTAAAATAAATGTTGCAACAGAAAACATTCCTTCGCTCCATGCCAAACTACTTCCCAAAATTACCGACGATACTGCTAAAAAAAGAGTACGTAGCCTGAAAGCCGAAATCCAATCTTTTGCTGAAGACATTTTTTTTGATAATGATTAGTTTTGTTTTGAAAAAATACTTCGTTAAATTGATTTTTTTAGTTTTTAGTAACGGCAATAGTTCGGTAATTTTTTACGTAATATTCCTTTCATCACCTGATTGCGTACTTCATTATTAGAAATAAATTTAGTACTGATTATTAATTAGTAACGAGTGAATTTTATAAAAAACAGAATTATTGTAACAGAGAATACTTTTTTTTTGCAAAATAAAGCAAAAACTTTCAATCTGCCGAAGAAAATCAAGTAAAGTTAGTTTAGATCTTCAATGGTTATCTGATTGAAAAAATGAATAGAAAAAATAGCTGACTGAATTAAAAAAAAATAGCACAGGAAATATCTGTGCCATTAGATTCAATTCGTTTAAAAACAGATTATTATACAATTTTTTCTATATATTTTTCTATTTTTTCGGGAGTTACGGTTGGAGCAAATCTTTTTACTGGATGGCCATTTTTGTCAATAACAAACTTCGTAAAGTTCCATTTAATTTTATTTCCAAACAATCCTCCTTTCAATTGGGATTTGAGATATTTAAAAATCGGATGGGCATTCTCTCCATTTACATCTACTTTTTCAAACATTGGGAAGGTTACACCATAATTTACCACACAAAACTCACTGATTTCAGTTGATGAACCCGGTTCCTGATGTGCAAACTGATTGCATGGAAAGCCCAAAATCACCAATCCATTATCTTTGTATTTTTCATACATTTTTTCAAGTCCTTCATATTGAGGAGTCAGTCCGCATTTACTTGCAGTGTTTACAACCAACACGGTTTTTCCTTTAAATTGTTGCATGGAAACAGTTTCACCGTTGATTTTTTTTGCTTCAAAATCGTAAAAAGTCATATTTCTTTCATTTTAAGTTGATAGATATTTTTTCTGATATCAAAACAATATTGGGTCTTTTTTGTTCGCGATTTTTTGAATAAAACCAAAAATGGAATCAGCATAAAATGAGAGATTCAAAATTTCATGTTTTTCATGTTCTCTACTGCTTGGCGATAAAAAATTTCTTTATAAAAAGTTGAAAAATTTTTCTTAGAAATTAAAAGATGTATTAAAATTTTTTTATTTTTGCTTGATCATAAAAAGTAATGATGTTTTCTCCACTTTTGCAGCGTAATTACATCGTGTGGGAAACGCACAAAATTTTTTCTAAAGAAAGGATCAAATTGGCTTACAACAAGAAAAAAATCGTGCAGAAAGAAAAGGAAAAATATTCCAACTTATTAAAACACACAAAAAAATGAAACAAAAAATTTTGATTTTTACATTATGGATTATTCCTTGCCTCGTGATGTCCCAGAATTATGATACTTATATTCACAAGGCTGATTCCTGCTACTGGGTAAAAAATTATAAAATGGCTGAGGAATTTTTTAAATTGGCTTTTACCATCAATCAGGAAAAACACTTGTACAATGCTGCTTGCACTGCTTCATTAGCCAATGATCCCGATACCGCATTCAGATGGCTTAATCTTGCTGTAGATAAAGGATTTACAAATGTGGATCAAATAAAAAGAGACCCGGATCTGAATAATTTGCACAAAGATGAAAGATGGGAAGCATTATTGGAAAAAGTTCAGAAAAAGTTAGATATTTTGGAAGCTAATTACGATAAATCATTGCAAAAAGAGCTTATCCAAATTTTTTATGATGATCAGAATATTCGTCATCAGTTTATTGAGGCAGAGAAACAATATGGTTTTAAAAGTAGTGTTGCTGATAGTTTAGCGCAAATAATGATAAAAATTGACAGCATCAATTTACAGAAAATCGAAAATATATTGGATAAAAAAGGATGGGTAGGGAAAGACCTTGTTGGTGAGCAGGCGAATATGACCATCTTTCTGGTTATTCAACATTCCGATTTGGAAACGCAGAAAAAATATTTGCCCATGATGAGAGAGGCAGTTAAGAAAGGAAATGCCAACGCTGCAAATTTAGCATTGCTCGAGGATAGAATTGCAATGTGGGAAGGAAGAAAACAAATCTATGGCAGTCAACTCTATTATGATGAAAAGAAAGGTAAATATTTTGTCAGTCCAATTGAAGATCCTGATAATGTTGACAAGAGAAGAGCGGAAGTTGGGCTGGGTCCAATTTCGGAATATGTGAAAAATTGGGGAATTGAATGGAACATGGAAGAATATAAAAAGGAGCAAATGCTGAAAAACAATTAATCACTTGTCGAAGCAGATTTTTTTTGAAAGGCAATAATCTCCATAACCGAAGGTCAACAACCTAAGGACTAAGGTAATGATAAACAACCCCTGCTTGAAAGCCAGAATTTCTATCAAACTTATCAGTGAGAATTTTCAATCTGAAAAATTTTTAAGTGTTGTTTTTGAAATTCACAGAAAATTCCTTTTGAATTAAAAAAAATAATCATCCATTTGAGGCTTTTAGAAAATTCAAGTTTTCATAAAACAAAGTAAGGGAACTTGATATTTACAAATGTGATTTGAACCGAATTGTTTGAACAAGCAAACTACTGATTATAAATCGGCGAGAGCAAGGGGATTTAAAATAATATATGTAAACCAGATAGTTATCTATGATTTGCTGATTTCTGGATTACTTTTTATGGAATAATAATGATTTTTTTTAATTTGTTTTGAATAATTAAAATTATTGTATAAATTTGTCAGGGTTATGGTAAAGTAAACCCAAAATTGGTGGAAAGAGCCATGATAATGAAACACTGGACTTAAAAAAAGGACCATAGTTTATCCTATTGATATTATGTAATTTATCATTCGATATCAAGCATAAGTTCGAAAGAGATTTACGTAAGTTTTAAATTTTGTATTTACGAATGTTGTATATTTATGGCGTAAATAAAATGTTATGGGCAAGCTTAAAATGACTACAATGAGAAAATACGTATTGACAATTTTGACTTTTTTCTGCTCTCTGACACTATTTGCAGAGAACAAACTTGCCATTATTAACGACCCAGACGGCTTTACATTCGTTCGTAGTGGACAGGGGAAAGAATTTAAAGTTGCTGACACACTTTTTACAGAAGACTTTTTCTACTTCCAATTTATAGACAATTCAGATTGGGCAAAAGTTAAGGCTTGGAAAGGCAGACAGATAGAAGGATTTATTCATAAAAGCAGAATTCAGGAAGTAGAAAAGCTTGACTACAAAAAGCAAAAAGAACTTATCACCAAAACACTCGACAGACATAGAGTTTTAGCAGAGAACTTTCAGAGCGCTTGGAAATCAAAGGACAGTATTGCTTACAGGAAGACTGTTCGAGAATTAGAATTTCACAGCGACACAAAGTATGACCCGATACTGACCATTATCCCAAAATACTTCTGTTCGACAAATGACATTGAAATTCTTCAACTTTTCTTTGCAACAATGTGGGCAGACAAAGGTTCGGCAAACGAAATGCCTTCTTTTTCAATTGGCGACTGTTTCATTTGCAATCCTAACTTGGTTATCGAACAACTAACTAAAATTAAAAACATTGAGCAGAAAAAAAATATTTTTGACCATATTGAATGGGGACTCTTGAATCATTTTGACGTTGATGAAAATGGAAAATCAGAGAACAAGGAATATGATAAATTAAAAGCACAACTTGACAAAGAGAGAAAGAAAGCCAGCCCATAACATCATGTATAAAACATTGGGGTTTAGGTGGTTATTCGAAGTGTTCTGCCCTGCATCATCTTTTGCAACGGCAGATAGGGACGAAGCCCGCAATCCCCAACGTTTCATACACGCAACCGTTATGCGTCATGCTAAACGGGATTGCAGAAAACCGATAAGAGAGTAAGCATAAATCAAAAAATTGACTGACAATGAACAAAAAACAATTTATCGATTCATTAAGAGGGAAAACAGTAAAAGCGTTACTTGAACTTCTTAGACTTGGACAAACAGGAGAATCCAATATTGACCCTGACTTTCTTAATTGTATTATTGATGAACTAAATTCAAGAGAACTTTCAAAATCAGAATCTAAGGATTTTGAAGACTTAATGAATTTTTCATTTAATGACAATCCAACTGAAAAATCAGATTCAAAAAATGAATTTTCCGAAGAGGAAATTGAAAGCATAAAAAAAGAAACAGATATTGAACCAAGTAGATATACTGCTTTAAAAACAATAATCGGATTAATTTCTATTCTCGGGTATATTGTGATAGTGATTGGAATTATTGCAATGATTTTCTTCGCCACAAAAGAACAGGAAGAACAGGTACTGATTGGATTTGTATCTTTAGTGATAAGTGTTATAATTGCCTTACCCTTACTTGCATTCTCCAATCTAATTTATGTTTTCATTGACATAGAATATAATACGCGTAAGACAAAAGATGCCATAAAAAAAATTGATTAAATAAATTATTGTCATAGTACTTTGTAAAAATTTGATGAGTTTATATCGCTATGAATCAATATTATGCCTCCAATGAAATATTATTTTTGCAGGTTTAAAAAGCACGAACGCATAACACGCGGTATAAAAAATTGCCGGTTCAGTAGGTTATTCAATGGTTGTAGCCCGCTTCAACTTTTGTGTAACTTGACAAAAAATCGCACGAAATCGGCAACTAACCATACCGCCGTCCGTTATAAAACATACTAAGAGCGATACTGCACATAGACAAACTTGATATAAAATGATAAAAATTAAATTGACAATTATTACTCTTATAGGCTTCTTGACTATTCTGATTTCATGTAATAGCTCGACAAACAGCAACGTGAATGAGGATAAGTCAAAAATTGATAGTGCCAAAGAACAAGTTGATAAAACTGACAAAGAATTAAAGACAAAGAATGAATCAACGACAGAAATTCGAACACAAGTTGATTTAAAAGCATCAGAATTTTTAACAAATCTCAAAACTGGAGAAAAATTGAGTTCATTCTTCAATGATAAATGGATTTTTGTATATCACGAGGATAATAGATGTGATGGCTCTACTGATGGACAAATTGACAATCTAAAAAGTACCCAGATTGATTCAAGAATCAAATTACAAGTTAAAAATGATGGTGAAGGTTGGGAATGTGATAAAAAGGATCCAAAAACTTATGACATGGATTTTGACCAGAAGGAAAAAATTAAGGACTGGGACAGATTTGAGATACCGAATTATGATAATCAAGAAGAGAATATAGTTTATATTGTTGGTTCGGGAGAATCTGATTATTTAAAACTTCACTTTAACGATAATGGCTTGATTATAAGACTAGAGTATAGAAGTGTAGACCCAGGATAAGAAATGAATAAAGTACGTTTTACAACACGTGGTATAAGTAATTGCCGGTTCAGAAAGTTATTCGAGGATTGTAGCCCGCTTTAACTTTTATGTAACTGGATAGGAAATCGCCCGCAATCCCTTACTGGCCATACCACCAACCGTTTAGTCGTAAAATCCCTTTTTTCAGGCTGTAGAAAAATAGTTTATGATGAAAAGGATATTAGATATAATGCTGATATGATTGCTTTAACAAGCAAACCACCGATTACAAATCGGCGGGAGCAAAGGTAAATATTGTAACGTGCGGTCAATAATCTAAATCTAAAAAAACATGAAAAGAATTCTTATTATATTAGTCGTTAACCTATTGTTTTCACATTTTCTTTTTGCTCAGGAAAACAGTAGAATAAGCACTTTTTTCAATGACACTTTGAAGGGTAAATGGATTTTACAAACAAATTGTATTTATGAAGCTCAGTATTGTGATACGATCGGAAGGGGAAGCGAATATCTGATTTTTTCATCTATTAATTCTCAAAACTTTGTGAAATTTAGTACTAATGGATATTGGAATAATGAATATGGAGATTCGACTAAATTATATCTGCCTTTGCAAACTGTAATTGGTATTAGTTGGGCTGTTGATGATTTTCTGTCAAATATTTATCCGCGAACAAAACTTTGCATTCAAAATCAAGGTCTTGATGATTTAACGCTACTCGTCAACAATCTCATGGGAATAGCAAAATCGTATATTCGTGATAAATCCTATTCTGGTATTCACAATGTAATAACTGAACCGGTAACAATTTATCCCAATCCATTTGTTGATAAAATTAATGTATCTTACGGCACACCAAATTCAACAAATAGAGTATCATTAGTCATATATTCAACAACAGGAGCATTACTAAAAAAAATTGAAATTGCGGAAAATGGACAGTCTACGAAAAGAATCTCTCTAGAGGATTTAAATACAGGAATATATTTTGGAGTTGTTTCTCTAAATGATAAATGGATTAACAACATAAAACTAATTAAAAAGTAAAATTTAATTAGAAAGAAAAAACAAAAAATGATTCTCAAACAACCAATGCACGTTTGGTAACACACGCCTAAGCGACAATAGCCTAGTTCGTGCTATTTTGGAGTTTAATCTCCCGCATTACCTTTGTCGTAGTGCGACAGTGAAGTAGCCCGCAAATCGGCTACTGCGCTTAGTCTCGGTCGTTACCACCAACCGTAGAAAAAACATAGATTAACAATATGATACCAGATTTTCAATCAATTATGCTTCCATTCCTTAATATAATTTCGGATGGACAAGAGCATTCGACAAATGAGATAAATGATCAATTAGCAAACTATTTTAATCTGACACCAGAGGAGATAAACACTTATCTACCAAGCGGATCTCAAAAAATATTTACAAATAGAGTAGCATGGGCCAAGTCATACTTAAAAAGGGCAGGATTAATTGAAACGACAAAACGTGGGTACTTAAAAATTACAGAGTCTGGGAAAAGTTTTCTTGATACTAAACCACAAGAAATCAATATAAAAGTTCTAAAATCTTTACCTGTGTTTCAAGAAAATTATGGTAAATCTAATAAAGAAGAATCCGTAAATGATAATGAAAATTTTCACTCAAAATTAACTCCAGAGGAAATAATTGAAAGGAGTTACCTTAATATTCGTAAAAACCTGTCTCAAGAATTACTTCAAAAAATAAAAAGTTGTAGCCCGAGATTTTTTGAAGATCTTGTTGTTGAATTACTTGTCAAAATGGGTTATGGTGGTACAATAAAAGACGCGGGGCAATCTATTGGACAAACAGGAGACGAAGGTATAG
>JAAYUQ010000103.1 GCA_012517575.1 Bacteroidales bacterium | reverse complement strand
TCTTTATTAAATTCTCCAATTCGCTGGGATCCAGAGCATCTAACTCTACTGAAATGCTCATATTCGAGTTTTTGGTCCGTGAATCTGTTTTCTTTGGAATCGCAGTGGGTAGATTAAATTGTTTTTATTTGCGGAATTTCGCGGTACACCCCCATACACATGGGGACAATACAAAAATATAATTCAAGTCTTCCTGTCCCGGCTTTTTTGAAAAAAATTTTTTTATCAGGGTGCATTGCATTGGGGCCAAGTTAGTTAACCTGGAGTTAACCAATAATATTTATTCCAAATTTTTTACAATTTTGTAAACTTATAAAATATAAGTGCCTTTATCTTTCAAAATTTTATCGTATTTCATACATGGCTTAAAATTCATCAAACCAATAAAATCTTTTCAACATTTTAAGATAGAAGTTTTTTGACAACGGAAAAACATATTTTACATTTTTGTAAGTCAAAAATACTCACGAATTTTTTAAAAGTAGCAACGTTTTTTGAAAACTTGCAAAATTTCTCCACTCTATTCGGTGAAAAAGGTGAAAATTTTGGTTCGTTTTTTCATCGAATTTTTTTATTTTAGGGGAGTGAACACTTCTTTTTTTGTGAATTTTCACAACTCGGAGATAATGTCAAAAATTCGAAAAATGAACACTTTTTTCATCAAAATTACCCAAAAAAACTCGATTATTTTTTAGATGATATAATATTCGAAAAAAAATAGAACAATAATATAGATCGATAAAAAATTTTGGAAGTGAAAAAAAAAATGGTTGATAAAAAAATGGTTGATAAAAAAGTAAAAATTCTAATAAAAGCAAGGGAAATTAAAGAAAAAGAAGAAGACTTCATGATGTCCGATGATTTACGATTCCAATATCGAATAAACGTAGCAAAATTATGCCGATTCTTGAAAATCTCGAGAACTACATATTATAAATATATGAAGTTTCTTGAAGTATATAATGAAATAAACAAACTACATCAAAAGAAAAAGAAATTACAAAATGACAAACACGAATTATATGAATTGATTATGTCGAATACAGATATTTTACTTGAAGAAAGACTTAGAGAACTCGACGATTGTCGAGGATTTGAAATATATCAAAAAGAGATTGATAAAATAGAAAATGAAATTCAATTTTTAGAACTTTTTCTTCATTCTCTATTCAAATTTTAAAAATCCCTATTTGTTTTTTATTTTTTTAACATCCTTGTTTTACATTAATGTAAATAAAATAACAAAAATATAATCCAAATCGTCCTGTATTTTCCATCCTATCCTATCCAGTGATGGTCATGGTGGGACCTATCCTGGCTTTTTTGAAAAAAATTTTTTTATCAGGGTGCATTGCATTGGGGCCAAGTTAGTTAACCTGGAGTTAACCATCCCATATGACAAAAATGTAATATTGCTAATCTGGATGAATAATGTATATAGTTATGTCTATAGTTTGGGATTTGATTACAATATCTGGATCTTTCTGGTAATTGTTATTCTATTGCTTTCAGTTACTTTATTGTTTATTTCGATCTTGGATAAACGAAATGAAAAGAAAGCTTTGATTGGAAAAGGTGTGTGCCCTAATTGTGGCACAAAAACAGAATCTAAACATTGTCCAGAATGTGGAGCTAGAGTCAATTAGTCTTCAAGCAAATTCGGATTAGGATCCTCTGGGTCCAAGTCCCAAACATCAAAAATCTCTTTTTTTCTAAAATTAATTTCTAAAATTAATAAATCTTTGTTTTAATTAATGATATTTTGACAAGTGAGATTTCAAAACATAAAAAAAATTGAAAAAATCAGATGTGGGAAAAATGACTACAACACTTATCTAGGAGATATTGATATTAAATATAATAGAATGAATAACAATTGGTTGTTGTAGTTACGTTGTAGTTGTGTTGCACACAACAACTAATACCCCTTTGAGACTTTGATTTCTCGTTCTTTTCCTCTGATTCGTTCATTTACATCATCTAATTTATTATTTAACATCTTGAAATAATCAAGATTCATTTCAATCTTTTTTATTTTAGTCTTTTCCATCATTTACCCTCCCAATAAATAATCCTTTTTTATATTACCATTGTATTTGGTCCTCCACTCGGACCAGGATTTTGATTGTTGAAAAATAATGATTTTAATGCATTACTCACACTGGTGCCAACCGCACTCGAGATTTCCCTGGTTATTGATATTTGGAATTGAGTCAGTTGATTTTCGATTTCTGTTTTAACTATTGATTGGATTTTTGCTTCCAGTTCTCCATTTGTTTTAGCTTTTAAATCTTGAACATCTTTATTGAGATTAACCACTTGGTTTACAAATTCTTTGCCATCAGATTCTATGGATCCGTCATGGGTTTCATCGGTCCAGACTTCTTGTAATTCCCCTAATGTTTTTTGATTGGTTGTTATTGGAACAAAATGGACCTTCTGATTTCCATCTTCATTTTTGAATGATGGAAATGAAAGCTTGCATGAAAATTTGTTTTCGATAAATTCTTTGATTTTTATGGCCTTTTCCTTTGCGTTGTTTATTGCTTCATCTGGAGTCTTCCCCGCGCCGGTCGGCCAATAGGTTAAAGATGAATCTCCGTTTTTCTGGAATAGCAAATCATTTTCCTTAAAATATAGTTTGGTCCAGTTTCTCATTTTAACTTGGTTAATAATTAATTCCGGATTAAAATTCCCTGATATTATTTTTGTAACACATTGAAATTTGTGCATTGTAACACCATTGATTTCTGGATTTTCAGGATCCTTTGGTTTTTCCAAAACGATATCATAAAACTTAGGATAGGATTTTATTTCGCGTACTAATTCCAGTTTTTGGAGTTTCTTTAAATGTCTGGATACCATGGATATTTCAATAAATGGAGATATTTTCTGGAGTTCTTTCAGAATATCAACTTGAGTTCTTTTTCCACTAATAATAGCTTGTAGAATCTTATTATCGAGATCCCCTAACTT
This sequence comes from Bacteroidales bacterium, assembly GCA_012517575.1. Taxonomy (GTDB): domain Bacteria; phylum Bacteroidota; class Bacteroidia; order Bacteroidales; family Paludibacteraceae; genus MVYY01. Next base: position 5,159 of record JAAYUQ010000103.1, on the reverse strand, counting down.
TTTTACTTCCTGGGTTTTCGCTTTTTGGATTACCTTATCACGATTTATAAAGTCAGCTGTCCGGTCTAGCTTAACCTCAAAAAAGTAAGAACAGAAAGAACATTTCTTTCTTTTTCTTTTGACCTCCGATTTAGAATTATATTCTTGTTCTTTTTTACAAGCTGGACAAATGACTTTCAATTAACGCCCTCCATTTAAAGTCCAAATGCATTGAAGAAAGCTCCCGAATCGTAACATGACATTGACGTATGATCTGACATGATAGGTACTCCATGTTTTTCCATATTTTCTTCTACAAATTCTTTTTCCAGTTTAAACTTCTTAGAGATGGATTCTATCAATTTGGATCTTTGTTCCTGAGTTATTAATGACAAATCTAAAAAGTATGCCATTTTTGGTCCATCCATCGTGTTTATTGAAATTGGCACTGGTGAAGTTATATAAACTTCGTTTGTTCCAAATATCCCGATAAATTCCCTTTTTCGTTCTTCATCTAATATTTTTAATATTATTCCTTTGCTCAACTTTTTCACTTCCTTTTGTTTGCTTTTATTTTTACATTTTTTAACTTGTTTTGATTCTTCCATTTTTCATTTCCTCTTTTCTTTTGTTTTGTTCCTCAATCCAGATTATTTAATTTTAATTGGATTATCGAGATCCTCTTCATTATCTTCGTCTTCACTGGCTTCTTCCCATTCTGAAATTAATTCTGGATTCTTTTCCAGAATATACAGACTACAATTTTCACATTTCCATAATGGACATAAGATTCTCCCTGGGCATGATGGTGGTGTTATACTGCATACAATTGCTCTTGTTCCATCCTTATGAGTTATTTTCTGTTGATATTCACAAGTCGGTTTCTTCCAGGCTTTTTCCCATTTTCGCTTTCGTTCTTTTTTTGATTGTTTTTCTTCTTTTGACATTTTTCCTTTTTCACCTCTTACGAATTGATTTTTAATTTCTCTTTGAATTGCTCTTTTTCCCGTTCCAATTTTTTAATTTCTTCTAAAATATCTTGTTTGGATTTAATTAGATTCAATTCATCTTTTAACTCGGTGCTAGCTGGATGCATGGTTTCCCTGGGTCTGACTTTCATTTTCTTTTTTATTTTCCTGTCAATATTGTAATAGAGAAAACATCCCACGTCCAGATTTTTAACCTCAGACCGAAATTCATCAGCCTTTTCTTCAAATGGTAACATCCCCCTAATAACCATAATATCATCGGAAAAAACCAATTGCCCAATAAATAAATGAATAATGTTAGCATAAACATGGCGATTCAAATCGGGAGATTGTGAGATTGCCGTCAGCATGCAGCCAACATTTCTTCCCTCTTTAACGAACTTCTCCAACATTGGGTTTCCTTTAAGAAAGTTATGGGCCTCATCTATCAGTAATTGCGTTGGTGGAATATAATCTTCAATTTCTATCTTGGTTTCGTCTTGCTGTGCCTTCAATAATTTTTTAGTGATTACTTTTCTCCTGGACAAAAGATGTTCTGCAAAAAAGTTTACTATGATTCTAGCAGTGTAGCTAGAGCTCATCGATAAATCAAAAACCACTATCTTATTTCTCTGGACCATCTCACTAAACTTTGATCCATAGTCCGTAATCAACTTCAATTCTTGTAGAGCATCAAGTCTAGTGCATAATGCTTCAATAGTTTGCTCTTTAAAATCCAAATCCTTCCCATGTTCCTTAATATATTCCTTTAAACTATACAAACCATAATTTGGATTTTGTTTGGCGATGTTGGTCTGGGCCTTCCGGAATAGATTAACCATGGGTTCCAGGGGATCCATATCAAAAGCGAAACATAACGTTGAAAAACTAAGATCCTTACATGATAGCGAGAAAGCTTTATCATACATATCCTTATCAAAATGTTCTATATCTCCGGCTGGAATCCATACTTCAAAATTATCCAATCCTTTTGGTTCAACATCCGGAAACTCGGAATTCCATGCTTCCACTTCAGGGCCATTATTGGCAATTGATAATGTAGAGAAAATGCCCATGGGATCCAAAAGAATGACCGCATAATTATCGATCGTTTTAATTAACTCTTCTGCTATTACCCCAGCCAGGTAACTTTTACCAGAACCACTTTTTGCAATTATCATGGTGTGTTCCTTCCTGGTAAAATCAATGGTAATGTGGCTGCCTAACTTCAATTTTTTATTCTTCTTAGTATCGAATGTCTGACCGATAATTTCCCTTCCGATAAGCGCTTCTTTTTTCATTTATTCTCAACTTCCTAATTTTCATATGCCCTGGTCTTCTATCGCAATAGTCACCGAACCAGTTTATCATATTATCTTCCTTTTGTTTATTTTTGAGATAAGCACTTTATTAACGGCCTGAGCAATTTCTGAGAGCTCTGACGTTCGTTTGCACTCGTCAGATTTTGGATGCGAAATTGTTAGCCAGTTTTTCAATGCTCCTGATCTTCGTTTTGAGAGCTCACTCCACAATTCTTCATCGGAAATAAAAAGTTCCTCCAAGTGGATTTCAGGTTGTTGTTGTTTCTTGATACTGCTCTTTTTTGTTGTTGTATTATTTGTTTTACTAAGATTTGTTTTACTAAGGTCTGGAGGATTAGCAAATTCTTTTTCGAACTCTTCCGCATACTTGATTATCTCGTTTAAATCCTCGTGCTTTTTCTTTTTCAATGTCGAAAAATCTACTACTTCTTTCTCATTCATTATAAATCCTCCGCAATTTTTTGAATGAGTTGAACGAACTCTTTTGGGACCTCTGCTTTTATTTCATTCTCGATAAAGATTTTGACTAAAACTTTTGAGAGTTCATAGTATTCATTCGAATTAGAATTAGAATTAAAAAGAGAATCAATGATAAATTTATGCTGCGTTTTCCCTGATTGTTTCACTCGAGTTTCCAGTTCCTTAGCCTGGCCCTCATTAAGATGAACTGAGATATATTTTCCATAGTTTCCGTATTTTCTATATTTTGATTCTTTTTTTGATTCCAATTCTGATCACCTGAATGAGTAAAAAAGATTATTATTTGATTGGATAGTTTGCTAACAACCAATCGATGAAATCGCTTAGGTATATCTCAGCAATTGAGTTGTTTGTATCGAGAGCGTAATGAAAACAATCATCAGAAAAGTGCACTAATTTATAGAATGGATCGCTTTTTTCTAGATCGATAGTTAGGATTGGATCAAAATTAAATTCATAATGCATTTTAAAGAGCTCAGTTATTAGTATTTTTTTGGAATCTCCCTTCATGACGAGAACGATTGATTCGTCAGAGAATGTTAAGTAAACTTCCCGTTGTATTCTTCTTAGCGCTATTTGTTTTTCATATAGATTCATTTCTCGATTGTGTAGTTTTAAAAACGATTGTTGTTCCTGCATGAATCGTTCATCCATCTTCTTAAAAATTGCCTGTTTAACCTCTTCAGTTATTGCCATATTTTCATCCTCCTAAATTTAAATGGAAATAAACAATTGGTCTTCCCCGACCATTAGCCTTTTTCGAGAATGTTTTTACTATATCATGCTTCATCAGGACTGCTAAATTATCATAAATCGTAGTTCTAGGCTTGTTGAGTTTCTCGACCAATTCCCCTCTCGTTAATGCACCATACTTTTTCAGAATATCCACCAGATCCTCCTGAAGTCTATTTTCTTTCTTCTTTGCTTGCTCTTCTGATTCTTGCTTTTTTCTGCGATTGATTATGCATGACTGACAGATTCGTTGGCTTGGATGTTCCCAGTGAATAGTTTCATATTCCTTTCTGCAGTCAATACATTTGAATCTATATGCAGATAGACTATTTCCCATTACCATTTTTTATCCTCCTTTTTTACTTGCTTTAGATATTCTATGCTTAAATAAAAAATCAGTTTCTGAATTTCGATACGAATCATTACCAGTCCATCTTTCTGCATTTGATCCTTCTTACTCCTGGATATCAAGACCAATGCCATTATTTCGTTCAGATATTTCTGAGCCAATTCGATTGAAAACCCCAGGATACTCGCTGCATCCCCAATTAGTTTTTCTTTTATTTCTGTAATATCCGTTGTCAAATAATCCAACACAATTGTATAGAGTTTGTCGAATTGCTCATAATTGGATAATGCATTTTTATTTGCTGTTGATTGCACTAAATCCCACCTCGCTATTTTATTTATTAACTCCATGATATGTCATGGTTATCTAAAAAACCTTTATAGGATCCACTACTTGCAATTATTCCATTCGGAAGCGCATTGAGAAACATCTCCAAATTATTCCGGACTTGAACATCAAAATAAGACATTTTTTCATTGTGGGCTTTCACAATCCTTTTGACGATATCATCCATTAAATCTTCGAATCTCCATCCGGAAACAGAATTAGAAATATATTTCTTTTGTGTCTTGGTTTTCCAACATCCATCACAGATTCGATAACCACTTGATAAATAGACCATTTCTGGATCCTCTGGTTTTTTGGATTTCCCGCAAACATCACATTTCTTTTCCATTTTTTCACTACCTTAATTTTGTTTCGACTGCACCCCTGCAGTGCTTTTCAGCCGAGTTGCGTAGAAAGGGTCTCGGGACAAAAATGGTTTATAAGTTAATGTATTTGTTCATATTTTGCATCATTCATCTCTTGTAAATGATTCTTTATTTCATCGTAGGTAGGACTTCTTCCATTGGCTGCGCTAAACTCATTAACCCATTCTGTTAGCGCTTTCCAGACATAATTCCACCATTCAAAACTAACATGAAAATCAATCATAACTTTTCTGATTCTTTCCAATATCATTCTTTGGCCCACCTACACTCCTTATAGAAATACAGACATAATGCGCCGTTATGCATCTGAACAATATTGCTGAAGTTTGTCTTCCACCAGTTTGGATCCGACATTTGGCTCCATGAAGGCTCCGAATAATGCCATCCGTTCGGGAGATCCCACGTTAGGGATCGTATTTCCTCATCGCTAAAGCCTTGCTTTTTGAGTTCCTCAACCCGAATAACAGATCTGTTGGAGTTCAACAAAAAGTTTAGTAATTTTGAATTATCGATTAATAGAGTCATTTAGCCATCTACCTCTGCTTTTTTTGCTTCTTGAATTTTTATTATATATTTCTTCTCAGGGTCGATGACTTTAGCATCAATCAATTTTTTT
>JAAYUQ010000102.1 GCA_012517575.1 Bacteroidales bacterium | reverse complement strand
TTATCAGTTACAAATACAGGATTAAAATAATTATCGTATCCATTAATGTAAACCTTTGTTACTCCTGTGAAACCAGAACCTTCGAGACGAATTGTCTGACCGAGTCGAGCAAAGGTAACTTCCCTGTCGGGCACAGAAGATTGGGCGTCTTCCAAATAAACTTTTGTTATTTTAACAGGTGCTGAAGTTGCCTTATCATCATTGTTTTCGCAAGAATTGAACATGAAAGCAAAAACAGCTGACGCTACAAACGTCAGAATAGACAAAAGGGATTTAAAATTTATATTTTTCATTGGAATATATTTTTAAGATTACTATTTCATTCAAACAAATCCGTTATTTTTTCTTCTGTAAATATGTAAGGTACCGGATCATCAGCAAGTTTGGGATTTTGAATCAGTTCCGATTCAGGATATGGTAATAAGAAAATAGCAGGAGTCACGTTCCCAATAGCACGAGTGCCAGCATCTTGTTCTTCATCTATTCTGAGATTGTTTGGTGCACTAAATAAATAAGGTGTGATAGTGCCACGATTCTGACTAATGATGTAATTGATCACTTCCTGTTGTTTAAAATATGCCCGATTTAACAAATCGTACCAATAACGTCCTTCCATACAGAATTCTACGCGGCGTTCATGACGAATATCTTCCCAAGTTATACTTGTTTTGGCTGGCATCCCGGCACGAGTGCGAACATCATTAAAATATTTCAAGGCAATAGCATCAGTAGTACTCGCATCATTCCCTAAAATTGCTTCTGAATAATTCAGATAAACTTCTGCCAATCGTAGCATGTAATTATCCAAAGCCGAATTCATTCGTGCAATTGCAGGATTATCCTTGCTTGACCCTGTAACACCTTTTTTTACATTGAGTGTAGTAGAGCTATTGCCGGAAACATTTCGATTATAAGTAATTCCACCATTTGCTTTGTTGATTTCAGGATAATGATCTCCATAACCCATCCAAGTGGCTTTTCGACGAATAGTATCATTTTTTTCATATTCTTTAATCATATCATACGGACATCGCGTCCAATCTCCCCAAGCAGCATCATCACCAGTGATTTCAGAGCTGTAAGCAAAATAGGCCTGATGTGTATTGATGACGCCATACCCTGTGCTGCTGCTTAATCCGGGTACCCATTGAAAAGCAAACATCGACTCAGAATTGTTATTGTTTTCCACTTTGAATAAATCAGGATAATTATCCATCAATTTAAATGTTCCTGAGTTAATTACTTCCTCAGCTGCTTTTTTAGCAAGGTTCAAATAATTAATATCTCTTGTCCCTACATTTGGATTTTCTCCATAGTTAGAAGCTACAAAACCCGAATATGCTAAATAAAACCGCGACAACATTCCAAAAGCACTATAACGATTTACCCTTCCAGCTTGTCCAACTGTTTCAGGCAGATATTTTGCAGCAAATTCCATATCGCGAATGGCAAATTCAAAAGCATCTTTTTGCGGATTGGAATTTACGATAGGGTTGGTTGCCAACGGTGAAGGATCTTCAGTAATAATCACGTTTCCCCATAATGAAGCAAGATACCAATATGCCGTACCACGCATAAATCTGGCTTCGGCTATGTATTGATTTTTTGCTTCCTGACTGGCAGAACTTTCATTAATACTTTTTATTACTTTGTTGGATTGTTGAACAACAACATACAGTGAAGCCCAAGCACTTACCAGCGGGCCGGTTAATCCCGTAACCGACAAATCTCCAAAAGGATAAACATAATCGGAATAAGGAGCATACAGGTTATATGACATTCCATCACCTAAACCAAAATAAAACTTATCGTTGAAGTCGAACCAAACCCTATTATAAAGCGGAGCTGTGAGTGAAGAAAGATTTTCAGTTGTCAAACTGCTTCCTGTTATTAGATTGTTGGGCTGAATGTCCAGAAAATCATTGCAAGAATTTAGTACAAGGCCTGAAGCAATGCACAATGAATAGAAGATATTTTTTGTTTTCATGTCTGTTCGTATTTAATAAGTTAGAAAGAAACATTGAGTCCTATCGTATAGATTCTTGGAGACGGATACCGTCCATTATCCACACCATTTAACTGATTTCCACCACTATATGAAATTCCGACTTCTGGATCATATCCTGTGTATTTCGTGAAGGTATAGGCATTTTGTATATTCCCATAAATTTTCAGGTTGGATATTCCCGATTTACTAATTAATTTTCTGGGGAAGGTATACCCGAGAGAAATATTCTGAATTCTCAAATAAGACCCATCTTCAATGAAACGATCACTGAAGGCAAAATCGTAATCGGATGTTGCTGTTGACAAAGGGATTCGGCACATGTTCCAATCGCCTCCAACTATTTTTACATTTCTATAATCATTCGGCCCATTGGGATCTATCAAATCCGTCTTGGCATAATTAATTGCATAGCTGAATAAGTTTGAAATATTACGACGTGGATTGCCCATATATCGACGGGCATAATTCACCACATCATTCCCGTAAACTCCGGTAAGAAATAGTGTAAAATCAACGTTCCCAATGGTAAAAGTATTTCCAATTCCATAAGTAAATTTTGGTTCGGGATTACCTATGAAAGTTCTATCTTTTTGATCGATAATTCCATCCTTGTATATATCTTTATAAATATAGTCGCCAATCCACAATCCATTTTGTTCATCAATGGTCAGACCACTCATGACAGGAACAGGTTTCACATTGCCATTTTCATCTTTGTAATAAAAATCGGTTGCTTTTTCGAATCGACCAATAATTTGATACCCATAAAATTGGCCAATTGGCTGTCCTACAACCGTACGATTGATGATGGTATAACCGGTAGCTCCCCAACTCGAATCATCAATAGAGCGCACATCTTCGCCGGTTTGTGTGTTTATGGAGAGAACTTTATTTCTGTTCAGAGTAAAAACCACATTCGTTCGCCATTGAAATTTTTTGCGATCAATGTTGATGGTGTTTAAAGTAAATTCAAATCCTTTATTTTCTAACGAACCCAAATTTACCCATGGACGGCTACTTGAACCTTGTCCAGAAGTTCCTACATAGGCAGGCAATGAAGCTTGCAACAAAAGATTATTAGTTTTTTTGTAATACATATCGGCAATAAATTCAATTCTACTTTTAAATAGGCTCAAATCAACACCTATATTGCTTGAGCTGGTTGATTCCCACGTTAAATATTCGTTGGGGGTATTGGCAGCAATTAAACCCGTTCCCCAATTAGTGGTTGAAGTAGTATATGTAGCCAACCATGCATAATTATCAGGGATATTTTGATTACCAACAAGTCCCCAGCCTAAACGAAGTTTTAAATTATCTATCGTTAGGTTATCTTTCATAAAATCTTCCCCTGAAACTCTCCATGCCAGAGCTGCTGAAGGAAACCAGCCATCACGCTTTCCGGGTGCAAACTTCGAAGAGCGGTCGTAACGCAATGTGCTGGTTAACATATATTTATCTGAATAAGAATAAAATATTCGTCCAAAATCCGATAGCAGTGAATTAGCGCCCGAATATCCATTGTTTGCTGCTGTGGTAGCATCTCCCAGTGCCAAATCGGTAGCTCCATTGGTAGGATAGCCAGTACGCGAACCACTTAGATATTCCCAAGAAGATCTTTGCATTTCGTGTCCGTACATGGCGTTGATTTTGTGCAATCCAAAAGAGACATCGTAAGTAAGAATATTTCTCCAGCTCCAGAACAGGTTGTTTTGTTTAGAATAAGTTCCTTCGTTATCGTCTCTAAATTGGGTTTCCGACAAATGATAAGTAGGTTGGAAGCGATAGGTGTTAAATAAATTGTTGTCGAAAGAATATTCCGTACGAAATGTCAATCCTTTGACAGGTTCCAATTCCAAATAAGTATTGGAACGAAGATCATACGTTTTATTTTTGTTGTCAATCAACATTGCCATAGCCATTGGATTGGTTGGCATATATTGTTCATTTGAAGCAGCAAAAGACCCATCAGGATTCCGAACAGGCACATCAGGCGGTGTTTTAAGTGCAGTAATTACCAGCGACTGATCCGAAACGGTAAGTTGTTGCGAAGTATTGGAAAAAGCGAAGGTTACGCCTGCTTTTAAATAACTTTTCACTTGCGAGTCAAAAGTTCCAGTCAAATTTAATCGTTCAAAGCCTGAGCCGGCAGCTATTCCATCTTGATTGGCATACCCTCCGCTTAAATTATAAGTATTTTTATCGGTTCCTCCTGAAATGAAAAGATTGTGATTGTGCATTAAAGCAGTTTTGAACAATTCTTCTTGCCAATCCGTTCCTTTTCCCAATAAATCGGGACGAACATAATTGTTATTATAACTTATAAGTCCCAACTCTGCCAAATTATTTCGATGAGTGGCATATTCCTGCAAATTCAATACATCAATTTTTGTTGGAATTTGTTGCCAACCAACATAACCATTATAACCAACAAGAGCTTCTCCTTTTTTCCCTTTTCTTGTCGTAATGAGGATAACACCATTTGAACCTCGCGAACCATAAATCGCTGTAGCCGATGCATCCTTCAAAATGTCTACAGATAAAATATCGGCAGGATTGATCGCTGCCAGAGGGTTGGTATTGGTACTTGTGGAATTTGATGCTCCTCCTTCAATAATTACACCATCAATTACATAGATTGGTTCGGTTGAAGCATTTAACGAATTGATTCCTCGAATGCGGATAGAAGCACTGGCTCCGGGCATTCCCGAAGTTTGCTGCACCTGTACTCCTGCAGCACGTCCCTGAAGTACCTGATCAATGGAAGTAGAAATAGATTTTTGAATGGCTTCAGTACCTACGGAAACAACCGAACCTGTTAAATCACTTCGTTTCATTTGTCCGTAACCCACTACCACAACTTCTTCAAGACCCAATATATCAGGCTCCATCACCACATTGATAATGCGCTGATTACCAACTTTTACAGTTTTGTTTTTATAACCAATATAAGAAAAAGAAAGAGAAGAATTGGGAGAAACTTTTATTTCGAAATTGCCATTAATATCGGTAATTGTTCCGTTATTCGTGCCAACTTCCTTGATTGTTACACCAATTAAGCTCTCGTTGTTGTTGTCGGTAACCGTTCCTTTTACTGTAATGGATTGTGAAAAAACACAATAAGGGATCATTATTGTCAATAATGTTATCCCCAACTTTTTTAAGACATTGTTCTTCATAAGTATATTCATTTAAAATTAATTTGGTTCAATTAATCGCTTTCTTGAAAAGTTTTATTCAAAAGGCTAATGGAATGATTCCTGAAAATTAAGGCAAGATAAGTTTTCATAAAAAATTTGTTTTTCATAAGCATGATATTTAAGATTAAAAAATTTATTCATAAAAGTAAGAAAGTTAAAACGTAATCTTTTGCTTTTTCATTTCATTTATTTTTTTCTACGTTTCATCTTTTGCTGAAATATTCCAAAAAAATGTATTTATGTTTCATTATTTAATATTTCAACTCATTATAATTGAATTGTAAACAACTTATTTTTGATTCAGCTTACTAATTTTTTGTGCATAAAAGAATTTTTTTCTAATTTTGAGTAAAAGGAAAATAACACTAAATTAATTAAAAGAGAAAATAATATACATTCCAACCAATTGAAATATAAAATATTAGACAAAATAGTCAAAAGAAATTAAAGAAATTAAAATACTGTTTTTCAAACAAAGTCATTGCAATGGTTTTTGCATCTTTGTAAGTTGTTTAACGTAAAGAGTCAATACAAAAAAATGAAAAAAATAACTTTTGTTTTATGTTTACTGGTAGCAATTTTTTCGAATGGGCAGAAAATAAATAATATTGAACTGAATGATGGTTGGCAATTTTCACAAAATGGAAAGAACGAATGGCAAGAAGCACAAGTTCCGGGGTCCGTACAACAAGATTTGATTCGTTACAATATTTTGCCCGACCCTTATTTTGGTACAAATGAAAACTTGGTACAATGGCCTGAAAACGAAAATTGGGATTTCAGAAAAACATTCAATTTAACAGAAAAAGAACTTCAATTTGAAGATGCCATTCTGACATTTGAAGGATTGGATACCCATGCCGATGTTTTTCTGAATGGTTCAAAAATTCTCCATGCTCAAAACATGTTTATAGGATACAAAGTGCCCGTCAAAGAGATTTTGAGAAAAGGGGAAAATCAATTATATATACGGTTTTACTCTCCGATAACCTTCATGGAACCTGCAAACATAACAAACGGATTTGAATATCCGGCAGGAAATGATCATGGAGAGAAGAAAATGAGTGTGTACTCGCGAAAGGCACCGTATCAATTTGGTTGGGATTGGGGAATGCGTCTGGTGCAAATGGGAATCTGGAAACCTATTTCGTTGACTTTTTTCAACACTGCTCGCATAGAAGATTATTATGTTAAGCAACTTAATGTTACTGCCCAAACAGCGCAGATAGAAAATCAGATTGAGGTTTATTCCGTAACCAAAGAACCGTTTAAGGCTAATATCATTATTCAGTACGGATTGAGTAATAAAGACATGAAGGAAACGAGTAAAGAAATTACCATTAAACACGGTAGAAATTTTTTCAATATTCCTTTGGAAATTCTCAATCCACAACGCTGGATGCCGGCAGGCTGGGGAAAACAGAATTTGTACAATTTTACAGTAAAAATTCAAAAAGACAATCAAACCATAACAGAAAAAACCGAACAGATTGGATTACGCAGAATTCGGCTGGTTTACGAAGCTGATTCATACGGGAAAAATTTTTATTTCGAAGTAAATGGTATTCCTTTTTTTGCAAAGGGGGCAAATTACATTCCCGGCGAAATTATGGTAACTCGACAAGACAAAGAATATTATGACCGCTTGTTTGAAAATGTTACCGGAGCAAACATGAATTTTCTTCGTGTTTGGGGCGGCGGAATTTACGAAAACGATTATTTTTACCAACTTGCCGATGAAAAAGGAATTTTAATTTGGCAGGATTTTATTTTTGCTTGTACCACTTATCCTTCGGATGAAGCTTTTCTTTCCAATGTAAATGACGAAATTATCTACAACATAAAACGACTCAGAAATCATGCATCACTTGCTCTTTGGTGCGGGAACAACGAAATTGGCGAAGCATTGGAACATTGGGGATGGGAGAAACAATATTCATCCAACATTATGAAAAATTTTCGAAAAGGTTATAACAAAACTTTCCGCAAATTGATTCCGGAATTGGTTCAGCAATATGATGGCACACGCAATTACATTCAAAGTTCTCCGGACTCTGCCAACTGGGTAAATACTGAAAGTTTAAGATTTGGAGATGCTCACTATTGGGGTTTGTGGCACGGACGTGAACCTTTTGAAATACTGAACGAACGCATTCCCCGATTCATGAGTGAATTTGGATTCCAATCTTTCCCCGAAATGAAAACCATAAGAACTTTTGCTTCTGAAAAGGATTTGGATATTAATTCTGACGTAATGAAAATTCATCAGAAAAGTGGCATTGGAAATGAAGTAATAAAAAGATACATGCAGATGTATTATCACACACCAAAAAACTTTGAAGATTTTGTTTATGTGGGGCTGGTGATGCAGGGAAACGGAATGAGAGAAGGAATAGAAGCACATCGTAGGAATCAGCCTTATTGCATGGGAACATTGTATTGGCAACTTAACGACGACTGGCCAGTGGTTTCGTGGTCAAGCATTGATTATTATAACAACTGGAAGGCATTGCATTACAAAGCTCGGGATGTTTTTTCACCAATTGCGCTTGGTTCCGAATTAAATAACAGTCAACTGAGCTTTTTTGTTCTCTCAGACAAACTCGAAGATGTGGACAACCTGCAACTACACGTGCAAGTGATTGACTTTGAAGGAAAAATACTTAAAAATTTTAAACAAGCAGTTTCGGCAATAGCCAACAAGTCCTTTAAAGTATTAACCTATAAAACAGCTGATCTGTTAACCGAGGAACAAAAACACCATTGTGTAATTCGTGCATGGTTGAATGATAAGAAGGGAAACTTTATATCTGGGAAAAATATTTATTTCTTTTGGCCAATAAACCTGCAACTTCCTGAAACAACCATTAAAAAGACCGTTACCTATTCGGATGGAAAGTACATCATAATCCTGTCGAGCAAATATCTGGCTAAGGATGTTTTTGTAGAAATTCCTATTCAAGGAGCCAAATTTTCTGATAATTTCTTTGACCTGATGCCGGGAGAAAAAAAGACTGTTGTCATTACTTCTTCCCAACTTAAAGCTTCGGAGAAGACTCCTATTTCAATAAGACATTTGAGAGAAACATACTGAAATTTTGTTTTTTTTCTTATAAAATCCTCTGCAAAATTTCAAAACTTGCAGAGGATTTTTTTGCCGGAGAATATTTTATTATTTGAGTTCCAATTCTATCACATAATCTGTTTCATCAGGAACTTTTTCAAACGACAGGACAACACCATCAGAAACCGTATTGAACTTTACCGGTTTTTTATCGATAAATACCTTAGCCGATTTTATTTTTCTATCTTTCAACGGAAGAAACAAAGCTTCATCTTGAAGTTGGAGAATATGCACATATAAAATATTCCCCTTTTGCGTAGTTACGCCCCATTGACGCGGACTGATAAGGCCTCCGCGAGTTCCGTAAATGGTTTCTCCATATTGTTTCAACCAGTTCCCTATGGCATAGTAACGTTCTATAGCCATATCGGGAAATTCGCCATTGGGTCGAGGCCCGACATTCAACAGTAAATTTGCATTGTAGCCTGCTGTTCTCACCAAATAATGAATCAATTCCTTTTCAGATTTGTAATGCTGATCGGTAATATTATAGCCCCACGAATTGTTCATGGTTTCGCAAGTTTCGAGAGGAAGAGCAGCAATAGTTTGATTTTTTGAAAAACCGGCTGTATTTTGTCCCGGCAAATCTTTTTCAAAAGTTTGAACATCTTCTCCTTCTATTGGCGTTTGATGATGATTGTTTATGACAAGACAACCCGGTTGCAATCGGTGAATAAGAACATAAATTTCATTAAAATGCCAATCAAAATCCGGCGTTTGATCTTGATCCCATTTTCCGTCAAACCAAATGGCACCAATTCTGCCATAATTGGTGAGCAGCTCCGTCAATTGATTCAACATGAATTGATGGTAACTCGACCAATTTCCGTGTTCCAGCCGACCAACGCCATGTCCCGTATTTCCCAGCGGATAATAATCGGTACGCGACCAATCGAGCAACGAATAGTAAAAATGCAGTTTAATTCCCTGCTTATGACATTCATCTGCCAGTTCTTTAATTACATCCCGTTTAAAGGGAGTGGCATCAACAATATTGAAGGTTGATTGTTTGGTTCCAAACATGGAAAAGCCGTCATGATGACGCGTGGTAATACAAATATATTTAGCTCCGGCAGCTTTCACATCAGCTACCCATTTAGCAGCATCAAATTTTGATGGATAAAAACCTTCTGCTAACTTGGCATATTCTTTATAATTTATATTTTTCAGATTCATAACCCATTCACCATCAGCCATCATGCTATAGATGCCCCAATGAATGAATACCCCAAATTTCATGTCCTGAAATTCCTTGCGATTTTGTAGATTCTCTTTTGTAGGCACGTATCCCGGTTGTGCAAATCCTTTAATTCCAATCAACAAAATGAATAAAAGGGAAAAATTTAATTTTTTCATGCGAGACTTTTTAAAAAATTATTTTAGAGTATTTTACACAATTAATTAACTTTCAAATCGAGTTTATTTCAGAAAAACAATTTATTTTGAAATAATAATGTTTGCAAATTTCGGTCAATTGATGGTAGAATCCATTTTTTCATCGTGGTTCTATCTACCCATTTTATTAAAACTTATACAAATATGTAAAATGTTAATATAAATTGCAAATTGAATAAGGAATTTTAATTTTTAAACCTTTTCAGTAATTTCTAATTACTTTAATCCTTACAAATTGAAAATGAATAATCTATTATACGATAAAGTACCGACCTAAATATTAATTTTGTAGAGATGTCATATATGGATATTCTCAACTCAAAATGCATATCTCGCATCGAACCTCTTCTTTTTATTTTTGGAATTAACTTTATATTAAAAATTTTGATTCTCCGCAAAACTACCTATTATTAGAAATTATCTGATTGAAATACTGAATTTAGGGAAACTGCAGAACCTCGCTTCAAAAATAGAAAATAAAGAATATTTCACGCAGATAACCGCAGTTAAAAAACGAAGATGAACATAGAAAAAAATACAGCGCAAATCAGCGAGAAAAGTATATCCAATGTTAGCAAAAAACTTAAATGTTTTAATTAGTTGTGATTCAAACGTTGTTTTCTTTCAACTATATGAATTTTATCATATAGCAAATCCTATCTTCAAAGAGTAGTGTATAGTCGTGTTCTTTAAAAAACTATTAAGATATCGGAATTTAGCTCGTGAAGCAGAATATCCAGATATAGGTCATTATACGGATAATCATATTAAAAATTAAACGCCCTGAATGAATGAGGTTTTATTTTTATTTCAAACATTTTTACATTGTTAGTCATTTTTTGGTTATCAAATAAAGATTTTCGTGATTTACCAGAAATTTTTTCACCCGATACCGCATCGATAATTTCATTCTCATTCTTGTCTAAAAGAATTTTTACAGAAACCTCTTGATCGAGAAACGAATGTACAACAAATGAATGATTATCATAGACAAACAAACTCACTTTGGCTGGTCCTTCTAATTCTGCATTTATATGACCAGCAACAATCTGACGTAAACGATTTAAGACAGATTCAGGCAAATTATACAGATCAACAAAATTATCGGGAATTGTCCAAATATAAAATTTACCTTTTGAATAATCGGCTGAATGCAAAATAGGCCAACCATTCGTATCGTCGAGTGCAGAAATAATTTCCCAAGAATCATTGGTCAAATAATTTATCTGAGGAATCAACATTTCATTTTTAGAAAAAGATGTTTCCCATCCTGTTGAAAATGTTTTCACGTTTGCTTTTCGATCGGTAACTCGTAACTCAACAATATCTTCAATTCCTTTTCCTTCCATGGCTTTGTAAAAACCTGAAGTAACTACCACATTCCCTCCCCGATTCAGTTGGGCTTTAATTTTATTGATAATATCCGGGTCAAAAGAGGCAGTTTCAGTAAGTAACACAACTGGTTCATTATTAGGAAATTCAGGAACCATTTCAATCGGAATACCTATCATGCCAAAGTAATTTTGTAAAAAATCTTCTCCTACTGAATGAAATGGCTTATAACTCTTCACCCCAACAGGTTTCCCCAATTTCCCTAAAACTTTATCAACTATTTCAAGAGAATATCCAGCAGCCCGAGCCATTTTGGTTGAAATAAATACACCTCCATCTTTAAGCGGAATAGGTTTTTTCATTTCCTCAAAATTGAAAATGCCCTGCCATGAAGGGCGTAAATCTTCTTTCAAGGGATAAAGCATTTGCCGGATATCAAACAATGTTATTTCAGGAGCTTTTGCAAAAAGCGTCAGCCACAATTGTTCAGCATAACGGTCGATATCGCGTAAGCCACCTGTATCTACCCAACCTCCTCCGTTTTTACCTGGTTTTATGTTTTCAAAATACCTGAAAATAGCATAGCTTTCGTATTGTTGCAAATGTTGATTGGAAGAAGGGTCACGTGTTTCAGTACCAGTATAAATTCCATCAAATAAGGGCGGCTCATCTTTCAAATTAAAACCAAGACCTTGAAAATGCTCGTACCAATTGGGATACTTTATAATAACCTTTACCTTAGGATTTACTGCTTTTGCCGGATTAATAACCAAATTGGCAGCAGCATCTTTCATAAGCCCGAGACGATAATCTGTCCAACTTTTATTGCCTTTTGCAGCGATACACAAATCACATTTGCAATTGGTAAAAAAGAAATCGTCCAGAATAAATTCTTCAAAGTGACGTGCAGTAAGCTCAGCTATTTCTTTTACTTTCTGTCTATGTTCAGGATTGGAATAGCAAAATGTTTCAAAACTATTACTTTCGTTAATGGTGTAAGTAATACCTCCGCATACTTCAAGACCTTTTCCTTTGAAAAATCGAATAGCTGTTTCCAAAGTTGCATCATCAACTGTCAAAAGGTCACGATGAGTTTCCAGATAGATTTTATCTACGTGGACTTGTTTTGAAATAGTATCCCAAGCATTTTTCAACCAATTCGGATCACTCATTTTTTTTACTTCATAAGCTCGACAGTAAATAGCACACTTGAAATTTTTATAGTTTTGCGCTGTAACAGATAAATTTATAGAAATACAGGCAAGTAAGAGAAAAATAAGTTTTAACTTTTTCATTTTATTTATTTTCAATGTATTAGACAATATAAATTCCCGATATAAATATAATTTGTCGTTTAAAAACAAAAATCAAAAAACAAAAGAAAAGAAGAATACTTTTTAGAATATTTATAAGAGAAAATACTGATTAATTAATGTGTCCTGTTAAACAATTCAAATCCCATACGACTGTTATGGTAAGGACATTTCCATAGATCAGCTTTCGGCCTACTTCTATCGGGAGTGCCGTCAGGAAAAAGTCCACTGAACCATTCACCATATTGGTAATCAATAAGATGATTTTTTATCCAATTCCATGTTTTAATACAAGCATTCAGATATATTGGCTCACCAGTTATTTGCCAAGCATTAAAAAAGGCTATCACCGATTCTGCCTGTGGCCACCATTCAATTCCGCCACGGATTTTTCCCTCTGTGCTCTCATAAAGTAGATAACCCTCTGGTGTCCATCCTTCTTTCATTTGAGTATTCACCAAATGTATGGTTACAGGTTTAACCTGCTCAATAAGAAAAGTATCCTTTAAAGTTTGAGCTGCTTCATATATTAACCACGAGAGTTCCATATCGTGTCCATAAGAATCAATGTTTTCGAGATTTTTCCAATCCATTGTCAGAAAAAGTTTCTGATGCCATCTCTGCTGATCGATTATTTCATTGAGAAAAATATTGATCAAATTTTTTAATTGATTTTTTAACTGCTGATTCGGCCAAACTTGATAAAGCAGCGTATAAGCTTCAAGCACATGTAAATGAGTGTTCATTGTTTTGGAAGCAATTCCTTTACCGTCATAACCATATTGCACAGGTACTTGCCAGTCTTGTGTAAATGATTCAATATAACCCCCATTGACTGCATCGTATGCATGTTTTTCCAATATTTTGTATAAATTTATAGCTTGATTTAAACTTTTTTTATTTTTTGTTGCCTGATAATGCTGTGCTAAACCATAGATTCCATAAACAATTCCGTAAGTCTGTTTATCAGTAATATTAGGAGTATCATCCGCATGAAGGGACCAAAAAGTGCCGCCATATTTATGATCGATAAAATATTTTATAAAGTATTCTTGAGCTCGATCAGCCATTCGTTTATATTCTTCATTACCAAACAATTGATAAGCTTTTGAAAAAGTCCATAAAATTCGAGCATTAAGAACACCTCCTTTCGGAGCATCCAATTGGGGAGTACCATCATTAAGAATCGTTCCATAAAAGCCTCCTCTGGGATCAGGCGCATTCTTTTCCCAAAAAGGAAGAATATTTTCCTTTAAATCCCTGGTAACTTCTTCGACCAGTAAAGGAACACTTTTCTGAGAGGAATTTTGAGCTTTTATAGCCAAAGGAAATGAAGCGAAACCAATTAACAAAACAATTAAAAATTTTTTCATCGTTTTTATTTTTGATTAAGCAATTGTTGGGCAGCCAACACTAAAAACATATAATGAGAAGAACCACCACCCATTACATATTCAACCTGTTGCCATAGAAATGGGAATCGAAGTAATTCAGGAAAATCGGGACGTATCAGGGCTGTCCCTGAAACAACACCGCCCGGAATATAAGTCCAATCTGCTCGATTAAATCCATAGGCTACTGTTGTAGAAAGCGTTCCAACACCAGAAGCAAAAGAAGAAGTATTCTCTCCCGGATGGCAACCCAATACAAAATTCAAGGCATCATAAATATATTCCTTGCCAAAAATATCAGGATAAGCAGTATGAAGAAAATAAAGACGAAAACCTAATGATTGAATATCCCACCCAGCTCCCCAAATATAAGGACGATAAGGGATTCCATAAGGAGTTTCCGCCGATTGTTTATCTATTTGAGTATGAAATTCAACCAGTGCTTGCCGAATAACCTTCGAAAAATCTGGCTGATTTATCTGCTTTTCTGCTCTTGCTATAAACCAACCAACATTTTCTATATTGTTGACAATAAAATCTTTTTCAGAAAGAAGATAGTTTTTATATTTTTCTTCTCCTGTCGTCAAATACAATTCCGTAGCTGCTTGAATTTTGGCAGAACGGGAACGTTGATTTACTTCCGTTATTTCATACAACTCCCTCGCACAGTCGAGTGCTTGCAAACTCAATGTATCGTTGAATCTTTTCAACACCCGGGATGCCGCAGCCAACTCGGCCGCAGTGGTGAGCTCACGTGAAGGGTTGTTTTCCGTAAATACCCAGCGATCATCTTTGTTCCCGATAATTTTATCGGTCATATCTGCTGCATCGCCCAACATCACATACTGACGCAAATTATTGCAAATAATGCCGCGATAAAGACGACCCAAAGTTCGATAAGCTCCAACTACAGAAAGAACACCATTCTCAACCTGCTGAAGCAAATCAGGTTTTCCATCCGGTTGATGAATTTCCGTAATTCTTTTATGCTGATCTATTGAAGTAACATCATAATCTACCTTAAATGCTTCATAAGCAAGTGACAAAATATATGCTTCACCAGCCTGCGATTCTACGCGAAGATCAAAATCTCCAGCATCATGCCATCCGCCAATATTCAAACCAGGGACTACATCACCGGAATTATACTTCGTTAACGTTGAAGGTCCTTGAACATAACCATCAATATGATTGAAATCAACCGGTGCCATACGTGCATCATCCATATGACAGCAATCATGCCAAACTCTATATTTTTCATTTACTCGCATGTGGCACATTTGTACAGGCAAAAAATATTCCAGCACTGGTTGCCAGACTCCACGTTCATATACATCTTTTGCTATACGAAAAATAGAAGAGGCAGATTTTCCATAACGAACTTGATAAAGTCCTTCTTCTTGTACGTTGGAAAAATCAAATTTTAAATAATTATAACGCAAAAATTGTCCCCATTCTGTTCCTTCACCTGAGAAAACTTTCTTTTCTCCCTCCGTTGTAATGCGATAGAGTATCGGACGCTCTCTATTTGTATCCCTTTTATCCAGCTCGATAATGGCTGTCTTCGGTTGAGCAGGATGATAACCCACTTGCGAGATTTGCACAACTGGAGCATACAACCAACTGTTCACAACATTTGGCGTGATCACCCACTGGATTGCAGCCGCTGTTTTCCCTGCCGGAATTTCACTCCTGACCACAAACCAGCCGTTGTTATGGTTCATGCGTCCGTCGTATAGCTTCAGCTCACTCCCTTTTGATTCAATCGTGAATTTACTGTAAGGATCATCGGGACAAACAACCAGGCGTTTTCCTGCAGCATAGGGTTCGGAAACAATATCATCCGCAATGATAGGACTATATCCTCCATCGCCTGCCAACTGTTTCACAGAAGCTTTTCCCGCAGGGTTAAAATTGCCCACGGAAGAAAAATTAGATGGTTCGTAACGAGTTGGTCCGTTAGGTTGTCTCGGAAATATCCCTGACTGATTGTCCATTATCCAAGGCTTTCCGAAAAGTGCACCAGGAAAAAGTTCAAAATTAAAGCCGACTTTCCCCAGAAACTTCTCTGGTATAGGGCGATCCAAATCGACAGTTATAATAATTGACGGACCTTCTCCTTTTACCGTGACAGTATAATTAAATACCAAATCAGGATAAATCATAGGATTGAAATCGGTCAGATGCCTCGAAGAATCGGGATAACTTAAATGGGTCCTAATTATATTGGCTTTTTGATCCACTTTCCGCTCCCTTTGCTTGGGAACAGGTTGCCATTGCCCAGGCGTTGACTCTAAACGAATATCCCCATTGGTTGCTAAACGTTTGCCATGCATGATGAGAGATACACCTCCCTGATGACCTTCCGGATAAATATCGTCATAGGCCATCACATCAACCCCTTTATTTTGAAAATAGCCAGATGAATTCAATTGAAATTCCTGAGCCTGAGTTGAAGAACAAAAAATTATCATTAAAAATAAAATTATTCCTTCAACTTTCACATTTATATATTTTCTCATAACCTAAATAGTCATTCCTTAAAAAGTCTATTTTTAAGCGGCAAGGTTATAAAAGTTTTGGCGAAAAAGTAATCTAAAAATGAAACAAAAAAACTCTTCTTTGAGTTTTTCCATCATTTTCTTCAAATTCCAAGCTGATGCAGCC
>JAAYUQ010000101.1 GCA_012517575.1 Bacteroidales bacterium | reverse complement strand
ACTGATTCAGTCTGTTGCTATATTTTTGATTCCTCCTTTTTTGTTTGGGTATCTCTGCAGTGACAGCAAACCAACCGAGTATCTGGCGCTTCATCAAAAGCCAGATTCATTGTCTGTTCGGTATGTCATTCTCATTATGCTGATAGCCATACCCCTTATCAATTTACTTTCCTACCTTAATCAACAACTGGTTTTGCCACAAGCGCTGGCGCCATTGGAAGAATGGATGAAACAATCTGAGGAAGAAGCAGCCACCCTTACTCAACAACTTTTAGAAACCAACTCCATTGGTGGATTGTTTTTCAATTTGTTACTTATAGCCTTGATCCCGGCATTGGGAGAAGAATTGTTTTTTCGTGGTGCTTTACAAAACATTTTAAGTCGCTGGAAAGGGATACATGCTGCCATCTGGATTACAGGTTTTTTATTCAGCGCCTTTCATCTGCAATTTTACGGATTTTTTCCACGATGGTTCTTGGGTGTGTTTTTTGGTTATACGCTGATTTGGAGTGGCAGTTTGTGGCTACCTGTCATTGCGCACTTTACAAACAATGCCGTAGCGGTAATTTTTTACTATTTCAGTAAGCCAACTGCTGAAGAGATGAGCATAGATAACATTGGAGCCAGCAGTACTTGGTGGTTGGGGATCATCAGTGCTGTTTTAACGATTTATCTTATTTTCAAACTCAAATCTAATACTTCTAAATGCGTACCTTAACACAAATTTCTTCTTTCGGAAACTATCAATAATGCTTCTTCGCGCAACTGCTGAGGCAATTCTATGCCACGCATCTGCATACTCCGCAGCCATCCGCTGACATCTTTTTCCTGCAAGCTATAGAAAACTTCTGATAACAGTTCCATTTGTTCTTCTGAGTATTGTTCCGGGGACAAGCCGCTCAACGAATCAAGTTCTTCATCATCGTAATACTCAATTTTATTCTCCGTATTCAAAAGGCTTTCCCTTTCACAAACAGCATGAGCACCACAACATTCAAGGTTTTCCTTGATTTGAATTACCTCTTCGTCGGGTTTATTTTTTCTGCCAAAATAGGTAAACACCATTAAAACAAGAGCAAAAGCCAATAAAATTACAATTAAAACCCACATAAATTTAGTTTTTAAATAAAAATTTCCCTTTCCATTTTGAAAATTAAATCTCGAATTTTTCCAGGTGAAAAGATTAAACGCACTTTCTCATTCAAGTATTTACTGATAAGATATTTGAATATCGACAAAAAAAAAATCAAACAAAACAAACGTTTTACATTTTATTTAAGGCAACTTTTAAGAAATATGATTCCACCATCAATTGAAAAATTATATTTAGAAACAAATTAGTCGAGATAAAGTTGTGGAAAAAACCAAGAAAATCTGCCTCATCACCTGACAAAAACCATTTTGTTATCGTTAGACAGTTCGGGATGATACCAATAACCCTCCATATCAAATCCTTTCAGGTCATCAACATTTTCTATTTGATAACGAGTTACAAAACGCACCATCATGCCGCGCGCTTTTTTTAAATACACAACAATGGGACGAAAATTCCCGTTATCATTTTCCAAAAATTCGACATCTACAATTTTGCCATTGAAAAGGTTAGCATCAATGGCTTTAAAATATTCGCTGGAAGAGAGATTAAGCAAAATTTGCGGTTCACCGGAGGATTGAAAAGTTCGGGAAACAGAATCTGTGATTTTCTTGTTCCAAAAATCGTACAAATCATTGCCTGCAGGGGTAATTAACTTGCTGCTGATTTCCAAACGGTACGGCTGAATGAAATCGAGAGGACGCAAAACGCCATACAAACCGGATAAAATTCGTAAATGCTCCTGCAAATACATCAACTCATTTTCGGACATGGAAGCAGCATTCAAACCTCGAAAAACTTCTCCATTGTAAACCAACACAGCCTGCCTTGCATTATTGATAGTAAAAGGGCGATGCCAGCCGTAAAAACGATCGCGATTGAGTTCTGCCAATTGCGAATTGACGCCGAGTAATTGAGCCAATTCACGCAGAGAAAGTTCGCGAACTTTGTCAATCAAATACTCGGCTTCATCCAAAAATTCCGGTATTGTTGAAGGATATGAATTTTTTGGAAGTTTGGTATTCTGAATCTTTGCAGGAGAAAGTAACATCAACATAGTAATAAATTCTAATGGAAAAATATGCAACTATTAATCCGAAACGAGTAAGTAAAATCTTGAACAAAAAAGTAATATCTAATTAACGAGCATCAAAATTACAAAATTTCAAATCAAAATCGGAAATTAATTTGAGTTGAAAGACATTGATGGACATTTTACAGATTTATTGAACCATAAAAGTATGAAAAATGGGGAAATGATACTGCCGAGCCTGCAAAAAATAAAACACAAAACTGTAGGAAACGCCTAACAACATGATAACCTTAGAAAGAATAGAGGCTTGATGAAAGTCTTGAGAATTTTCAGCTTTAAAAATCAGATATGCCAAACAAACGAAAGGTATAATCAATCCAAAAATAATGTATCGAATTGTAAAGCTACCGCTAAAACTAATGAGAAAAAAGTCGGTGCAGAGCAAACCGGCAACGATGAGCAAAATAAAGCCATAAAGGGCAATTTTAGTCTTTCTGATTCCCCAAACGATTGGCAATGTGCGACATTCCATTTCTCTGTCGCCAACAATGTCTTCTGCATCTTTAATAATTTCCCTCAACATGGTACAGAAAAAAGCAAAAACGGAAAATCCACCTACCCAAGCGTAAATTTGTTTCGGGAGGGGCGTTTCAAAAATCAATTTTCCATATTGACCTTCTAATACAGCCAGTTCGAAAATGGCAGGTAAAAGGACAGAAAGAGCGCTGGCAAAAGCAACAATAATGTTTCCTGTCAGAAATTGTCTTTTGTAGGTAGCCGAATAAAACCATAACATACCCGGAACAACCAAAAAAATAAAACCAAGTGCAAAACTTTTTACCCGAAAGGCAAGAATAATACCTGAGAGTATTCCCAAAGTAGTCAGAATTTGATAATACCGCATGGCAGAAGAGCGAGAGATAGTTTTTCCCACAATCATCTTTTCGGGTCGATTGATGGTATCGATTTTGACGTCAAAATAATCATTTAATACATATCCGCCGGCAGCAATCAATATCGTGCTCCATATCAACAATAAAAGTCTTTGTGAACCAATGCCTGCGTCAAAACCATAAGTAAGCAAAAGCGGCATAATAACGGCTTCAGACATGGCAAACTGAACAAAAGCGATAAAAAGTAGATTAGGTAAACGAAGGATTTGAAGATATTGTTTCATAGATATTGAATTAATCTTATAAAAAAAGTTTAGTACATGACAAAAATTGAAACATTTGGTTTATATATCTTTAAAACAGAACATATAAACTAAGCTCTTCGGGTTGACCTTGTCCAATGAGCCGAAAAACAAGTGAGAAAAGCGTTTAAAAATCGTCCTTGTTTGAGTTCCGACGTATTTCGTCGGAGTGAGTTTGGACGATTTCAGCTTTTCGAGCGTAAGTTTTTCGAGTGAAGTGGGCACAGTCTTGAAAGCAGCGTTTAAGCGAAAACAAAATCAAATTTATTTGATTTATGTTGAACGT
>JAAYUQ010000100.1 GCA_012517575.1 Bacteroidales bacterium | reverse complement strand
AGTCTTGAATTTGTAAGGCTCTCTGAAAAATCGTTTATATCGAAATAGATCGAAGCTTTCTGGCGAAAAATGAGATTTTAATTTTTTTACTTCGTTAAATAGCGCTCTGTATTTCTTTTGGCAAGAGACTTGATAGTAAGTGTTACTGAAGATTGTTTATTCAAATTTTTCTGTGGTGTGTTTTCTGTATTTGTTTATAGGAGAATTTAGTGTATCAGTTAATAAAAAAAGCCTCGAAGTTTTCAACCTCAAGGCTTTATTTTTCTTGTTTTTAAAATTACTTAACGGCAATTTTTGCAGAGATTCCATCTACTTTCAGAATATAAATACCATTGGTGAGAAGGCCTGTTGTATAGCTGCCTCTAACATTGGCTTTTTCAAGCTGGCGTCCCATGACATCAAATAATTCTACTCTGGAAGTTACGTTGTTTACGGTAATTGTTCTGTTAACTGTCTTTACCTGATAGCGGTCGAAGAATACATTTGGTACTGCACTTGGTGCCGGCTGTTTCCAACCCCATACGGTTATGTTGATAGTATTGTTGGCCGGATTGGTCGGATCATATTGACCTGTGCGGTTTGGCAATTCTTTGGTCGGATCAGCTTCACCAACTTCCGGATAGCCCGAATCTGGCCAGTTGTACAAGCGGTATTCAAATGCCATGACATCTTCAGCTACAAAAGTAAAAGTACCATCTTGATTTTTTGTACCTTCTTTTAAGTTATCCCAATTCCAGCCCAGATGGCTGCCCATAATCCATACTCTTTCGGTGCCTGCGGGAACGGTAGCTATAATGGTAACATCGCCAACTTTAGTAGGATCGTAGATTTTTTTGAAAGATTCAACAATAACTGCTGCTGTGTTTTGAGTTGGGTCGGGATAGGTGTAATTGGATCCTTGTGTTTGTTCGTAATCCCAAGCTGGGCCTGCACAGAATTTAAATTGCAATTTGTTGGCATCCACAGTAAAGAAAGTAGCCGAGAAAACCTTACCCGCTTCATTGGCTTCCAAAAAAGTCATTTTTGTGGTATCTGTTGGAATAGTCCAATTGTTGAATGTTCCCACAATGTACAATTCGATAACATCAGCCGGAACTTGTGCAATAATGGTAACCGTCATTGGTATTGGCTCAACGTTAGGATTATAAACCAAAGCCCATTTTTGAACTACGTCATTACCATCCGTATAAACACGGTCTGAAATTTCATTGCCGTCAGCATCTTTTTCTACATAAGCCCAATCTCCACCTCCACTTAGGTATTTGTATTTAATTTCAGTTAGACCAGGTACAATTTCCGACTCTGGAATAGTAATCGTGAAATGGGTATCATCTACCTTGGTCATTTTGTACTGGTTGTTGTTCCAGTCGTTAAAATTTCCCACTACCCAACACTCATAAGTTGGAGTAGGCACCGTTACATTAAATACCAAATCGGCAGCAGCACTCATCTGCACCACTGCAAACAGGCTCAAAAGAGCAGAAATAAAAGTAAATAACTTTTTCATAATAGTAAAATTTTAAGTAATTGATTGATTAATAATTATTTATATAAATTAGTGTGATTTCACCCACACCTTGGTGTCAAAAGTACAAACTGTAAATGAAATAAACAACAAAAAAAGAATATTTCTCAATTTTTTTTGAAAATATTGGCTCTTCATTTGTTTCTTGGGGTTTGATATATTTTCAAACCCCAAGAAACAAATAGAGTTACTGGTTCACATACCCTGTATTTTGCTGCAAATTCCCATTGGCATTCAAATCGGACGTTGGGATAGGAAAAAGGTTGAAATGTTCACTGAAATTTATTCCAGCCTGCTCGCCACCTTTCCATTCCCATTT
>JAAYUQ010000099.1 GCA_012517575.1 Bacteroidales bacterium | reverse complement strand
TGAATTATCACAAAGCTATAAAAGATGAAGGTTTTGGTATCAAAGTTTTGCCGGCATGGCGCCCCGACAAAGCAATGGCTGTGGAAAATCCGGTTGAATATCGGGAGTATGTCGAAAAGCTTTCGGAAGTTTCAGGTGTTGCCATTTATAAATTCGATGATTTGTTGCAGGCTTTGAGGGTTCGTCATGATTTCTTTGACAGCGTTGGTTGCAAACTTTCCGATCACGGCATTGAAGAGTTTTATGCAGAACCGAGAACACAATCGGAAATTAATAATATTTTCAACAAAGTGTATGGAGGCAAACAATTGACCAACGAAGAAATTCGCAAGTTCAAATCGGCCATGCTATATGAAGGGGCTATTATGGATTGGGAAAAAGGTTGGACGCAGCAATTTCACTACGGAGCTCTTCGCAACAACAATTCCAGAATGATGAAACTGCTCGGACCCGATACCGGCTTTGATTCCATTGGCGATTTCACTGTTGGAAAAGCCATGAGTGCATTTTTCGATAGTTTGGATGTTGCCGGAAAACTTGCAAAAACAATCATTTACAACTTGAATCCGCGTGATAACGATTTGGTTGCTACCATGATTGGAAATTTTCAGGATGGTACTGTTCCGGGAAAAATGCAATTTGGTTCCGGATGGTGGTTTCTCGATCAGAAAACAGGCATTGAAGCCCAATTGAACTCACTTTCCAATATGGGATTGCTGAGTCGTTTTGTTGGAATGTTGACCGATTCTCGAAGTTTTTTGTCTTATCCGCGACATGAGTATTTCCGTCGCATTCTTTGCAATGTGATAGGTAATGATGTCGAAAACGGCTTACTTCCTGCTTCCGAAATGAATTTCTTGGGGAAAATGGTAGAAGATATTTCATATATGAATGCAAAAACATTTTTTAACTTTTAATCAATCGAATCAAATGAAATTAGAAAAATATAGCTTTGGCGTCGGTGACAGATTTTCGCACCAGGGAAAAGCGCAATTGAGAGCTTTGATGAAAGCCAATGAAAAGGGATTGAACATAATTCCTGTGTGGAATAAATCCAATCGAGAACACACGTATGTTCATTCACAGCCGAAAGATACACGAGTAGAAGCCGATAATGCCGTAAAAGCTTTGAATTATAAAGGATCTTATTTTGTTGATGCAGACCATATCAATTTAAGTACGGTTGAACCGTTTGTTCCTGTATCCGATTTTTTTACGCTCGATGTGGCTGCGTTTATTGGCAAAGAAAGCAGTTCGGAAGATGTGAACCAATTCATCGCTTCGTGCAGTAAATACATTGGAGATATTAAAATTCCGGGAATCAACGAAACTTTCCATGTTTCAAAAGAATTGTTGGAAAGTATTGTCCACAATTTTTTAGCTGCAACCCAACAGGCGTCTGAAATTTATACTTATCTTAAAAAAGAAAAGGGCGCAGATAATTTCATAACGGAAGTTTCAATGGATGAGGTTGAATCTCCGCAAACACCAATAGAATTGCTTTTTATTCTAAAAATGTTGGCAGACAAAGGGGTTCCCGTTCAAACCATTGCTCCGAAATTTACCGGTCGGTTCAACAAAGGAGTCGATTATGTAGGCGATTTGGACCAATTTGCAAAAGAATTTGAAGAAGATGTGTTGATTATAGATTTTGCGGTGAAAGAGTTTGGACTTCCCGAAGAGCTGAAATTGAGCGTTCATTCGGGTAGCGACAAGTTCTCCATTTATCCCATTATGAGCCGAATCATTAAAAAGCACAACAAAGGTTTGCATCTTAAAACTGCCGGAACAACGTGGTTGGAGGAAGTTATCGGATTAGCAAAAGCCGGAGGTGAAGGTTTAACGGCAGCAAAAAAAATTTATGCTAATTCCTATCACCGAAAAGACGAATTGTGTGCTCCTTATGCCGATGTAATAGATATTGATGAAAGTAAATTGCCAACTGTTGAAGAAGTCAACGCATGGGGAAGTGAGAAATTTGTAAATACGTTGCGTCATGATCAATCTTGTCCAGATTACAATCCAAATTTTCGTCAGTTAATCCATGTAGCTTACAAAGTTGCAGCCGAAATGGGAGATGAATATATTTCATTACTCGAAAAATATGAAGATATTATCGGACAATGTGTCGAAGAAAATATTTATGAACGTCATTTAAAAAGATTGTTCGATTTGTGATTATCATTTGAAAATAGAGAAAAATAATTTTATAATTTTGAAGCAACAATCTAAATAATAAATATCATGTACGAACTTTTTGACATTAAGGATAAAGTCATTGCATTTACTGGTGGAACCGGAGTTTTGGGAGAGTCGATGGTGAAATATCTGGCTTCACACGGAGCAAAAGTGGCTGTTTTGGCTCGGAGCAAGGAAAAAGGCGACAAACTCGTCGAAGAAGTGAAGGAAAAAGGAAATGAAGCCATGTTTTTAGTAACGGATGTTACCAATGAAACAATTCTGAAACAAAATGCGGAAGAAATAATTGAGAAATATGGGAAAGTGGATGTATTGGTCAATGCTGCCGGTGGAAATATGCCCGGTGCTACTATTGGACCGAATAACAATATCTTCGATTTGAAACTCGACGATTTTCGTAAAGTAGTAGATTTGAATTTGATGGGTTCTGTGATTCCGACAGTTGTTTTTGCACAATACATGGTTAAAGCCAATAAAGGAAATATTATCAACTTTTCCTCAGCTTCGGCACTTCGTCCTTTAACCCGAGTGGCTGGATACGGAGCAGCAAAAGCAGCCGTTACCAATTTTACCAAATACATGGCGGGTGAACTGGCAACCAAGTTTGGTGAAAACTTCCGTGTAAATGCCATCTGTCCTGGATTTTTCATTACCGAACAAAATCGAACATTGTTGACTAATCCCGATGGCTCTTATACTGATCGAGGAAAAGCCGTGATTGCGCATACGCCTTTCCGCAGGTTTGGCGTCCCGGAAGATTTGTTGGGAACCATGCATTATTTGGTGAGTGATGCTTCCAAATTTGTTACAGGCACTGTTGCCATTGTTGACGGCGGGTTTGATGCTTTTTGCGTTTAATTTTCAGAACCGGAAAGTTTTTCAGAACATTTATTTGAAATTTAATTAAAAAAATAATATTGATTTATGTCGCTTCAATTAAGAAAAAAAGCAAAATATGCCTTGTTGACACCCACCAGCATGGGTGTTCGCATAACACCAGTGAATGGTCAGCCTGTTCACTGCAGCCAACTGTTCGAAATGCAGGCAACCAGTGCCGAAACCAATGTGGCAAGCATTTCTTCCTTTTTAGGACTTCCCGTCAAAGTGTTGACCACTTTTGTAAAGGACAGCCCGATTGCTTCGTTTATCAAATCCGATCTCCGTCGTCGAAACATCGATTTTGAAGGACCAGAAATTTCTCAAGGCGGCCCTTGGGGTTATCGTCATCAGTTCAATATTGCCGACAGCGGTTTTGGATTGCGTGGCCCGCGTGTGCTCAACGACCGTGCCGGCGAAGTAGTACGTACGTTGAACGTGAAGGATTTTGATTTGGAACGAATTTTTTCCAAAGAAGGAGTTCAGATAGTCCATTTATCCGGATTGATTGCTGCTCTTTCGCCGGAAACGAGTAATTTTTGTCTGGAAATAGCACGTTATGCAAAAAAAGAGGGCACGCTAATTTCTTTTGATTTGAATTATAGGGCTACTTTTTGGAAAGGACGCGAAGCCGAATTAAAGACAACTTTTTCCGAAATCGCCTCATTGTCGGATATTTTAATCGGAAATGAAGAAGATTTCCAACTTTGTCTGGGAATAAAAGGACCGGCCGAAGGAGGCAAAGGTTTAGAAAATGCCATTGATTCCTTCAAGGAAATGATTCGGAATGCACAGACGACATTTCCAAATGTCAGCGTTTTTGGAAATACACTTCGTGAAGTGGTCAGTGCTAATGAACATTTGTGGGGTGCTATTGTTTATAATGGAAAAGATTGGCAAGTCATTAAACCTCGACCCATTTACGTCCTTGACCGAATTGGTGGAGGCGATGGATTTGTTGGAGGCTTGCTTTATGGAATATTGAAAGGATGGAACATTGAACAATGTACGCAATTTGCATGGGCTAGCGGAGCATTGGCAACTACTTTCCTTACTGACTACGCACAACCGGCCGATGAAGAACAAATTTGGAGCATTTGGGAAGGGAATGCACGCGTAAAAAGATGAAAATGTTTGAATAGAGGGAAATTATCATTTGATGATTAAAAATATTGAAATTAAAAACGGAGAATATATGAAAAAATTAGCAGATATCGGCTTGATAGGATTGGCCGTCATGGGCGAGAATTTGGTTCTCAATATGGAGAGCAAAGGTTTTACTGTTGCTGTTTACAATCGCACAGTTGAAAAAGTGGATAAATTTATCAACGGACGTGGAGCAGGGAAGAATTTTATCGGTGCTCATTCATTGAAAGAATTGGTCGATTCCCTCGAACGGCCGCGCAAAGTAATGATGTTGGTGAAAGCGGGACAACCGGTGGATGATTTGATTGAACAGCTCATTCCGTTGCTGGATAAAGGCGATATTATCATCGACGGAGGAAACAGTCATTTCCCTGACACGAATCGTCGAACGAAGTATGTTGAAAGCAAAGGTTTGCTTTATATCGGCACTGGTGTTTCTGGCGGCGAAGAAGGTGCATTAAAAGGTCCATCGATGATGCCTGGTGGTTCTCCTGCAGCATGGCCTTACGTGAAAGATATTTTTCAGGCAGTGGCTGCAAAAGTAGAAGATGGAACACCCTGTTGCGATTGGGTAGGTGAAAACGGCGCCGGACATTTTGTAAAAATGGTTCACAATGGCATCGAATACGGCGACATGCAAGTAATCAACGAAGCATACTTTTTAATGAAAGAACTGCTGGGTATGACCGATGATGAACAACATGAAGTTTTCAAAAAATGGAACACTGGCAAGCTCGATTCTTATCTGATTGAAATTACGAGAGATATTCTTGCATTCAAAGATGAAGATGGAACGCCTCTGGTAGAAAAAATTCTTGATACAGCCGGACAAAAAGGAACGGGAAAATGGACGGTGGATGCTGCGCTTGACTTGGGCATTCCGTTGACTTTGATTGGCGAATCGGTATTTTCACGTTGTCTGTCTGCTCAAAAAGATTTGCGTGTAGAAGCTTCAAAAGTAATCAGTGCTCCAAAGAAACAATTTAAAGGTGATAAGCAGCAATTTATCGACGATTTGGAGAATGCCATTTATGCTTCTAAAATTGTTTCCTATGCACAAGGTTACGATTTGATGATGGAAGCTGCCAAAGAATACGGTTGGAATCTGAATTACGGAGGCATTGCACTAATGTGGAGAGGAGGATGTATTATTCGTTCTGTATTTTTGGGAGATATTAAAAAAGCATTCGATAAGAATCCCAATCTTCGCCATTTACTTCTCGATCCATTCTTTAAAGAACAGGTTGAATCTGCTCAGGAAGGTTGGCGTAGAGTTTGTGCCGTAGCTATGGAAAACGGTATTCCGGTTCCTGCTATGGCTTCAGCGCTTTCCTATTTCGACGGTTTCCGCACCGAACGACTGCCGGCAAATCTACTACAAGCTCAGCGCGATTATTTTGGCGCTCATACTTACGAAAGAATCGACCGACCGAGAGGTGAATTTTTCCACACCAACTGGACTGGAAGAGGCGGAGATACCGCTTCGACTACTTATAACGTTTAATAAAACTGTTTTTTGAATTTGACCACGTTCTGACAGATGCCTGAAAAGCTCTGTCAGAATTGTTTTTACACCATTTGTTTCAAGTTAAATTAATTTTTAATTGTTATTTGAAAAATACCTATCATGATGTATTTTGAAAAAGGTTCGGCAACGACCGACCTTACGTCTGAAGATTTGAAAAACGGACTTTACGAGGCATTGGAAAAGTTGGGCAATCGACAAAAAGTGCTGGCCATTCCGCCCGATTTCACACGCTATCCAAGTCAC
>JAAYUQ010000098.1 GCA_012517575.1 Bacteroidales bacterium | reverse complement strand
GAGATGGAAGAACCTATCATACCGATGGCAACTACCCACCACGGCGATTTTTTATTTCCGAGAAAAAAAGCATTGTTGTCGGTACTTTTTCTGCCGGTAATATAGGAAATTAGCAGTAATAGAGAAAAATAGACGCCAATAATAATTAAAATAGTAAATCCGTTCATTTTCTGATAGTGTTTGCTAAGGCCTGCAAAATTACAAAAAATCAGTTAAAACAAATTACCAATTGGTCGAAGCTTGTAAGAGAAATAATCTTTTAATTTCTGTAAACTTGCACATATAAAGGTTGAAAGTCAATTATCTTGGGATATTGTAAAATTCTCTATGCTGATTATTTTCGGTTTGAAAAGCATGCGAACAAATAATTGATATTTGATAATAAGCTGTTTATGTGAAATTTTTTCCTTGTAATTTTTTAATGTTTTTTAAATAATAATTTTGTAAAGATTGTCGTTATACAAAACACAAAGTAATAGGGGAAAATTATTGACAAATAAATAGATAAAATAATAATTTTAAAACATTTTTAAACATAATTCCATAGAAATAATTGAGGTTAAATACATTAAATATATTTAAAATTCAAATCCTTAATACATGGAAATTTCCAATTTGTGATTAGATTTGCATTCGTTTTAAAAGTTTGAAATTCAATTCAAATAAAGATTGAATAAATCAATTTATAATTTTTAATTTTGAATAATCTACGGGAAAGTTCCCAATAGCTATATTGAAAATAGGGT
The DNA here is from genome assembly GCA_012517575.1 of Bacteroidales bacterium. GTDB lineage: Bacteria > Bacteroidota > Bacteroidia > Bacteroidales > Paludibacteraceae > MVYY01. Next base: position 27,169 of record JAAYUQ010000098.1, on the reverse strand, counting down.
AGTATTTTTTAAAACAATTCTTTGTGGAATTCAAAGTAAAATTATAAATTTGTAGCCGAAACAAAGAGAAAGTTGTCATAAAGCCACTTAGATGTAAGAAATGGCAAAGTGACAGCAAAAAATAGAATAAAAAGTTTTTACACTAAAGAATTAGGAAACATTTTAATTTTTAATTTAAAAAATAATTTCATCAAAAACAATCAATTTTTAAAACACTATGGCAAAGACTCAAAAACAATCAAAGAAAAAATCGAAAAAAGGATTTACTGGAATTAATTCCGCAGGTCTGGTGATTTTGGCATGTTTTATTATTGCAGTTCTCATTTACCAGTATGTATTTGGTAACCCAGCTAACTTTATCAACAACGATCCTAACAATCAACCTCTGACAGGTAATTTGCTGGGTACGATTTATAAAGGTGGTGTTGTGGTTCCTATCATTCAGACCTTGTTACTTACCGTTATCGCATTGAGTATCGAACGTTATTTCGCTATCAGAAATGCTGAAGGTAAGGGAAAACTCGTAAAATTTGTAGTAAAAATTAAAGAAGCATTATCCAAAGGCGACATTGAAGCTGCAAAAGCTGTTTGCGATCAGCAAAAAGGTTCAGTAGGAAATGTAGTTCTTGCCGCTTTGACCAAATACGAAGAAGTAGAAAAGGATGAAACTTTATCGAAAGAACAACAAATTTTGGCAATTCAAAAAGAAATTGAAGAAGCTACGGCACTTGAACTTCCAATGATGAGCCAGAATCTTCCCGTTATTGCAACTATCACCACGTTGGGTACGTTGATGGGATTGTTTGGAACGGTATTAGGTATGATTCGATCGTTTGCTGCTTTGGCAGGTGCCGGAGGAACTGACTCCATTGCTCTTTCTGTAGGTATTTCCGAAGCTTTGGTTAATACGGCTTTTGGTATCGCAACTGGTGCATTGGCTGTTATTTCTTATAATTATTTTACAAGCAAAATTGATGGTATTACTTATTGTATCGACGAAGTAGGTTTCTCAATTGTTCAGACATTTGCAGCTACTCATAAGTAATTCATTTTTATAAATATAAAAGCTAAATATGGCAAAAGTTAAAGTCCCAAGGAAGAGTACCCGTATCGACATGACCGCGATGAGTGATGTTACGGTACTGTTGCTGACTTTCTTTATGCTTACTTCAACGTTCGTAAAGAAAGAGCCAGTACAGGTAAACACTCCCGGTTCTGTGTCCGAAATCAAAATACCTGAATCCAATATTATGCAGATTCTTATTGATCCTACAGGAAAGGTATTTATGAGTTTGGACAAACAACCTGATATGGTGAAAGTCCTCGAAGCTATGGGCACCGATTATGGCATCGAATTTACCAAGGAAGAAAAGGATAAATTCAAAATATTGCCTACATTCGGAGTTCCCATTAAGTATATGAAAACTTTTTTATCTTTAAAAACTGAAGAGCAGGACAAAATTCTTAAAAATTACGGTATTCCAACCGATTCTACCGATAATCAGCTGAAACTGTGGGTAAAACATGCCCGAGAGGCAAATCCGGATTTAAGAATTGCAATCAAGGCTGACCAAAATACCCCGTATCGGGTCATTAAGAATGTCATGACTTCTCTTCAGGAATTAAGAGAAAATCGTTATAATTTAATCACTTCTTTAAAAAGGGAGGAATCTAATTAAATATGGCAGAAATTCAAACTAGTGACAGTGGTCAGGGAAAGAAAAAAGGCGGTAGCAAGCAGAAGAAAATAAGTGTCTTCATTGATTTTACACCGATGGTAGACATGAACATGCTGCTTATTACTTTCTTCATGTTGTGTACAACGTTGAGTAAGCCTCAGACAATGGAATTAAGTATGCCAAGTAAGGATAAGGTGGATGATACTCAGAAATCAGAAGTAAAGGCTTCAAAAGCAATTACCCTGTTGCTCGCTGATAAAAATAAAGTCTACTATTACGCTGGCCTGCCTGATTATAAGAACTACAATTCTCTGAAGGAACTCAGTTATGACCCCAAAAGTCCTAACAGTATTCGTAATTTGCTTTTAATGCGAAATCAGGAAGCTGTTGCAAAAATTAATGAGCTTAAGAAACAGAAAATGAATCTTCAAATATCTCAGGATACATTTGCAGCAAGAGTTTCCCGAATTAAGAGTGGTAAAAATACACCGGTGGTCATTATTAAACCTACAGATGAAGCTACTTATAAAAATCTTGTTGATGTACTTGACGAAATGCTGATTTGCAATATTGGAAAGTATGTTATCGATACCATTTCGGCCGGCGATAAATTCCTGATAAAAAATAAGGAAACGAACGGAGCTTATGCATTGGGAAAATAAAGTAGTGCAGAATAATACTAAATTTTAGAAGAATGGCAAAAATTGATTTAACCAATTACGAGTGGCTAGAACTGGTTTTCGCAGACAGGAATAAAAAATATGGTGCTTATGTCTTACGAGCTGAGTCTCCAAAACGTCATAATCAGGCAGTTTTAATTATTCTTATTTTATCTGCTCTCGTTCTTAGTATGCCTAAGCTGATAGAACTCGCTAAACCCGAAAAGGAAAGAGAAGTAATAACAGAAGTTACTACTTTATCCAAGTTGGCAAAGCCTGAAACGAAAGAAGATATAAAAAAACCAATTTCTATGGAACCGCCACCGGCAGTGAAAAGTTCTATTAAATTCGTTCCTCCCGTTATTAAAAAAGACGAAGAGGTCAATGAAGAGAACGAGTTGAAAAGTCAGGAAGAGTTGACCAAAAGTAAGCTGGCAATTTCTATTGCTGACGTGAAAGGAAACGATGATGTGCACGGTGTAGATATTGCTGATGTAAAAGTAGCCATTACTCAGGAACAACCTGAAGAGAAAATCTTTGAAGTAATCGAACAGATGCCTACTTTCCCCGGAGGAGAAGCTGCCCTTCTGGAATACATTTCAAAGAACATCAAATATCCGATTACTGCTCTTGAAAATAACATTCAGGGCAAGGTTATTTTGAGATTTGTGGTTACCAAAACAGGTGATATTGACAAAATTGAAGTGGTACGTTCATTGGATCCGGCTTGCGACCGTGAAGCGATCAGGGTGGTGAAATCTCTTCCCCGATGGATTCCCGGTAAGCAGAATGGAGAAAATGTATCGGTATGGTTTACCTTACCTATTAATTTCAAAATTCAATAAGTTTTTATGATACGCAAATTCAGAATATATTTTTTATCAGTTGTTTTAATTTTTACCATTATTTCGTGTAGACGTGAGGTAAAAAAAGACAGATTTACTGATACGTTGACTTCAGGTGTCATCCCTGTTGCTGTCGACGAAACTTTTGAACCTGTTATAGAGGAAGAAATTGATGTTTTTGAATCACTTTATCCTAATGCAGGTATCGTTCCAAAATATACTTCTGAAGTTGAAGCTATTAATCTTTTAATGAAAGACAGTGTACGATTAGCTATCACGACTCGTCCACTGTCTTCAAAAGAAGAGAATTATTTTAAAGCCAAAAAATTTGAACCTAAATCATATAAATTGGCTTCTGATGCGATTGCTCTTATCGTTAATAAAAGCAATCCCGATACTTTAATTACTGTCGACCAATTACGACAGATTCTTTTGGGAAAAATTACCAAGTGGAATCAGATTTATCCAAAATCGAACTTGGGTGATATAACTATGGTTTTTGACAATCCCAATTCCAGTACTGTTCGATTTGCAATAGATTCTATCTGTGGCGGGTTACCTTTGTCCGATAGATTGAAAGCACAGGGAAAAAATGCGGAAGTGTTGAATTTCGTCTCCAAAACACGTAATGCAATTGGTGTTATTGGTGTAAATTGGTTATCAAATAAAGCTGATTCAACCAATTTGAGTTTTATAGATATTGTAAAAGTTATGTCTGTAACCAATGAGGCTACGGCAACTGTAGATAATTGTTATAAGCCTTTTCAGGCGTATATTTATTATGGAGATTATCCTTTGTCGAGGAATATTTTTGTCATTATCAATGATCCACGTCATTCCTTGCCAACTGGATTTACTTCTTTTTTAACTTCTGACAAAGGTCAGAGAATTATTCTTAAAGCGGGCTTGGTACCTGCTACGCAACCAATTAGGGTTGTCAATGTAAAAAATGAGAGAATTAATTTGAAATAACATATATTTATTGACAGGAATGAGTAAGAAGAGTTTATTATTTTCGTTGTTTTTTGTTTCTCTGCTGTTTTCTTCCACTACTAAAGGGCAGGGAATTTTATATTACAAAGCCGGATTTTTGGATGATGCAAAACCACTTTTGATTTCGGAAATCAAATCTGATCCGAATAACAATGCTGAAGAATATTTTTATTTGGGAAATATTTACTTTAACCAGAATAAACCCGATTCGGCTGAAATATGTTTTAAAAATGGTTTAGCTGCCGACCCGGCATATCCTCAAAATCAGGTTGGATTGATTATGCTTAGAATGAAAAACGATCCACAGGGAACTGAATTGGAACTGAAAAATCTATTAAAACTTAAACCCAACAAAAAGAACGTTGATTTGTACATTGCCATAAGTTATGCATATTTGTTTAACAATATGGAAGACAAGGCCTTGTATTATCAAAATAAAGCGCGAAGCATCAACTCGAAATATGCAGGGGTTTATGTGCTTCTCGGAGATATTTTAGCACCGAAAAATCGAGGTGAAGCTTGCAGTAATTATGAATTGGCAAATCTTTATGACCCAAACAATAAAGAGGCTTATATCAAATATGCCCGTGCTTACAAATCGGTTAATCCTAAATTATCCATCGAGAAGTTGAAACAGTTGAAGGAAAAGGATCCTTCCTTTGCCTTGGTTGATAGAGAACTTGGCGACATTTATTACAGTATCAACGATTTTGAAAATGCTGCTCACTATTATGAATCGTATATTCAGTCAGGAATTTCAAATGTTCAGGATTTGACAAAATATTCGATGACGTTGTTTATGAATCATGAGTTCCAGAAATCGCTTGAAGTCGCCACCATGGGATTGCAAAAAGATCCTCTTAATCCTGCTTTCAATCGTTTGATTATGTATAACAACGTTGAACTTAAACAAAATGATGCTGCTTTAAGTGCGGCAGACGTTTTGTTTAACAAATCTCGAAATCCTGAATTTAATTATCTCGATTTTATTTATTATGGTCAAGCCTTGAGAGATACCAAGCAAATAAGTTTGGCTGTAGAACAGTATAAGAAAGCACTTGAATATGATTCTACCAAAGTTGAGTTGTGGAAAGATATTTCTGATATGTACAACGAAATTGGAGATTATGCTAATGCTATTGATGCTTATATTAAATTTATTAATTCTTTATCAGATAAGGATAGAAATGCAGATGTCATCATTGCATTAGGTAAATTATACTATAGTTATGGGAATGATCCGAAGACAACTCCTGATGTTAAAAAATCAGCCTTATTGAAAGCTGACAGTATTTTTGCTAAAATTGCCGAAATGGAGCCGGATGGATACAGAGGGAATTTTTGGCGTGCGCGTGCCAATTCTGCCTTGGATCCTGAAACTACTCTTGGATTGGCAAAACCATTTTACGAAAGTACAGCTGCACTGATTGAATCAAAAAACGATCCAAGATTTAATTCCGTGTTGATAGAATGTTACAGCTATTTGGGATATTATACTCTTGTACAGAAAGAGTATGAAAAATCTCTTGAGTACTGGAATGAAATTTTGCAAATCGATCCCAATAATGCTACTGCTAAGAAGGCTATCGATGGAATTAAACCACAAAAGAAAAACGAAAAGTAATTTAGTGTTAATTTTTTAATTTTACGAATAATAATTTTTCAAACCAATTTAACACCATGATTGTTAAATTGGTTTGTGTATTTTAAAACATCAATTCAAATGAAAGATGCGTTCAAGAAAGTAAATCAGACTTATTATCTGATTTTTACCCTGACTATTCTGTTTACTATTATTGGTTATTTTTTTGTTTTAAATAATTTTTCTTCTACTGTCAGCACTGGATTTGTTGCAACCATTTTAGAAGTTTTACTTGTTGTTTATATAGTAGTATCTTCTATTGCCGGTTTTGTTTTGTTCAATTCGAGCAAAAAAAAATTACGTAATATAGAAAACGAGAAAGATAGATTTTTTCCTTATATCAAAAGTGCCAATTTACGCCTTTATCTTATTGGTGTCGGTTTGTTGGCAGGAATATTGATTTTTTACGTGCTTCGATCATCCTTTATTTTGTATTGCATTGCAGTTTCTGCTATTGAGCTGATTGTTTGCAAACCGAGTGAAGAAAGAATCAAAACCGACCTTGATTTAAAAAATTCAGATTGAAGGACGTTTTTTAAAAAATATTTCTGAAGGTTTTAGGGATGTGTCTAAAATTTAAAATTTTGTGAATCCACAACAATATTCATCCTCATTGCTTGAAAATGCGGTGCAGGAATTTGCAAAACTGCCGGGTATTGGTAGAAAAACAGCTCTTCGTTTGGTGCTTCATTTACTCAAAGAAACAGAAGAAGAGGTTGAAAATTTTGGGAACTCCATTATCGAGTTGAAAAAAAATATTATATATTGCAAGGTTTGTCATAATATTTCCGACAGTGAAGTTTGTGATATTTGCAGTAATCTTTCAAGAGACAAATCGACTGTTTGTGTTGTAGAAACCATTAAGGATGTCATTACCATTGAAAATACACAGCAATTTCGTGGCTTGTATCATGTACTTGGCGGAATTATCTCACCAATGGACGGAATTGGGCCAAATGATTTGGAAATTGACAGTTTGATTCGCAGGGTTGAGAATGAGGGTATAAATGAAGTAATTTTGGCATTGAGTACAACGATGGAAGGAGATACGACCAACTTTTACCTTTATCGTAAACTTGAGCCTTTTCACGTAAAAATTACGACGTTGGCTCGTGGAGTAGCTATAGGCGACGAATTGGAATACGCTGATGAAATTACGCTTGGTCGCTCTATACAAAACCGTATTGAATTCAGTCAGACATTTAATAAATGAATTTTCTGTTTGCTTGTGAGTATGATAGGAAAAATTATAAAAAAACTCTTACTTGTATATTATTCAGCCTATTTGGCTGGTATTATTGCAGCAGTGCTGGGATATATATTAACTTTTAAAAATTTCGGCGGAATAGAATCACAAAGCGCAGTCGGCATCAATCTTTCCTCAGCACTGATTTTGTTTATTATTTTATCGCTTCCGTTGAGTTTAGGACTTTTTCATTTTCAAATAAAAAAATGGCTGCTTATTCCTGACGAAAGTGTTCGGATAAAGAAATATGAAAATGCTTCTATTTGTCGCATTGTTGTATTGGGATTGGGTTTTGTTACAGGTATTTTGTTCGCTTATTTGCTTCGCTCTCAATCCATGATTTTTTGTGCAGCGATTGCAGCAGCCGGTTTAATTTTTTGTAAACCTTCGGAAAAGAAAATGATACAGGAACTTCAACTCGATGACGAAGAAGAAAATAATCCTTTTTAAGAATAGTTTTATTTACAATTAAAGTCCAAACTTAAAAGAATTTATTATGATAATTGCCGTAGATTTTGATGGAACCATTGTAACTCATGAATATCCCAAAATTGGAAAGGAAATTCCTTTTGCCATCGAAACCCTGAAACGGCTTCAGGACGAATTTCAACATCAAATTATTCTTTGGACAGTTCGTGAAGGAAAAGAGCTGGAGGAAGCCATAGAATTTTGTAATGCCAGAGGATTGGAGTTTTATGCCATTAATAAAAATTATCCGGAAGAAGGAGAAGATTTTGCTGAGTCCCGCAAGATACGTGCCGATATTTATATAGATGACAGGAATTTGGGAGGGTTGCCCGATTGGGGTGTGATTTATCAAATGATTGCTTCAAATAGTATGGTGGACCCTTTTGCCTTGAATAGAGAAAAACCGGCTTTTCAACAACCTAAAAAAGGCTTTTTAAAGTCGATTTTTGGTAAATGAATAGCGAAAATTTTCATCGATATTTTTTGAAAATTATTCCGTTTAACTGACAGTCATTTCTCCGCACAGGCTGACACTCATTTTTTGTATGATTTCTTCTGTTGAATGGTATTCTCCCAGTAAATGCATGAGTTTGGCTACTAAAGCTTCTGTTGTGCAATCGTAACCGCTAATGACGCCTGCATTCAGCAAATTTAAACTTGTTTCATATTTCCCCATTTCAACTGTTCCGGTGCTACACTGACTTTTGTTTACAATAATAATTCCGTTTTGTACGGCAGTTTTCAACTCTTCATATAACCATGTCAAGCGTGGTGCATTTCCAGCGCCATAACTTTCAAGAATTACGGCTTTTAATTCGGGAATATTTAACGTAGCATGAACATTTTGCTGCGTAATGCCCGGAAAAAGCTTAAGAATGGCAATGTTCGGATTAATGTTGGTGTTAACTTCGAGCTTGGCTGAAAGATCGGGATAATGGATATATGAATTAAAATACTTGATATGAACCCCAACTTTTGCCAAGGGCGGATAATTATATGAATTAAAGGCATTAAAATGTTCTGCATTTTTCTTTGTGGTGCGATTTCCTCTGAAAAGTGTATCTTCAAAAAATATACAAACTTCGGGGACAATGGCTTTCCCATTTTCTTTGGCAGTTGCTATTTCAATGGCAGTCAGCAGATTTTCTTTGGCATCGGAACGCATCATTCCAATTGGTAATTGAGCACCGGTGAATATTACAGGTTTTGAAAGGTTTTTGAGCATAAAACTCAGGGCAGAAGCAGAATAAGCCATTGTATCAGTCCCATGAAGCACCACAAAACCATCGAAATTTTCAAAATTTTCTTCAATAATCAATGCAATTTCTTTCCATGTTTCTGGCTGAACATCCGAGGAATCCATTAAAGGGGAAAAAGGAATACTTTTGATTTCAATTCCCGTTTGTTTAAGTTCAGGAAGGTATTCCTGCAAACGATAAAAATCGATGGGACGTAATGCTCCGGTTGTAGGGTCTTCCGACATGCTGATAGTACCGCCGGTGAATATCAATAAGACAGTATTTTTATCTTTCACAATAAGTTGTTTTATGGATGGCGCAAAGATAATTTAAATTCCTAAACCAACAGCTTTCTTTTTGATATTTTTCTATGAAACGGAAGATTTTCTTAAATTTTTTTGTCGAGCATTTGACCATAAATTTTTTTCATTTCACTTTAAACTTGCGGATATGAGGTTCTATTGGTTTTTTTCAAATGTTTTTTCCATAGTAACAAATAAATATGTAAATTTGCATGCAATAATTTCATAGGTTATATGAATATATATGTACTTATCTTATTAAAAATCAATTAAATAAATTTATTTCTATGTCATTTATTGCAGAAAGAGTTCAATTTGAAGGTTTGACCTTTGACGATGTTTTGCTCATTCCATCATATTCTGATGTATTACCTCGCGAAGTAGATTTAACCACTCGTTTTACTCGTCATATCACTTTGAAAATCCCGATTGTTTCGGCTGCCATGGATACCGTAACGGAATCGAATATGGCTATTGCTATTGCCAGAGAAGGTGGGATAGGAGTGATTCACAAAAATATGTCTATTGCAGATCAGGCTAAACAAGTTGAAATTGTTAAACGAGCCGAAAATGGAATGATTTCCAATCCGGTTACCATTTTAAAAGGAGCTACGGTTGGCGATGCGCTGGCTTTGATGGCAGAATTTAAAATTGGTGGAATTCCTGTTGTTGATGAATCGGGTTATTTGGTAGGCATTGTTACCAATCGCGATTTACGCTTTCAGCGCGATTTTTTCAAGCCTGTAGAAGAAGTGATGACCAAGGAAAACCTGATAACCACTTCCCGTTCTATTACGCTGGATGAAGCTTCGGAAATTTTGCAACAATATAAAATTGAGAAATTGCCTGTTGTTGATGACAAAAACAAACTGATTGGACTTTTGACCTATAAGGATATTACAAAAGCCAAAGATAAACCCATGGCTTCGAAAGACAAGCAGGGACGTTTAAGAGTAGCTGCAGCAGTAGGAGTTACTGCAGATACTTTTGAGCGTATGGATGCGTTGGTTGCTGCAGAAGTGGATGCCATTGTCATTGATACTGCTCATGGACATTCAAAAGGAGTGATAGATACGTTGAAAAAAGCGCGCAAAGAATATCCTCAACTCGATATTATTGTTGGAAATATTGCAACAGCGGAAGCAGCACGTGATTTGGCCGCTGCCGGAGCAGATGCGGTTAAAGTAGGAATAGGCCCCGGTTCTATTTGCACAACACGCGTGGTAGCGGGAGTTGGTGTCCCTCAATTGTCAGCAATTTTTGAGGTTTCTAAAGCTCTCAAAGATTGGGATATACCTATTATTGCAGATGGAGGTATTCGATATTCTGGCGATATTGTTAAAGCTTTGGCAGCCGGTGGAGAAACGATTATGGCAGGTTCGCTTTTTGCGGGAGTTGAAGAATCTCCGGGAGAAACTATTATTTTTAATGGTCGGAAATTTAAGTCCTATCGTGGAATGGGATCCCTTGAAGCGATGGAAAAAGGTTCAAAAGACCGTTATTTCCAAGATATGGAAGACGATATTAAAAAACTTGTTCCTGAAGGAATCTCAGGCCGTGTACCATTTAAAGGCTCTTTATATGAAGTTGTATATCAGTTGATTGGTGGATTAAGGGCAGGTATGGGTTATTGTGGAGCGCATAATATACATGAATTGCACCATGCTCGATTTACCAGAATTACCAATGCGGGTGTTGTGGAAAGTCATCCTCATGATGTTACCATTATCAGCGAAGCGCCTAATTACAGCAGAGGCGAATAAAGCCTTAAAAATCAAAAAAAATCCAATTTTTACAACATTATCTTTTTTGTTTCGTTAATTTTTTTGCAGTGTGTCGAAAATATTGCTTTCAAAAGCTGGTTAAGCAAGTTTTAAGCACAATTTTTCAAATTATTGAGTAAAAAATATTAATTCCTTTTTATCTATGAAATTATCCCTTCTTTCTTTATCGGCAGCATTGTCGCTTTCGGCATGTTTGTTTGCACAGACCAATGATCCGGTATTGATGACCATTAATGGGCATCCGGTCTATAAATCGGAATTTGAATACATTTACAACAAGAACAATTCCAATAATTCTCTCGACAAAAAATCGTTGGATGAATATGTGGACTTGTTTATCAATTTTAAATTGAAAGTTGAGGAAGCCAAAGCCCAGGGAATCGATACTACTGCTGCCTTTATCAATGAATTGGCAGGTTACCGTTCCCAATTGGCAAAGCCATATCTGACCGATCAGCAGTTTGAGGAAAAATTAATGCAGGAAGCTTATCAGCGGCTCAAAGAAGATGTGGAAGTGAGTCATATACTGGTTCGGATTCCGCAAAATGCAACGCCGGCCGATACCTTAGCAGCATGGAGTAAAGTGAAATCCATTTTGAAACGTTTGGAAAAAGAAGATTTTGCCAAAGTGGCCAGAGAAGTTTCAGAAGATGAAACTGCTGAAAAAACCGGTGGCTATATTGGTTGGATCACTGCATTTCAAACTTTTTATCCTTTCGAAACGATGGCTTATAATACACCTGTTGGTGGAATTTCACAGCCTGTTCGTTCCATTTACGGATATCATATCATAAAAGTTCACAACAGAAGAAATTCGGTTGGTGAAGTTCAAGTTGCCCATATTATGCGATTTACTTCTCCTAACGACAGTTTGAAAAATAAACGTGCTAAAGAGGTTATCGATTCCTTGTATCAGTGTTTGAAGAATGGTGAAGATTTTGGTACTCTGGCGAGCAAATATTCGGAAGATAAACCTTCTGCAGCTCGAAACGGAGAATTGCCGTGGTTTGGTACGGGCAGAATGGTTCCTCAATTTGAAGCTGCTGCTTTTTCATTGAAAAAAGTGGGCGATATTTCTGAACCCGTTCAAACTCCTTTTGGTTGGCATATTATAAAACTGCTTGGCAAAAAGGATCTGCCTTCATTCAATGATATGAAATCAGATTTGGAAAGAAGGATCAAACAAGATGAACGGACTAATTTTGCTCAGCAGTCATTCGTCAATCGATTGAAAAAGGAATACAATTTCCGTTTGCTGGATGCAAATGTACAGGATTTTTATAAGTTGCTGCAGAACAGAACATTAAATGATTCTGTGTTTATAACTGAAATAAAAAAATTGAATAAGCCTTTATTTACTTTTGCCGACAAGGAATATACGCAGCGCGATTTTGCAAATTTCCTCGAGAAAAACCAATTTACACAAAAAAGCATTCCATCGGAAGTGATTAACGAAAAACTGAATCAGTTTATCAATACAGAATTATTGGCTTATGAAGATACTCAATTGGAAAAGAAATATGATGATTTCAGATTTCTTATGCAGGAATATCATGACGGCATTCTGTTGTTTGAAGTAAGTAATCGCGAAGTTTGGGACAAGGCATTAAAAGATACAGTTGGCTTGGCTTCTTATTTTGAAAAACACAAGGAAGATTACAAGTGGGTGAAACCTCATTACAAAGGAAGGGTGATTTATTGCAAAGACAAAAATACTTTTAAAACTGCCAAATTGATTGCTAAAAGATTAGCAAACGATTCTATTGACAAATATTTGACCAGTCGGTTGAATAGCGATTCTATTCAATATGTGAAAATTGAGAAGGGTTTGTTTGTTGAAGGAGACAACAAGGTGGTGGACAAATTTGTGTTCAATAAAAAGGAAAAATTCACTCCTGATACCGATTATCCCTATGTATTTGTTGTTGGAAAATTGTTGAAAGAGACACCGGAAGATTATACAGATGTCAGAGGAGCTGTAATTGCCGATTATCAGGACTATCTTGAGAAGGAATGGATAAAAAATCTAAGGTCAAAATACAGTTTTTCGGTTGATAAAAATGTTCTGAAAACCGTTAAGGAAAACTAATAATTTTTGACAGGCAGCAGAAAATCACTAATTTTATATTTTTTATGCTGAAATATTGAGATAAATTATTTAATTGCTTGATGTACTGGGTTTTCAATAGGAAGTTTATTTTTACGTTGATGTTGGGTGTTGTAATGATTTTTTTACCTTGTTGTAATAATCATACTTCGCAATCAAAATCTGCTGATGCTGATAAACCTCTTGTAGAAGTCGAAGGAAACTATCTTTATCGTTATCAGATAGAACAAGTAATTCCACCTAACGCCGATAAAAAAGACAGTGTACAATTGGTAAATAATTTCATCAGGAATTGGGCTACCAATGTGTTGTTGTATGAGACTGCCAAGCAAAACATTAGCGACTTGTCGGAAATCGATAAATTGGTGGAGGAATACCGAAAGTCGCTGATTATTCACGAGTATCAGCAAAAATTAATTCAGCAAAAGTTCTCAAAAGATATATCGGAAGAAGAAACGAAAGCTTTTTATGAAAAGTTTGGTAATCAACTTTTGGTCAATGAACCTTATGTGAAAGGATTGCTGTTGGTAGTTCCTGCCAATACGCCTCAGCTCAATGAAGTAAGAAGCTGGGTTCAGCGTCCCAATATTAAATCGTTGGAGAATATCGAAAAATATAGTTTGAAGAATGCAATAAGCTATGATTTTTTTATGAATAAGTGGACACCTTGGTCAGAAGTTTTAAAAAAAATTCCTTTACAAGTGAGCAATTCTGCCGATTTTCTGTCTAACAATTCTTTTGTCGAGCTTTCCGACAGCACCCAGCGATATTTTCTTAAAATTCAGGAACATTTGAATCACGGTGATGTTAAACCTTACGAATTGGCTAAAGATGAAATCAACAACATTCTGATACATAAGCGTGAAGCAGAATTTATCAAACAATTTGAAAAAGATTTGTACAATAATGCAGTTGCTAAAAAGAAAATTATTTTTTATAAAAAATAGGAAATAATTGATAGAATTATTTGTTTTAATTTATTTTTCTACTACTTGACAACAAATTAAAATGTTTAGAAACACATTAAAGAATTTCATGCAAAAGTGGAATATCCTCTTTTTATCTACTCTCCTGATTTTAAATTTTTTATCCATCAATCTGTTTGCACAGAAAAATATTATTGACGAAGTTATATGGATTGTTGGCGACGAAGCGATTTTACGTTCTGAAGTTGAAGAACAACGTTTGCGCGCCCAATATGAAGGTGTCCCTATTCAAGGAGATCCATATTGTGTTATTCCGGAGCAGATTGCTATTCAGAAACTTTTTTTACATCAGGCGGAGCTCGATAGTATTGTGGTGAACGAAAGCACTGTCAATACTCAGGTTGAATCGCGTTTGAATTATTTCATTTCTCAGATTGGTTCGAAAGAAAAAATGGAAGAATATTTTGGAAAAAAAACGACCGATTTGCGAGAAGATTTGAGGAAAATGATTTGCGAACAAATGATTATTCAACAAATGCAGCAAAAACTGGTTGGCGACATTAAATCTACACCAGCTGATGTGAGGAGATTTTTCAAACAATTGCCTGAAGACAGCATTCCTATGGTTCCGGCACAAATTGAATTGCAAATCATCAGCTACCGTCCTCCAATTTCCCAACAAGAAATCAACAGAGTGAAACAGCAACTGCTCGATTTTACGGAACGAATAAATAGCGGAAAAGCTGATTTTTCGGTGCTTGCAAGGCTTTATTCCGAAGATACGGAAAGCGCCAAACGTGGAGGAGAACTCGGTTTTATGGGACGTGGTCAACTTGTGCCCGAATTTGCTGCTGTTGCCTTTAATCTTCAGGATACAAAGAAGGTTTCCCGAATTGTTGAAACAGAATTTGGTTATCACATCATTCAATTGATCGAAAAGCGTGGTGATCGAATCAATTGTAGGCATATTCTTCTTCGTCCACGCATTTCGCCTGAAGAAAAAGAAAAGGCCATTCATACTATGGATTCCATTGCCAACTTAATCAGAGAAGGAAAAATTACTTTTGAGCAGGCTGTGATGTACTATTCACAGGATAAAAATACTGCACTCAATGCGGGATTAATGCTGAATGAAAAAACAGGTACTTCAAAATTTGAATATCAGGATTTGCCTTCGGAAATTTCAAAGGTCGTTTACAGCATGAATGTGGGAGAAATATCCAAGCCTTTTACCATGATTGACCCCAAAACCAATAAAGAAGTGGTAGCCATTGTGAAGGTGAAATCCAAAATACCGAACCACAAAGCAAATTTGAACGACGATTATCAAATGATAAAAGCTATTTATGAAAACAAGAAGCGGGAAGAATTTTTGCATGATTGGATAATTAAAAAGCAGAAGGAAACTTATGTCAGTATTGATCCTCAATGGCAAAATTGTGAATTTCAGTATCCCGGATGGATTAAAAAGTAAATCTATAAAAAATATTTCTTTAACTTTAGGTCTATTCGTTTTGGGTTTTTCTTTGAAAGTATAAATTTTGATTGTTTTCATGAGTTTAACAGGTTGTAGTTGCAAATATTCTTTCTTTCAGAAAAAATTCGTGCTTTATTTTTTCTTGATAATGGGCATAATGTTTTTTCCCTTCGTTTCTCCCATTTTGGCACAGAATCATCCCAAACAGTTGCGTGAAGAAATTTTGAAAAGCCAAAAAAAAGAAGAAGAGAAAAAACCGGTAAAAAAAATTAAAAAGAAAGAACTTTCCAAACCAAAAACCCAACTTCCGCCATTAAAGCCGGTCAGTCCAATTGTCAATCCTTTGGAAAACCAGAATGCTACTTTAATTTATCTCGAAAATTCTGAAACTGTCTCTTTCGATAAAATGCTTAACCCCGACGTTCAGGTGCTAAAAGGAAATGTTAGGTTTCGTCATGAAAATGCAGTAATGTACTGCGATAGTGCTTATTTTTATCAGGCATCCAATTCGCTCGACGCTTTTGGAAATGTGAGAATGGTGCAGGGAGATACTTTGTTTGTGTACGGAAATGTTCTGTATTATGATGGTTTTACCAAGTTGGCGCGTTTACGAGAAAATGTAAGACTCGAAAATCGGAAAACGGTTCTTACTACCGACAGCATGAATTATGACCGAATTGCAAATTTGGCTTATTATTATACTGGAGGAAAAATTAAAGATGAAGTAAATACCTTAACTTCCGTTTGGGGACAATATTCCCCTGTAACCGATCAGGCGCTGTTTAAGGAAAAAGTTCGGTTGGTAAACAAAAATTATACAATGGATGCCGATACATTGAAGTACAATACAAAAACAAATATTGCCGATATAGTGGGACCTACACATATTTTGTATAAAAATGAAACTGATATTTATTCTAATCGCGGATGGTACAATACCAGTACAGAGCGTTCCATGTTGTTGGACAGGTCAGTAGTAAATCATAAGGATGGCAAAACCCTTACGGGCGATTCTATATTTTATGATAAAAAACAAAAATATGGGGAAGCATTCCAAAAAGTTGTTCTCAACGATACGGTTCAAAAAACTACGCTGTATGGGAATTTTGTTTCTTATAACGAAAATTCTAAAGTTGGAATAGCCACCGATTCTGCCTTGCTTGTCGAATGGTCGACAAAGGACAGCCTTTTTATGCATGCCGATACGCTGTATACCTTTAAAGATTCTGTATTCAATGCTGCGCGAGGATATTACGGTGTTCGATTTTTCAGAAGCGATATACAGGGCGTTTGTGATTCGCTGTATTTTTCGGCACGCGATTCTATTATTCATCTTTACAAGGAACCTGTTCTGTGGGCACAGGATTACCAAATTTCGGGCGATACGATACGAGCATACATAAAAAACAAAAAAATCGACAAAGTCCAGGTGCTTCAGTCAGCAATTTCAATTCAGCAGTTCGATTCCGTTCATTTTAATCAGTTGTCAGGCAAGGAAATTATAGCTTTTCTGGACAGTAATCAATTGAAAATGATTCATGTAAACGGGAATGCTGAAACTATATATTATCCGATGGACGATAAAGATTCAACGCTTATCGGGTTAAACAAAACTCAAAGCAGTTATGTGGTGGTATATTTCAAGGACAAAAAAGTTGATCGAATTGTTTTGACCAATGCTTCTAATGGTATCATGTATCCATTGGAGCAGCTTTCGGGAGGAGACCTCTATTTGAAAAATTATGTTTGGCTTTCGTATCTGCGCCCCGAAAACAAGGAAGAAGTTTTTTTGAATATTCCAAAAAAACAGCGTGTGAAAATTGGCACCAGCAGTTTAATGAATACTACAACCAACCAACAAGCTCAAGGCAGTCAGAATAAAAATGCCAAACAGCCTACGGAAAGGAGAAGACCTTAATAGTAGGAAGTGTAATAATAACTCATTTTGCTATCTTTGAACAACAAAAAAGCTGTTTTCATTAGAAAATGAAAGCAGCCTTTTTTATTGGTGTAAGTTCAGGGGAAATAAGAAACCGAATTTTAATATCTTGCAGTTTTACTTTGCCGCCATGGTTTTTCAGAATTAGTTTTTCTTTCTTTTCTCTGCGATCCTTCATTCATATTGGGATAAGTTTCCTTTTTCTTTGAGTAACTATTTGATTTTGAATATTTTTCTTCAAATATTTGTTTGTTCCCTTTTACTTCACAAACATTCATTTGAGGCTTTAAAGCAAATGCATTCATTACTTTGTCTATCTGATCGGCATAGACATCAAAAAATGTAAACTTATTCGTTACTTCTATTGAACCGATATTGATGGATTTGTCTCCTACCACTTCATTGAAAATACCCAAAAAACGGCGGGTATCAATGCCTTCTCGTTCTCCCATATTTAATTTCAGGCGAATGCGTTTTCCAGCTTTCTTAGGATATTTTTCATTTTTCGTTCTGATATTTCTATCTTCCTGAAAATGAATTTCATTCAAATCTTCCGAATCTTTATAGTAATCGAGAAACCGATTGAACTCTAACGAAACAAAGTGTTTGAGAATTTCTTCCTTGCTTAAATATTCCAACTGATTCATTATCTGTGGCAGGTAAGGTTGAATTTGTTCTTCGTTAACCTCCACATGTTCCATTCGGTTGATCAAATGATAAAGTTGTTTTTTGCAAACTTCCAAACCATTGGGTATTTGTTGCTGAATAAAATCTTTTTTCAGCATTTTTTCCAGTTCCTTAATTTTGTGTTTTTCTTTAGAATGAATGATGGAAATGGAAATACCTTTTTTGTTGATTCTGCCAGTTCTTCCACTTCGGTGCGTGTACACTTCAGGGTCGTCGGGTAAATTATAGTTGATTACGTGCGTCAAATCACTTACATCCAATCCTCTTGCAGCAACGTCTGTTGCCACAAGCAGTTGAACATTACGAATTCTGAATTTTTGCATCACATTGTCGCGTTGAGCTTGAGAAAGATCCCCATGCAAAGCATCAGCATTATAACTATCCTGCATAAGTTTTTCGGCAACTTCTTTTGTTTCCTGGCGAGTTCTGCAAAATACGATACCATAAATATCGGGATTAAGATCGACAATTCGTTTCAGAGTCAAATAACGATACTTGGCTGGAGTCAGATAGTAAATATGTTCAACGTTGGCAGCTCCAGAGTTTTTTTGTCCCACAATTATTTCTTCATAATCTTTCATGAATTTATGAACAATATTGGAAATTTCTTTCGGCATAGTGGCGGAAAAAAGCATGGTGCGCCTATTTTCGGGTGTTTGTTCCAGAATAGTTTCGATATCTTCTTTAAAACCCATATTCAGCATTTCATCAGATTCGTCGAGTACCAGATAATGAATATTTTGAAGATCGACTTTTCCGCGTTTCGTAAGGTCGATTAGTCGGCCGGGAGTGGCTACGATAATTTGGGGTGGTGTGTCGAGCTGTTTCAGTTGGGTGCGAATGTCTTCACCGCCATATACAGCTACAACTTTTGTCCCTTTCAAATATTTCGAGTAATTTTTCAGGTCGTTGCTGATTTGAATACATAGTTCTCTGGTTGGAGCCAAAATCAAGGCTTGAGTTTGTTTTTCTGCAGCATCCAGCATGTTGAGAATAGGCAGACCAAAAGCAGCCGTTTTTCCTGTTCCTGTTTGAGCCAAAGCAACCAAATCAGCGGTTTTTTCCTGCATAAAAGGAATGGTTCGTTCCTGAATGGGCATGGGATGCTCGAATCCGAGTTCTTCGATGGCCGAGAGAAGCTCGTCTTTTAAATTTAATTCTTTAAATGTCATTTTGAGGTTTTTAATACACGTTTTTGAGCATTCATCCGATGCAAAATTTTATTGATAAATAAAACGTGTACCTTTAGATGTAGATTTCAAAAATATAATGCCTTGAATTTCGGATATTTACTCGAAACGTATAGTTGTTTTTAATTTAGGTGCAAAGATAGTGAAATTTTTTGAAATTTCTTTTATAGATAGATTGTGTTTTCCCTCCTTTCTGCTGTGAATTTTTCACTGGAAATAAATTTAAAATCCAATTAAGAAAGTAAAACCGACATTTTTACTGAGAAAAATCGTAAGTGTGCATCAATCGGTAACCGAAAAATTTTGTTAATTTTGTGTAGAATTTTCTTTTCATCTTATCTAATTTTTTAAATCAATATATGTCGATTCAACCCTACAGAATCATTGAAAAATATTACGTTAAAGATTCGCCTCTTTATCGTGTGCTGGTTGTTCACAGTGAACAAGTTAGAAACAAAGCGCTGGAAGCAGTCATGCGTCATCCTGAGCTACCGATCGACGCAGAATTTGTTGGAGAAGCTTGTCTGTTACACGATATTGGAATTTTTCTCTGTCATGCTCCCGGTATTTATTGTTTTGGAAAACATGAGTATATTGAACACGGATACTTGGGTTCTGATTTGTTAAAAGAAGAAGGACTTCCAAAGCATGCGCTTGTTGCCGAAAGACATACCGGCACGGGTTTTACCAAAGAAGAAATTGTTCAGAAAAAACTTCCCTTGCCTCATCGTGATATGCTTCCCGTTTCACTCGAAGAACAGCTTATTTGCTATGCCGACAAGTTCTATTCCAAATCAAAATTGAACATACAACTTACTGTAGAAGAAATTAGACAGAATTTAAGTTCTTACGGAAATGAAAAAGTTGAAAAATTTGATTCTTGGCACAAGCTTTTTGGCTAACTGTATTCTCAGAATTTATGTGAAAATCCTACGCTGAGCAATTGTTTAAACTGAACTTTAGCCCGTTCTCCTTCTGCCATTATCATGGTGTTGTCATAACGCGGATTGAGCGAAATACGTGTAGAGATAAATCGATTTACAATCAAATTGCAGACGATTTCCCAATCAGCTTCAATTTTCTGATAATTGGTATAAAAAGTAAATTTGGAATCGAGTTGAATTTCACGTGTAGGGGCATAGGAAGCTACGGCTTTAAACGAACTACCAATTTCCTGCAAATGATTTTCTCCTTTGACTATACCGAATAAATTGGGATTAATTTTTATTGTATCACTTAAATATATATACTTCAAGGACAGTGGAGACACCATCAGAGAGAGAATTTTTTTGTACTTGTAGTCCATACCAAAGTTAACATTTAATCGAACCGGAGTAAACAAAGAAGCTTTTAATTCATTGGAGTTAACCGACTGATAATTGTTCAAAAATTGAGTAGAAAAATCTATCGCACAACTGTAAAACCAATTTCCACTGGCTTTGAAGCCCAATTTGCTGTTTATTTTCAATATATCTTCATTAATGTTTAATGACCTCAATGCTGTTTCATCTCCAAAAACAGTATAAAAACCGGTTCTCCATTCCAAATTGTTTTCCCATTGTGTCCGTTTTTTGTCGTCATAATTAACTTGTCCGGTTAAAATGCCCAAAACCGAAAGATTACTGTTTCCTCCCTGATACCAATTTTTTGAAATATAATTTTCGGAAAATTGCAGCAAATAAGAACCTTTGTGTCGCCATGGCCCAACTTGAAATTTAGGAACTCGCATTTTTCTTTCTTTTCCATTCAAATATTCATTCTCGTCAACAAATTCAACCTTTTCGATGGGTTTAACTCTAATAGGCTGATTACCTTTTACATAAGGATTTGAAAGTTCGTAGAACATCTTTTTGTATAAGCCGACTGCAGTTCTGGTAATTTCGTCCCTTGCATCCTGACGTAACTTTATTAACGATTCCTGCGAAGTAGGCACTTTTATAGGTCGATAGGCATTATCTTCAAGCGTTGAGGCTTTTCGCCCGTGAAATATTGTAAGTAAATCTTCGGTTGGTTTAATATTAAAATCAAAAGGTAGACCCATATAAATCAATTCGATAAAAAAAGGATTGGCCAGATAAAACAACGAATCAGATTTAATCGTTGACAAAGCTGTTGGTGAAACAAATAGCTGGAAAGAGTCTTTCAGAACTTTTATTTTTTCGGAATGTTTTGACTGCAATGTATCAACATTATTCGGTAACTCCACTTTTTCCGAATTCACTTCAGTTGTTTTTAACCATTCAGCATTTTCAAGCAAACTGTCGAGATCAATTACTTCGCTTGCATGGACCTTAACTGTATCGTTGATCGATATGTTGTTTTGCGCAGAAATTAAAAATGAATAGGTTGTAAATAAAAATAAAATACTCAGAAATTTTTGTTTCATGATGTTTCTTTCTTCACCTCTTTGGTCGGTTGAGCTGGAACAAAATTATAAAAAAATAAGAAGACAGGAAAGCAAAATTAATCAAAGCAAATTAACAAAATTTATGCCATAAAATCTCTGTTGTACTAATGATTTGCCGATCAACTTTATTCTGTTGTCAGGATTTTTGTGTAAATCGAAATTTTTCAAACCGTTATCTCGAGATAATAATGAAAATGAAAAAAAATAATTAATCGAAAAGGGTAGGATGATCTTCCTCCATTTTTCGGAGAATGGCAGTCATTAAGGTTTCTCTGATAAATTTTGACTTGTTGGGTATTTTGTATCTTGCAAGATAAAAATTCAAAGCTTTGTTTTCTTCATTATTCAGTAAAAAAGCATGTCTGTGAGTACGTATAGAACTGCATTTTTTTGCAGATTTTTTAATTTTCTTCTTCATTCTCTTCAGTTAATGATAAACACAAATTATTGAATACGAAAAAATTAGTATCAGAAAAGTAAAAAATAAAAAAGAGCAGCTTTTTGCAAAGTGCTCTTTAATAAATTTTTCTTTATAAAACTTTTACGTTTTAAAAGAGAAAACCGGTTTATGCATTTTTTGCTTTTTGCACAATAGCTTTGAAAGCTTCAGGATGATTCATGGCTAAGTCGGCGAGCACCTTGCGGTTAATTTCGATGCCTGACTTGCGGAGTGCTCCCATTAATCTGGAGTAGGATGAACCTTCGAGTCGGGCAGCAGCATTGATACGCTGAATCCATAAAGCGCGGAAACTTCTTTTTTTGGCTTTACGGTCACGATAGGCATAAATCAACCCTTTTTCCCAAGTATTTTTGGCAACAGTCCACACATTTCTGCGGCTGCCGAAATAACCTTTTGTCAGGTTAAGAATTCTTTTTCTTCTTTTGCGAGAAGCAACATGATTAACTGATCTTGGCATAATCGATAAAATTTATGAATGTCAGCGCCGTCTTTTTTCAACGGACTTTGGGCTAAGCATTCTGATTATTGAATAAAAAAATTACTTATTTCAAATTTAATAACTCTTTCACACTTTCCAAATTAGCTTTGTGCACGAGAGCGCTATGAGTTAAATTGCGTTTTTGTTTTTTGGTCTTTTTGGTCAAAATGTGGCTCTTAAAAGCGTGTTTTCTTTTGATTTTTCCTGTTCCGGTCAACGTAAATCTTTTTTTTGCTCCAGAGTTTGTCTTTTTCTTTGGCATTTCGCTTGAATATTTAGTAAATTGAATAATTGAATTAATAAAATATCTTTATTTTAA
The DNA here is from genome assembly GCA_012517575.1 of Bacteroidales bacterium. Taxonomy (GTDB): domain Bacteria; phylum Bacteroidota; class Bacteroidia; order Bacteroidales; family Paludibacteraceae; genus MVYY01. The sequence goes on along the minus strand of JAAYUQ010000098.1, from coordinate 4,323 downwards.
TTTTTTTGGTGACAACTGTATCGTCATTCTTTTTCCTTCCAAAATTGGCAATTGCTCAACTTTGGCATATTCTTCCAAGTCGTTGGCAAAACGAAGCAGCAATACTTCACCTTGTTCCTTGAAAAGGATGGAACGACCTTTGAAAAATACATAAGCTTTTACCTTGCAGCCTTCCTTGAGAAAGTTTTGTGCGTGTTTCAGCTTGAAATTATAATCATGCTCGTCAGTTTGGGGCCCAAAACGAATTTCTTTCACTATGACTTTAGCGGTTTTTGCTTTCAGTTCCTTTTCGCGTTTTTTGAGTTGATAAAGAAATTTCTGATAATCTATCACTCTACACACTGGAGGATCGGCTTTGGCTGAAATCTCAACCAAATCCAGGTTTTGCTCTTCGGCTATTTCTAAAGCTTTTTCGATAGGATAAACTCCCGGTTCGACATTTTCGCCAACCAGACGAACTTCTTTTACTCCTCTAATATTTTCGTTGATTCTGTGGAGCTGTTCTGTTGACTTACCTTGTTGTTTCACAGATAATTGTTTAGCTATAACTGTTCCTCCTAAAAATTAATTTTTAAACGTATAATTTTAAAATTTTAAGACTGCAAATATAAATGTTTTTTTTGAATTTTCCATTATCCAGATGAATATTTTTCCGGATTTAGAGCTTTAAATCATAATATAACATTCTAATAATGTATAGATTAATCAACGCTGATTTTTTGCTTGGTATTTTGACGGGCATTTGTATGTTTATTCGGCTTTTTTGAGTCGTTTTTATCTTGTTTTATATCAAAAAATTAACTACCTTTGCAGCACTTTTTTTTCGAGAAAAGAAAGTGTGATGGGAAATTAAGCTACTGATCACATGTTTTTTATAAATGCTTAAATTTTGAGTAACACATTAATTTAAAGTTAAAATGAAAGAATTTTATTTAAAGGGTACCTTACGTAGCGAGTTTGGTAAAAAAGTCAGCAAATTGGAAAGAAGTTCTGAAAAAATTCCGTGTGTCCTGTACGGAAACGGGGAAAATGTACATTTTACCACTTCTGAAGTTGACGTGCTGAAGTTGATTATTAATCCTGATGTTTTTGTAGTAAATCTCGATATCGAAGGGAAAAAATGCAAGGCTGTTGTTAAGGAAGTTCAATTTCATCCGGTTACAGACAAAATTTTACATATCGATTTCTTTATGATTTCTGAAGAAAAACCGGTAGTGGTGGAATTGCCCGTCAAACTGGAAGGTTTGGCTGAAGGAGTGAAAGCTGGTGGTAGATTGAGTCTTGAAATGAGAAAATTGAAAGTGAAAGGAATTTATACTAAACTTCCTGAAAGAGTAGTAATTGATGTTACTTCGCTCGGATTGGGCAAAACCATTCAGATTGGAAATCTTTCTTTCAATGATTTTGAAATTCTGAACGCAAAAAATGCCGTTGTTGCTCAGGTTAAGCTCACCAGAGCTTCTTACGCTGCTGCAGCAGGAGGAAAATAATAAATGGTTTTAATTGGTGTTGTTGTTTTTGAATTAAAGAAATTCGGCAAATGGTTAAGCTGATGAATTATTTGTAAATTAATCAATTAATTACTTAATATTAACAAAGTTTTCCGATTTCTTCAAAAGTTCAATAATGAACCGATTTGAAAATAAGTATTTATGAAATTTTTAATTGTAGGATTGGGCAATATTGGAAGTGAATACGAAAATACCCGCCACAATATAGGTTTTAAGATATTGGACGCTTTCGCTGAGGCGTCCAATGTTTTTTTTACCGATCAACGTTATGGAGCTGTATGCGAAGTAAAATTAAAAGGTCATACGCTCATTTTGTTGAAACCTTCAACTTTTGTCAATCTTAGTGGAAATGCCGTGAGATATTGGATGCAAAAGGAAAAAATAGATGTTGATCGTTTATTAGTGGTGGTGGATGATATTGCTCTTCCCTTTGGAACAATTCGTTTGAAACCCAAAGGGTCGGATGCAGGACACAACGGCCTGAAAAATATTCAAGAAGTACTGGGCCATAATCATTATGCCCGGATACGTTTCGGTATAGGCAACGATTTTCCACGTGGCAGACAAATAGAATATGTGCTTGGAAAGTGGACGGACGAAGAAGCTGCTCAATTGCCCGAAAGGATAGAAAAAGCCATAGAAGTAATAAAAAGTTTCTGTTTGATAGGAGTTGAAAAAACCATGTCGTTTTACAACAACAAATAGGTTTTTGATTTATGAAATCGGAAGTGCGCATAGACAAATGGCTGTGGGCTGTCAGGTTGTTTAAGACCCGTTCCCAGGCTGCAGAAGCATGTAAAAAGGGAAAAATTCTGATTCACGGGCAACCGGCGAAAGCTTCGCACAATATTCGCATTGGCGATGTGGTTGGCGTGAAACGAAATCCCGTTTTGTTTTCCTATAAAGTGATTGCGTTAACGGAAAATCGCTTGAATGCCAAATTGGTAGCGGAATATCTGATGGATGTTACCACCCCCGATCAACGTGAATTGTACGAACTCGGCAAATTGAACAATAATTCTGGAAGAATGCGTGGCAGTGGTCGTCCTACAAAAAAGGAACGACGCGATTTGGAAGATTTTGTTGAACCTTTTTTCCTTGATGAAGACGATGGAGACTGGGAAGATTTATAAACATACTTACCTGAAATTTCTTCAATCTGGTTAATATCTTGGTTTTTATTCTTTACTTTCTACTAATATACCAATTTTTATATTTTAATAAACCTTACTTTAGTACATGACAAAAAAATTGTAAAAACATTTATATTCTTTATTCTCATATATTTAATAATGGGACTTTCCCCCAAACCCCACTTACTTTTTTGTCTTGAAACAAAAAAGTAAGCAAAAAAATTAACTTTGTTGAAGCAGCTACGCTCAACCTAAATCAAATAAATTTGATTTTGTTTTCGCTTAAACGCTGCTTTCAAGACTGTGTCCACTTCACTCGAAAAACTTACGCTCGAAAAGCTGAAATCGTCCAAACTTATTCCGACGAAATACGTCGGAACTCAAACAAGGACGATTTTTAAACGCTTTTCTCACTTGTTTTTCGGTTCACTGGACAAGGTCAACCCTAAGAGCTTGGCTTAGTTTTACAGATATATAAAACAAATGTTTCAATTTTTGTCATGTACTAATAAACCCTAGTGTTAGAGCAAATGAAGGTCGATTCTTATTCTCAATTTAAAAGATTTACTTTTGTTTAAAATTTAAACTTACGTCATATGGAGATTCTAAAAAATGTCGTATTCGACTTTGGAGGTGTGCTTATCGACTGGAATCCTCGTTATCTGTACCGAAATGTTTTTCGGAGCGAAGATGAAATGGAATATTTCCTCGAACATATTTGTCCATACGACTGGAATCTGATGCAGGATGCCGGCCGTTCGCTCGCCGAAGCTACACTGTTGAAACAGGAAGAACATCCCGAATACAGCAATGAGATTGCATTATATTATGGTCGATGGATTGAAATGATAGGTGGAATTTTCGATGAAAATGTGAAATTACTTAAACCGCTGAAAGAAAAATACTACTTGTATGGACTAACGAACTGGTCAGCCGAAACGCTTCCACTTGCACAGGCTAAATACAATTTTTTTGATTTGTTTGACGGGATCGTTGTATCGGGAGCAGAAAAAATCGTAAAACCTGATCCGGAACTCTATCGAATATTGATTGATCGTTATCGAATCAATCCTCAGGAAACGCTGTTTATAGATGATAATCCGGAGAACATCCAAACTGCCAAACAACTCGGATTTCAGACTTTGCACTTGACACCTCAAATCAATTTAGAACAAGAACTGAAAAATAGAGGCATTATTGATTAATACCTGAAAGAATTCCTTGCTTGGAAAAATAATCTTAAAGGGGAAGCATTTTCATAACAATCGCAGAAAAAGTTTGGGCACAGGCGTTTCGAAATGCATGATTTCCCCCGAAGTGGGGTGATAAAATTCCAACACGCGCGCATGCAATGCGATGCGACCTATAGATGTGGACGATCCGTATTTGTGGTCGCCAACGATAGGGTGTCCGAGATCCTTGAGGTGGACCCGTATCTGATTTTTGCGCCCGGTTTCGAGTTCCAATTCCAGTAGCGAAAATTGATCGGATGTCTGCAAAACTTTATATCGTGTAATGGCCAGTTTTCCCCCATTATCCACGGGACTGGAATACACCATATAGTTCTTTTTGTTTTCGGTCAGCCAACTCGAAATTTTTCCCTCAGATTCGCCCATTTTTCCCTCTACAACAGCCACATATGTGCGTTTGGTAACCATATCGCGCCAATTATCACGCAG
>JAAYUQ010000097.1 GCA_012517575.1 Bacteroidales bacterium | reverse complement strand
TTTTGCTGCTTCTTTCAATGCCTCCTTAGGATGAATAGAACCATCAGTAAAAATTTCTATGACCAACTTTTCGTAATCTGTAACCTGTTCTACACGATAATTTTCGATGGTGTATTTTACGTTACGGATAGGTGTAAAAATTGAATCAATAGGAATCACGCCTATTTCAAGATTAGGAGTCCGGTTTTCTTCAGCCGGAACATATCCACGTCCCTTATTGATGGCAATATCAATTTGGAAACTTCCTTTCGGATCGAGTTCACAAATGATGAGATCCGGATTGAGGACTTCAAAACCAGTAAGATGTTTGCCAATATCGCCGGCTTTAAAAACTGTTGTGTCCGAAACGGTAATCGAAACTTTTTCGTTATCAACCCCTTCTACCACTTGTTTGAAGCGTACCTTTTTTAAATTAAGAATAATGTTGGTAACATCATCAATCACTCCTGGAATGGTAGAATATTCATGATCTATTCCATCTATTTTGATAGAAGTGATGGCAAAACCTTCCAAAGAAGACAAGAGAATTCGGCGTAACGCATTGCCAATGGTAATGCCATAACCGGGTTCCAGAGGGCGAAATTCAAATTTACCATGAAAATCGTCTGCCTCCAGCATAATAACCTTTTCGGGTTTTTGAAATGCTAATATAGACATGAATTTACAAATTATTTAGAGTATAACTCAACGATTAAATGTTCTTTTATATTTTCAGGGATATCCTCTCTCTCGGGGATATGCAGGTATGTTCCTGAAAGGGTTGAAGCATTCCATTCTATCCACGGATATTTGCTGTGGTTAAATCCGTTCAACGAATTCTGAATCACTTCCATTGATTTATCTTTTTCGCGAACGCCCACAACCTGACCGGGTTTAACCTGATAAGAAGGAATGTTAACTACTTTTCCATCCACCGTGATGTGCTTATGACTCACCAACTGACGAGCAGCTGCACGAGTAGGAGCCATGCCCATTCTGAAAACCAGATTATCGAGGCGCGATTCCAACATTTGCAGTAAAATCACACCCGTTACTCCGGAAGCACGACGCGCACGTTCGTAAATGATATGAAATTGTTTTTCGAGAACTCCATAGGTATATTTTGCTTTTTGTTTCTCGCGTAACTGAATACCATATTCAGAAGTTTTCTTTCTTCGGTTGTTCCCATGCTGACCGGGAGGATAGTTTTTTTTGCTCAATACTTTATCGGGTCCAAAAATAGCTTCACCAAACTTGCGTGCTATTTTTGTTTTAGGTCCAATATATCTTGCCATTTCTTTTTAAATAATTGATTGTTATAATTAATTTTTATCAGGTATCGACATTAATAAATATTACTTCAGCCGCCATTGCAGAGAGGAAAAACTTGCAATGAATTTCTTAATTTTACCAGTCGACACTACCTTTTTTGAATACATACAAAAAATGAAAAGTCAATGTTATACTCTTCTCCTCTTCGGAGGACGACAACCATTGTGTGGTAGCGGAGTTACATCAACAATTTCTGTTATTTCAATTCCTACCCCGTTAACAGTTCTAATCGCAGATTCACGTCCGTTACCAGGTCCCTTGACATAAGCTTTCACCTTGCGTAAACCTAAATCGAACGCTATTTTTGCACAATCTTGTGCTGCCATTTGTGCGGCATAAGGAGTGTTTTTCTTCGAACCTCTGAATCCCATTTTCCCGGCAGAAGACCAAGAAATAACCTCACCATTTTCGTTGGTCAGAGAAATAATAATGTTGTTGAAAGATGAATGAACATGCAATTGACCTGCGGCATCCACCTTCACTACTCTCTTTTTGGCTGCAACTGTTTTCTTTGCCATAATAATTTATATCTTCTTTTACTGATGATTTTAATTTCCAGTTATATTGTTATTTCGTCGCTTTTTTCTTGTTTGCAACAGTTTTTTTCTTTCCTTTCCGTGTGCGGGCATTGTTTTTTGTGCTTTGCCCCCTTACCGGCAAACCAAGACGATGGCGAATGCCACGATAGCAACCTATATCCATCAATCGTTTGATATTCAGCTGAACTTCTGAGCGCAAATCTCCTTCAACCTTATACTCGGAAGAAATTATTTCCCTGATTTTTGCGGCTTGATCATCTGTCCAGTCTTTCACTTTAATATCTCTGTCAACACCGGCCTTACTTAAAATTTTATTTGCGCTGCTACGACCAATTCCAAAAATATAAGTCAACGCAATTTCACCTCTCTTATTCTGAGGTAAGTCTACTCCAACAATTCTTATTGCCATAATAAAATTTTTTGCATGTAAATTAATTAACCCTGACGTTGTTTGAATCGGGGATTCTTCTTATTAATCACGTAAAGACGACCTTTTCGGCGAACGATTTTGCAATCTTCAGAACGTTTCTTTATAGATGCTCTCACTTTCATCTCTGATAGTATTATTTTATTTGTATCTAAATGTAATTCTTCCTTTGGTTAAATCATACGGGGATATTTCAACTTTCACCTTATCTCCCGGTAAAATTTTAATGTAATTCATCCTCATTTTGCCGGAAATATGGGCTGTAATAATGTGACCGTTTTCAAGTTCAACACGAAACATGGCATTCGATAATGCTTCAATTATCGTACCGTCCTGTTCTATCGCTGTTTGTTTGGCCATAAAATTTAAATTGCTTTATCTCCTAAAACTTGTTCTATATATTCAAAACTTGATAAAATATCGGCTTCTCCTTGACGAATGGCTATAGCATGTTCAAAATGAGCTGCAGGTTTTCGGTCCAATGTACGGGTAGTCCATCCATCCCTCTCAAAAACTATATGTCGGGTTCCCATATTAATCATAGGCTCTATACAAATTACCATTCCAGATTTAAGCATAACACCGTTACCCTTTCGTCCATAATTCGGGACTTCTGGTGCTTCATGCATCTCTCTGCCCAAGCCATGTCCAATCATTTCCCGAACTACCGAATAACCACGATCTTCACAATAACTCTGCACAGCATAACCAATATCACCTATGCGATGTCCTTCACGCGCCTGCTCAATCCCTTTGTATAGAGATTCTTTGGTTGTCCTGAGAAGAGTTACAATTTGCGGATCCACTTCTCCAACACAAAATGTATAGGCAGAATCGCCATGAAATCCATTAATGTATGCACCGCAGTCAATCGAAATTATATCACCTTCCTTTAAAAAAACCTTATCAGAAGGAATTCCATGTACAATTTGTTCGTTTACCGAAGTGCAAATGGAATTGGGGTATCCGTTATAACCAAGAAAACTGGGTTCAGCACCATGATCCCGTATAAATTCATTGGCAATTCGATCAAGTTCCAATGTACTAATTCCTGGTGCAACATGTTTTGCAAGTTCAGCTAACGTTTTAGCTACCAACTGATTACTAATTCGAAGTAATTCTATCTCTTCTTCCGATTTGAGATAAATCATTTTTAAATTTTTTCTTTTTTAATACGCAGAAACTCCACTCGTCCGCCCTTTGATACGCCCTGACTTCAACAATCCGTCATAATGTCGCATCAACAAATGACTTTCGATTTGTTGCAAAGTGTCCAGCGTAACACCAACTAAAATTAACAAAGAAGTTCCTCCAAAAAATTGAGCAAAAGACTGATTTACACCAAAAATGCTGGCAAATGCCGGCATTATGGCAATGATAGCCAGAAAAATTGAACCGGGCAAAGTGATTCTCGACATAATCATATCGAGATATTCTGCCGTCTTTTTTCCGGGTTTTACACCGGGAATAAATCCATTGTTGCGTTTCATTTCTTCAGCCATTTGCGTTGGGTTAATGGTGATAGCCGTATAGAAATAGGTAAACAAAATAATCAGAACGGCAAAAACAAAATTATACCAGAAACCTGTATTGTTCATAAACGCACCTATAAATCCCTGCATGGATTCGGATTTTGAAAATCCAACAATTGTAATGGGAATAAACATGATGGCTTGAGCAAAAATAATTGGCATAACTCCTGCTGCATTAATTTTCAGAGGAATATACTGTCTTACTCCACCATATTGTTTATTTCCAACCACACGTTTTGCATATTGCACAGGAACTTTACGTGTTCCCTGTACCAACATAATGGAAGCTCCGATGACCACCAAAAGGAAAAGAATTTCTACAATAAACATGATCAAGCCTCCGCCCACATCTGTCAAACGAGAAGCAAACTCTCTAACTATAGCCTCCGGGAGGCGGGCAATGATACCTACCAAAATAATGAACGATATTCCGTTTCCAATTCCTCTGTCGGTGATTCGTTCACCAAGCCACATAACAAACATACTACCTGCACAGAGAATAATGGTAGAAGTGGCCTGAAAGAAAAATCCTGAAGGTAAGGCAGAGCCTGCTTGTCGTAACTGAACACTTAAATTTACCAAATACGAAGGTCCTTGCAAAAGTAAAATACCAACGGTAAGATAACGGGTAATCTGATTCATTTTCCGTCTACCGCTTTCACCTTCACGTTGCATTTTATGAAAATAAGGAACTGCTATTGTAAGCAACTGAACTACAATGGAAGCCGAAATATAAGGCATGATACCCAGAGCAAAAACGGAAGCATTGGCAAAAGCTCCTCCTGAAAACATATCCAGCAAAGCCAGCAGACCGCCACTGGTTTGAGCTTTAAGTGCAGTTAATGCTTCAGGATCAATACCGGGAAGAACTACATAAGAACCAAACCGATAAATCATGACAAACAACAAAGTTGTCAGCAATCGGCTGCGCAAATCTTCTATCTTCCAAATATTATTAAGTGTCTCAATAAGTTTATTCATACTTATGAAATTTTAACTGCCGTTCCACCGGCTTCAACAATTGCCTTCTCCGCCGATTTGGAAAAAGCATGCGCTTCAACCTCAATTTTAACGCTCAATTTTCCGCGTCCTAAAATTTTAACCAACTCGTTTTTGGATACATAACCAGCCTGACGCAATTCATCAATTCCAATTTTTGATAATTGATCTTTTTGAGCCAAAATTTCAAGAGTATCGAGATTGATCGCTTTATATTCAATTCTGCTAATATTTTTAAAACCAAATTTGGGTAAACGTCTTTGAATGGGCATTTGACCACCTTCAAAACCAATTTTATGAACATACCCCGAGCGAGATTTTGCTCCCTTGTGTCCACGGGTCGAAGTTCCGCCCATCCCCGAGCCCGAACCTCTACCTTTTCTTTTATTTGTCTTTACCGAGCCAGCAGCGGGGGTTAAATTATGTAAATCCATATCTCCTTTTATTAAAGATTAAAATTTATTTTTACTCAACAATCTTCACCAGATGTTTCACTTTTTCGACCATTCCTAAAATCTGTGGAGTAGTCTCATGTTCAACAACATCATTTATTTTATGTAATCCGAGAGCTTCTAAAGTCAACTTTTGAGCTTTAGGAGATTTTATTTTACTCTTAACTTGTTTAATTTTAATGGTTGCCATGATTATCTGAAATTAACCGTTAAAAACCTTATCCAAAGAAACCTTTCTGTTCTGAGCAACAGTATGTGCGTCGCGCAATTCGGATAGAGCCGCGATTGTAGCTTTCACCAAATTATGAGGATTGGATGAACCCTTTGATTTTGCTAACACATCGGTAATACCGACACTTTCGAGCACTGCGCGCATAGCACCTCCGGCAGTTACTCCGGTACCTGAAGAGGCAGGCTTAATAAAGACGCGTGCGCCTCCAAATTTTGCTTCCTGCTCGTGAGGAATAGTACCATTGAGTACCGGTACTTTTATCAGATTTTTTTTGGCTGCTTCCGTTCCTTTGGCAATTGCTGCCGTTACTTCACTGGCTTTTCCAAGTCCCCAGCCTACGATACCATCTTCGTTCCCTACCACCACAATAGCAGAAAAACTGAAAGTTCGCCCTCCTTTGGTAACTTTGGTTACACGATTGACAGCTACTAATCTGTCTTTTAATTCCAAGTCGGTTGTTGTTTTAACTCTATTCATCATTGTTGCCATACATTCTTAAAATTTAAGACCACCTTCGCGCGCAGCATCGGCCAATTGTTTAACTCTTCCATGGTACAAATAACCTCCGCGGTCGAAGACTACTTCGGTAATTCCAGCTTCTTTTGCTGCTTGTGCAATAAGAGCTCCCACCTTCGCTGCCTGTTCCTGTTTGGTCATTTTTTCCTTGATACCTACTGATGATGCAGAAACCAATGTTTGTCCCTTTTCATCGTCTATCAGTTGAACGTAAATTTGAGCATTGCTCCTGAATATACTCATGCGAGGCTTTTGAGCTGTTCCTGATATTTTTTTTCGAATACGTGCTTTTATTCTTTGCCTTCTGTCTAATTTCGTCATAACTTCACAAATTTACGTATATTATTTACCGGCTGATTTTCCTGCTTTTCTGCGCAGTACTTCACCCTGGAATTTGATTCCTTTTCCTTTATACGGTTCAGGTTTACGGAAAGAACGTATTTTTGCACAAACCTGTCCCAAAAGCTGCTTATCGCAACTTTCCAAAATAATCAACGGATTCTGATTACGTTCAGACTTTGTTTCCACTTTGACTTCATTCGGTACTTTTAGAAAAATACTGTGTGAATATCCTAAAGCAAATTCCAAAACCTGACCCTGAGAAGAAACACGATAACCAACACCTACCAACTCCATAGTCTTTTTAAAACCATTGGATACTCCCTCTACCATATTGTTGATTAAAGAACGATACAAACCATGCATGGCACGATTTTCCTTTTCATCGTTAATACGGTTTAAAGTACAAACACCATCCTTTATTTCGACCGAAATATTGGGATGTATTTCCTGGCTTAAAGTTCCTTTTGGTCCATTTACCGTAACCAAATTGTTTTTTACTGTAACGCTGACTCCTGCGGGAATATTTATGGGTAATTTTCCTATTCTTGACATATCATTTTCCTCCGCCTCTTAATAAACATAACATAAAACTTCGCCGCCAATTTTCAAATTGGCTGCTTCCTTATTGGTCATAACGCCACTTGATGTGGAAAGGATAGCGATACCCAGTCCATTTAACACACGAGGCATATCCTTGAACCCTACATATTTCCGAAGACCGGGTTTGGATACTCTAACTAATTTCTTAATAGAATTCACTTTGTTAACAGGGTCATACTTCAATGCAATTTTAATGGTTCCCTGCGGACCATCTTCTACAAACTTGTAGTTCAAGATATAGCCCTGTTCAAACAAAATACGTGTCATTTCACGTTTTAGGTTTGATGCAGGAATTTCTACAACCCGATGGTTTGCTTTAATTGCATTGCGCAACCGAGTTAAATAATCTGCTATTGGATCTGTCATAAATACTTAAACTTTAAATTAATCCCGACTGCCGGGACAATATTTAATATATTAAAAATTTCTGTATGTTTCAAAAGTTTTAAAAACCGAAAAAACAGTAATGCTGTGTCCTTGAAAGGGAAACTTACCAGCTCGCTTTCTTTACGCCGGGAATAAGTCCTTTTGAAGCCATTTCGCGAAATACAATACGCGATACGCCAAACTGACGAATATATCCTTTTGGCCGTCCGGTGAGCTGACATCTGTTGTGCAAACGTACAGGAGAAGCATTCTTTGGGATTGATTGAAGCGCTTCAAAATTTCCTTCGGCAAGCAGCAGATTGCGTTTAGCTTCATATTTTGCCACCATTTTGGCTCTTTTCACCTCGCGGGCTTTCATTGATTCTTTTGCCATTTTCTAATTCCTCTATTAATTTTTTTTGAATGGTAAACCAAACTCTTTTAAAAGTGCAAAACCTTCTTCGTCGGTTTTGGCGGTAGTTACAAAAGTAATGTTCATCCCCAACAAACGATTGATAGCATCAATATTAATTTCGGGGAAAATAATTTGCTCTGTAATTCCGAGCGTATAGTTTCCACGTCCATCAAGTTTGCTTTCAATTCCTTTGAAGTCACGGATACGGGGAAGCGCTATGCGAATCAGGCGTTCCAGGAACTCATACATTCTGTCGCCCCGCAGAGTTACGCGAACACCAATAGGCATTTTCTTACGTACCTTAAAGTTAGAAATATCTTTTTTGGAAACAGTTGCTACAGCTTTTTGACCGGTGATAGCAGTCATTTCGTTAATTGCCGTATCAATAATTTTTTTATCGGCAACGGCAATTCCCAAGCCCTGGTTGAGAACTATTTTTTCCAATTTAGGAACTTGCATAACAGATGTATAGGCAAATTCTTTCATTAAAGCAGGAACAATACGTTCTCTGTATTCTTGTTTTAAACTTGCTGTGTTCATTCTTAAATTTCCTCTCCTGTCTTTTTAGAAATTCGCACTAATTTTCCCTCTTTGTTTAATTTTCTGCCCACACGAACTGGTTTTCCATTTTCAACGGGATTCAGGTTGGAAATGTGTATGGGAGCTTCCTGTTTAACAATACCTCCTTGAGGATATTTAGCATTTGGCTTCATGTTTTTGGATACCATGTTTATGCCTTCCACAATGGCTCGTTGTTCTTTCACAAGAACTTCCAATACACGGCCTGTTTTCCCTTTGTCAATTCCCGAGTTGACAAAAACTATATCGCCTTTCTTAATGTGTAACTTACTCATCTCTTTAAAATTTTTCTGTGTTAAAGTACTTCCGGTGCCAGAGAAATAATTTTCATATTGGTAGCACGCAATTCACGAGCCACCGGACCAAAAATACGACTTCCGCGAAGTTCACCTGCATTGTTTAACAAAACACATGCATTATCGTCGAAGCGTATGTAAGAACCGTCGTCTCTGCGAACTTCTTTTTTAGTGCGCACAATCACAGCTTTAGATACCATTCCTTTCTTCATGTCGGAAGAAGGAATTACGCTTTTGATTGAAACGACGATAGTATCGCCTACGGTTGCATAACGCTTGCCTGTTCCACCTAAAACGCGGATACACAATGCCTCTTTAGCACCACTGTTGTCGGCAACTACAAGCCTTGTTTCTTGTTGTATCATAATTATTTAGCTCTTTCGATTATTTCTGTCAATCTCCATCTCTTTAACTTACTCAGCGGACGGGTTTCCGAAATGCGAACGGTATCTCCGATGTTGCATTCATTTTTTTCGTCGTGAGCATAATACTTTTTGGTTTTATTTACAAACTTACCGTAAATAGGGTGTTTTTCTTTCCACCTTACAGCTACAGTTATGGTTTTATCCATTTTGTTGCTGGTAACTACCCCAATTCTTTCTTTCCTTAAATTTCTTGTTTCCATCGGGTGTACTTAATTTATTGATTGATTTCTCGCTGACGCAATTCTGTAGCAATACGGGCAACATTCCTGCGAACTGTTTTTATCTGCATGGGATTATCCAACGGACTGATGGAATGATTCAGCTTTAAACGAACTAAATTTTCTTTTTCCGTTTCGAGTCGTTCCAACAACTCTTTCGTACTAAGTTCTCTTATTTCTCGCGTTTTCATTTTTTACAAATTTTGGCCGGTTGAATCATAATCACGTCTCACTACAAATTTTGTGGTTATGGGTAATTTTTGAGCGCCCAAGCGCAAAGCTTCTTTTGCAATTTCGTAGGATACTCCTTCTATTTCGATAATCATCCTTCCGGGAGTAACCGGTGCAACAAAACCTTCGGGTGAGCCTTTTCCTTTTCCCATACGCACTTCAGCAGGCTTTTTGGTAATAGGCTTATCGGGAAAAACACGAATCCACACCTGCCCCTGACGCTGCATGTAACGAGTTACAGCAATACGCGCAGCTTCTATCTGAGGCCCAGTCAACCACATGGTTTCCATAGATTTGATGCCAAAGGAACCAAAAGCTAATTGATTACCACGTTGCGCATTCCCTTTCATGCGCCCTTTCTGCTGTCTTCTGTATTTTGTTTTCTTAGGTTGTAACATGATGGCTTATATCAATTATATTTTTATTTTTTCTTTCTTCTGGAAGAGTTTCTGTTTCCATGGTCACCTCCTGAGTGATGATCACCCAAACGACGTTCGGAACGAGAACCTTCATTTTTTCCTGCAACATAAGAAGGAGCCAAATCACGTTTACCATAAACTTCGCCTCTGCATATCCATACTTTTATACCTATCAATCCAACTTTTGTCAAAGCTTCGGCGCAAGCGTAATCAATATCGGCTCTGAAAGTATGTAATGGCGTTCTTCCTTCCTTGTACATTTCTGAACGAGCCATTTCGGCGCCGTTTAATCGACCAGAAACCTGCACTTTGATTCCTTCTGCTCCCATTCTCATGGTAGAAGCAATAGCCATTTTTACAGCTCTTCGGTAAGCAATTTTTCCTTCCAACTGATGAGCAATGTTGCTTGCTACTATCACTGCATCGAGTTCGGGGCGTTTGATTTCGAAGATATTGATCTGAATCTCCTTATCGGTAATTTTCTTCAATTCTTCTTTTAACTTATCTACTTCCTGTCCTCCTTTACCTATAATGATACCGGGACGAGCTGTGCAAACGGTAATGGTTACAAGCTTAAGGGTTCGTTCAATTATGATTCGGGATACACTTGCTTTGGAAAGGCGGACATTTAAATACTTTCTGATTTTGCTGTCTTCAAGCAAAGTGTCACCATATTTTTTCCCTCCGTACCAATTTGAATCCAAACCACGTATAATTCCCAAGCGATTGCTTATCGGATTAGTTTTTTGTCCCATTGAGCTATTTAAATTTGATTAGTATCGTTATTATTTTTTGAATCTACATATAAAGTTACGTGATTGGAACGTTTACGGATTCGATAACCACGTCCCTGAGGAGCGGTGCGCAATCTTTTTAACGTTGTACCTTCATTCACATAAACTTTGCTCACAAACAAATTAGCATTGTCGGCTTTTTGTTC
Organism: Bacteroidales bacterium; assembly: GCA_012517575.1. Taxonomy (GTDB): domain Bacteria; phylum Bacteroidota; class Bacteroidia; order Bacteroidales; family Paludibacteraceae; genus MVYY01. Next base: position 64,239 of record JAAYUQ010000097.1, on the reverse strand, counting down.
AGTCTTTATTTCCCAATTGCTGATGGCCGATTTAAGCAATTTCTCCATTCTGCGAGAAGCTTCCTTCGATGAAAATTTCAACACACTTAAAGCCTTGTTCACTTCCATTCCTCTGATCATGTCGGCAACCAATCGCATTTTACGGGGAGAGGTAGGAACGTCGTTCAGCTTTGCGAAATAAAGCGTTTGACGAGCTTCTTTTCTTCTATCTGCAGATATTTTTTTTCTAGCACCCATTTTTACCAATTTTTTTTTATTTTCTAACTTACTGCTTCAATGGTTTATTTTTTCTTCCCTGCATGTCCACGGAAAGTACGGGTCACTGCAAATTCACCTAATTTGTGTCCAACCATGTTTTCGGTGATGTATACGGGAATAAATTTATTTCCATTGTGAACAGCAATAGTATGACCCACAAAATCAGGAGAAATCATGGAAGCACGTGCCCATGTTTTGACAACGGTTTTCTTTCCGCTTTCATTCATGTCAAGTATTTTCTTTTCAAGTTTCAGACTGATATAAGGTCCTTTTTTTAATGAACGGCTCATATTGATTTACTTCATTATTGGATTATTTTTTCCTTCTTTCAATTATGTACTTGCTGGACTGCTTTTTAGGATGACGTGTTTTGTATCCTTTAGCCAAAAGTCCCTTGCGCGAACGCGGATGACCTCCTGAAGCACGACCTTCGCCACCACCCATTGGGTGATCCACTGGATTCATTACAACTCCTCTCACGCGCGGACGTCGTCCTAACCAACGTGAACGGCCTGCCTTGCCCGATTTCTCAAGCGCATGATCGGAATTTCCAACGCTACCAACAGTAGCTTTGCATGTACCCAAAATTTTTCTGACTTCTCCCGAAGGCAATTTAACAATGACATATTTATCTTCACGGGAAACAATCTGAGCAAAAGTACCAGCCGAGCGAGCCATAGCTGCTCCCTGTCCCGGACGGAGTTCTACATTGTGAACTATCGTACCAAGTGGAATATTTTCCAAAGGAAGAGCATTCCCTACTTCAGGCGCTACATTGCTGCCCGATATAATTTTCTGACCTACCTGCAAACCGTTGGGAGCCAAAATATATGATTTTTCTCCATCTGCATAATAAAGCAATGCAATACGTGCCGAACGGTTGGGATCGTACTCAATAGCTTTGACTGTGGCCGGAACACCATCTTTAGTTCTGGCAAAATCGATAACTCTGAATTTCTTTTTATGACCGCCGCCAATATAGCGCATGGTCATTTTACCATTGTTATTTCTTCCTCCGGTTTTACGTTTTCCATAAACCAGCGCTTTTTCCGGTTCACTCTTCGTAATCGTGTCAAACTTGCTAATAATTTTATTTCTCTGCCCTGGTGTAGTGGGCAATAATTTACGTACAGCCATTTTAGTCTTTTAAATATTGCTAAAAAAATCGATTTCTTCTCCTTTTTTTACCGTAACGATCGCTTTTTTATAAGCCGGTCTCTTCCCAGTGATTACACCACTTTTCGTATAGCGGCTCCGTTTTTTTGAAGGAACAATCATAGTATTTACTTCGACTACCGTTACGTTGTACATGGTTTCAACAGCCTGTTTGATTTGCAGCTTATTAGCATCCTTCTGTACTCTAAAGCCATAGCGATTGAATTTATCACCCAGCTTTGTCAATTTCTCTGTTACCAATGGTTTTAATATAACTCCCATCTCTATTCCTCCTTATTCTACGTTAAAAAATTGCTCCAAAGCAGTAACCGAACCTTCCGTTAATACAAGAGATTTTGCATTAAGCACATTGTAAGTATTTAGTTCAGAAGTTGTTATTACATCTATTGAAGGTAAATTACGAGCCGACAAATATACGTTTTTATTTGCACTTGATAAAACAATTAAAGGCTTTTTATCGACAACTTGCAAATTTTTAGCCAATTCGAGCATTTTTTTTGTTTTTGGAGCTTCAAATTCAAAATTTTCAACCACCGTAATTTCTCCATTTTTGGCTTTATAGGAAAGAGCAGATTTACGAGCCAGTTGTTTCACTTTTTTATTCAACTTAAAACTGTAATCGCGTGGAACAGGACCAAAAACTCGTCCACCGCCCACTCTTACCGGAGATTTAATATCACCGGGACGAGCACCACCTCCGCCTTTTTGTCTCCCCAATTTGCGGGTACTACCCGAAATTTCGCTGCGGGCTTTGGCTTTGTGTGTTCCCTGACGTCGGTTAGCCAAAAATTGCTTAACATCCAAATAAATAGCATGGTCGTTCGGTTCAATGCCGAAAATAGCCTCATTCAATGACACTTTTCTGCCAGTGTCTTCTCCTTTGATATTTAATACACTTAATTCCATGATCATTTATTGATGATTACGATTGAACCTTTAGTTCCGGGAACAGAACCTTTGACCAGCAATAAATTATGTTCCGGAATGATTTTTAATACCTGTAAATTTTGAACGGTTACTTTATCGCCTCCCATGCGTCCGGCCATTCTCATACCTTTAAATACGCGTGAAGGAAAGGAAGAAGCTCCTAAAGAACCGGGCGCTCTCTGTCGATTGTGCTGACCGTGCGTTGTTTCACCAACTCCCGAAAATTTGTGTCTCTTTACAACACCTTGATATCCTTTTCCTTTCGAAGTACCTACTACATCGACAAAAGTACTGTTCTCAAAGATTTCAACTGTGATAAGATCACCCAATTTAAAATCTCCTTCAAATCCTTTGAACTCAACCAAGTGTCGTTGTGGCGTTACTCCTGCAGCTTTAAAATGTCCCGCTTCGGGCTTGTTGGTATGTTTTGGTTTCTTTTCTTCAAAACCTACCTGAATAGCTTCATAACCGTCGGTTTCAATGCTCTTGATTTGAGTAACAACACAAGGACCAGCTTCGATAACAGTGCATGGAACATTTTTCCCATCAGCACTGAAAACGGATGTCATTCCGATTTTTTTCCCTATTAATCCTGGCATTTCAATAGTTTGTTATTTTCTGCCTTCCTTATACAAAAGTCAGAAAAGTTGATTGCTTATTTTTAATTCAATATTTTTTTCAAATTCATTAAGTCTGAAATTTAGCATTGCAATTTTTCAAACCTTAATTTCAACTTCCACTCCGCTGGGTAATTCCAACTTCATCAAAGCATCTACCGTTTTGCTGGTCGAACTGTAAATGTCAATCAACCTTTTGTAGGATGACAATTCAAACTGTTCGCGCGACTTTTTGTTGACAAAGGTGGATCGGTTTACCGTAAAAATTCTTTTGTGTGTGGGAAGTGGAATAGGTCCACTTACTACTGCACCTGTTGCCTTAACCGTTTTTACGATTTTTTCGGCTGACTTGTCAACCAGATTATAATCGTAAGATTTCAATTTAATTCTAATTTTTTGACTCATCGTTGATGATTTTGTTTTAGTGTGTTTAATTTTTAATTAAGAGTCATTTACTAATTAAAAATGTATTTCATTAATAATGTAATAATTCAACTTTCCCTTTCGCTTCAGCTACCACTTCTCTGGCTAATGAGTTGGAAACTTCGGCATAGTGTGAAAATTCCATTGAAGAAGTAGCACGACCAGAAGTTATGGTTCTAAGAGCTGTAACATATCCGAACATTTCTGCCAAAGGAACTTTTGCCTTAATAATGCGTGCACCTGTACGGCTCGATTCCATTCCCTCAACTTGTCCTCTCCGCTTGTTCAAGTCGGCAATTACATCGCCCATACTTTCTTCGGGAGTAACCACTTCAATTTTCATGATTGGTTCCAGCAACACCGGCTTGGCTTTCATACAAGCATTCTTAAAAGCTATCTGAGCACAAATTTCAAACGAAAGCTGGTCAGAATCGACAGGGTGGAACGAACCATCCAATACAGTAACTTTTAAGCTATCGACAGGGAACCCCGCCAACACGCCATTTTTCATAGCTGACTGAAAACCTTTCTGAATGGAAGGAATGTATTCTTTTGGAATGTTTCCGCCCTTTACCATATCAACAAACTGCAAATTTCCTTCAAAATCCTTATCGGCAGGTTCAACCCGAACGATAATATCGGCAAATTTACCACGTCCACCCGTCTGCTTTTTATACACTTCGCGTATTTCTACAGGCTGTGTAATGGCTTCTTTGTAGGCTACCTGCGGTCGTCCCTGATTGCATTCTACCTTAAACTCACGTCTGAGTCGGTCGATAATAATTTCCAAATGAAGTTCTCCCATTCCACTTATTATCGTTTGACCTGACTGTTCATCGGTGTGTACAGTAAAAGTTGGATCTTCTTCAGCCAATTTTGACAATCCCACACCAAGTTTATCAAGGTCTTTTTGCGTTTTGGGTTCAATACTGATTCCTATGACCGGTTCAGGAAAATCCATCGATTCCAGCACAATAGGATTATTTTCATCGCAAAGCGTATCACCTGTCTTTATATCCTTAAAGCCGACTCCTGCACCGATATCACCTGCAGAAATCAAATCAATCGGATTTTGCTTATTGGAATGCATTTGAAAAATGCGGGAAATTCTTTCCTTCTTATCGGTCCTCGGATTATAAACATAAGAACCGGATTCGAGTTTACCTGAATAAACACGGAAATAGCACAAACGACCTACATAAGGGTCAGTAGCTATTTTGAAAGCCAATGCACACAAAGGTTCATTTGGATCGGGATGACGAACCACTGTTTTATCTTCGTAGCGTGGGTCTTTCCCAACTATCTCAGGATTATCGAGCGGACTTGGGAGATAAGCACAAACCGCATCAAGCATGGTTTGTATTCCCTTGTTTTTAAATGCAGAACCGCAAATAACCGGATTAATTTCTTTTGACAGCGTTCCTTTACGGATAGCTGCTTTGATTTCATCTTCAGTAATTGCTGAAGGGTCATCAAAAAATTTCTCCATTACAGCATCATCGAATTCTGATACAATTTCCAGCATTTTTTCTCTCCATTCACGAGCTTCATTCACCAAATCGGCTGGAATTTCTTCTTCCGAATATTCAGCTCCCATGGTTTCGTCGTGCCAAAAAATTGCTTTCATTTTTATCAAGTCGATAACACCTTTGAACTTTTCTTCAGCTCCGATAGGAATTTGAATCGCACAAGGTTTAGCGCCTAAAACTTCTCTGATTTGTCGAACCACTTCAAAGAAATCGGCTCCTGAACGATCCATTTTATTGACAAAACAAATACGCGGAACATTATATTTATCAGCCTGTCGCCACACTGTCTCCGATTGTGGTTCCACACCACCAACGGCGCAAAAAGTTGCAACGGCTCCGTCGAGAATTCGAAGCGAGCGCTCAACTTCAACCGTAAAGTCAACGTGCCCCGGAGTGTCAATCAAATTAATTTTATATTGATGCTGATTGTAATTCCAAAAAGTTGTAGTTGCAGCGGATGTAATGGTAATGCCTCGTTCCTGTTCCTGTTCCATCCAGTCCATAGTGGCAGCGCCATCATGAACTTCTCCAATTTTATGTGTCAAACCGGTATAATACAGGATTCGTTCCGAGGTAGTGGTTTTTCCGGCATCAATGTGAGCCATGATGCCAATATTTCTTGTATAACTTAAATCTACTTTCGCCATTTTAAAAAAATTCCTTCAATTAAAATTTAAAGTGCGCAAACGCACGATTAGCTTCCGCCATACGATGAATATCTTCTTTGCGTTTATAAGCTCCACCCTGACTGTTGAAAGCATCTACGATTTCGGCAGCCAGTTTATCGGACATAGAATGTCCACCTCGTTTGCGAGCATATAGAATTAAATTTTTCATCGAAATGGATTCTTTCCGTTCAGGACGGATTTCTGTAGGAACCTGGAAAGTAGCTCCGCCAACACGGCGCGATCTAACTTCGACCAAAGGTGTTACATTTTCAAGTGCTTTTTTCCAGATTTCAAGAGAAGACTTCTCTTCGTTGGGGAGTTTGTTTTTTACATTCTCGAGTGCAGAATAAAAAATATCGAAAGCAATGGATTTTTTGCCATCGAACATTAGATGGTTGACAAATTTTGTTACCATCGGATCATTGAAAATCGGATCAGGTAATACGACCCTTCTTTTAGGTTTCGATTTTCTCATTTTTTATTAAAAATTTCCGTTTTTGTTTTTAGTTGCTTTCTTAGTATGCTTCAACGACTTCTTTAAGTCATTTACTCAACTATCATCCGCTTCCTGAAAAACTCAAACAAGTGTTTAAACTTGAATTGATTGTATATTCAAAAAAAATTATAACCTTTTTATCGCAAAAACTTCACTTCTGAAGTTCAATTTTATTTTTTCTTTCCTGTTGAAGCAGCTGCCGGCTGTCCTTTTTTAGGACGTTTGGCTCCGTATTTTGAACGACGCTGCAACCGACCACTTACGCCTGCCGTGTCGAGCGTACCTCTAACAATGTGATAACGTACACCCGGCAAATCTTTTACACGACCTCCACGAACCAATACGATAGAGTGTTCCTGCAAATTGTGTCCTTCGCCTGGTATATAAGCATTTACTTCCTTCTGATTTGTCAGACGCACACGAGCAACCTTACGTAAAGCCGAATTTGGTTTTTTAGGCGTAGTAGTGTAAACACGGATACATACTCCTCTGCGTTGTGGACATGAATCCAAAGCAGGTGATTTACTTTTATCAATGAGTTCTGTCCTTCCTTTTCTAACTAATTGTTGAATTGTAGGCATTTTATTATTAGTTGTATAAATATTTTTGAGTTCTTGTTTTCTTATTCAAACGGGTTGCAAAGTTAGAAATAATTTTTTTATTTACAATGCAATCATTGAATTTTTTTTAAAAATTCGTTATCTATTTGCTTCTCTGCTTATTAAAAAACTTCCATCCATAGAGAAATCCGAAAAGAAAAATCGATATTTGTGTCGGGAATGAACTTGTAGTGACTGCCAACATCGGTTTTATTTCAATTAAATTTGTGTAGAAACAGAATTTTCAAAAAACTTACTTCACTGAAGCTTAAAAAAATCTATTACATTCTTTCAGGAACTTCTATGCCCAGCAATGCCATACCATTCTTAATGACCTCTGCAATAGCAGATGAAAGAACCAATCTGAAATTGCGCAAATCGGTATTTTCTTCCTTTAAGATAGAATAATCGTGATAAAACTGATTGTACTCTTTTACTAATTCATAAAGGAAATTGGCTATGAGAGCAGGATTAAATTCATTGCCAGCTTCCTTCACCACTTCGGGAAATTCGGTAAGTAGCTGAATGAGATAACGTTCCTTTTCAGATAATAAAAGGTGTAAGTTATTCACTTTGCCAAAAGAAATTGACTGCTCGTCAGCCTTTCGCAAAACAGAACGAATTCGTGCATGAGTGTATTGAATGAAAGGTCCCGTATTTCCATTGAAATCTATCGATTCTTTTGGATTGAAAGTCATATTCTTTCGTGGATCTACTTTCAGTATAAAATATTTTAAAGCGCCCAATGCCACCATACGAACAATATTTTCTATTTCTTCAGGCGAACAACCATCAAGTTTCCCCAGCTCTTCAGAAGTATCGCGTGCCGTCCGAAGCATTTCATCAATTAAATCATCTGCATCTACCACTGTTCCCTCGCGACTTTTCATTTTCCCGTCAGGCAATTCAACCATCCCGTAAGAAAAATGTACCAGACTTTTTCCCCATTCAAATCCCAACTTATCAAGTAAAATGGAAAGAACCTGAAAATGATAATTTTGTTCATTCCCTACCACATAAACCATTTTCTTTATCGGAAAATCATCATAACGAACTTTAGCAGTGCCGATATCCTGAGTCATATATACAGAAGTGCCATCAGACCTCAACAATAATTTTTCGTCCAAACCTTCTTCTCTCAAATCAGCCCAAACCGAACCATCGGGACGACGATAAAAAATACCGTTGGCCAATCCCTCTTCCACTATCTTTTTGCCCACCAGATAAGTTTCGGATTCGTAATAAATTTTATCAAAATTAATTCCCAATTTACGATAAGTTTCATTGAATCCTTCATACACCCACCCATTCATGGTTTCCCATAGCTTCCGAACTTCCGGGTCGTTGTTTTCCCATGCCAATAACATTTTTTGAGCTTCCTGCATTAAAGGCGCCGATTTTTTGGCTTCTTCTTCGTTCCATCCTTTTTCTACGAGTTCCTTCACCTGTTGCTTATAAGCCTGATCAAAAAGCACATAATATTTCCCCACCAGATGATCGCCCTTTAAACCTGAACTTTGAGGCGTTTCGCCATTGCCAAACAATTTCCATGCAAGCATCGATTTACATATATGAATACCCCTATCGTTGACCAGATTTGTCTTAACAACTTTCCATCCATTGGCTTCCTGAATTTGCGCAATACTCCACCCCAGCAAATTGTTCCGCACATGTCCCAAATGTAAGGGTTTGTTGGTGTTGGGTGAAGAATATTCTATCATCATCAGGTCAGCATTTTCATCCGGGATAACTTTCCAAAAATCTTTCTGTTGAAAAATCTCGTTTAATTTTTCGAGCCAGTATTGAACGCCAATTTTCAGATTTAGAAATCCTTTCACTACATTATAAGATTCTATTACGGATGAACTGTTTAATAAATAATCACCAATTTCTTTTCCGATCTGCTCGGGAGACTTGCGCAGTGACTTTACCAACGGGAAAAGCACAACCGTCATATCACCTTCAAATTCCTTTCGTGTTTTCTGAACCTGCAAAGGATTTTGATAAATTTCTTCCCCGTATAAATGTTGTAAAGCTTGTTCAACCAGCAGTAGAATAGTCTGTTCTAAATTCATTTTCAATTGTTTTGAAATTTGGGACACAAAGTTACAAAAAAATAAAGCAAGAGAAAAAAACGTCAAACTGAGGAAATTGAACAATTTATCAAAATCAATCAAGCTGAGAGATGAATAATCAGGAGCGAGTAAAGTAATTGAAAGAAGGAAGAGCCCTTAAAAGTTTTGAAAACATTCAATTCAAAATTTCACGGAGCTTTTTCTTCCAAAAAAATACAAAACAACACACGAAACCATACCAATAATTGCGGACACAATAAAAGTTGTACCTGCTCCACTGTATTCCGACAAACTGCCGGTATAAAGCGAACCGACCGTTGTCATTCCGATAAATACGAGACTGTAAAGACTCATCACCCTGCCACGAATATAATTTTCAGCATTGATTTGAATTGTCGTGTTGCACATGGCAGTGAATATAATCATACAAAATCCGGTCAGGCACAGAAAAATCATAACCAAATAATAATTGTGAGTCAAACCTGCCATACCCTGAAACAAGGAAAGGCCAAAAGCTCCTGCAAAAAGATATTTCATTTTCGGTTCGGCATGAACTCTGGTGGCAAGAATTAATGCACCCAGTAAAGCACCTGTTCCCATAGCAGCCATCAAAAGTCCGTATTGTGAAGCTTCCATCCCCAATTCCATTTTTGTAAATACCGGAACCAGCACATTAAAATTCATGGCAAAAACATTTATAAATAGCATCAGCAAAATTGGCGTATAAATATTCGGAGTTTTAAACACATACTTCAACCCTTCAGCCATTTCTTTCATTACGCCCGAAGAAACTTTGCTTTCTTTACTCCGATTATCTTCCTTCACATCCATCATCAACAAACCAGCAATAACGGCAATAAACGAAATTCCGTTTAACAGAAAACATAAACCGATGCCCAGATAACCAATAAGAATTCCGGCTATCGCAGGTCCAATAATTCTTGCCAGATTAAATATGGATGAATTTAAAGCAATGGCGTTCATTAAATCATCTTTCCCTACCAACTCAATCATTAGCGACTGTCTTGAAGGATTGTCGATAGTATTGAGCATCCCAAGTAACGTGGCAAGAACCGCTACATGCCAGTATTTTACTTTGCCAGTAAACGTAAGAGCAGATAAAGCAAGAGCAATCACCATCAACCCTGCTTGGGAAAACACGACCAATTTCTGTTTGGGAAAACGGTCGACAAAAACGCCGGCAAAAAGAGCAAAAATCAGCACCGGTAAAGTCTGCAAAGTGGTGATCAATCCCAACAGAAAAGGTGAATTGGTAAGTTTCAGTACAAGCCAGGCTTGACCAATGTTTTGCATCCATGTGCCTATCAGCGAAATACATTGTCCAAACCAGAACAATCGAAAATTCCTATGTCTGAGGGCGGGAAACGATGAAAAAATCTTTTCCTCAAATTTTACAAACTTCACTTTATCAACGTTTATCAGAAAAAGAAAAATTATAGTACAAAATTAAACGAATTTATGGGCTTTCAGAAAAAACGGACAGTTAATAAAAATCAAACCTTAAAAACAGCTAATAATTTGTCGAAACTTTCTTGGAAAAACTAAGTTGTAACTTTATCTGGATAAAATTTACCGGTCTGTAAATATTTACAACAAATTTATGAACATTTGAATTAGGCTATGTAAAAAATGTTTTATTTTATCACTTTTTCAATTTGATTGAAATTTTTAAACAATAAAGTTAAAATTCAATAAACATATTGATATTGTTTTAAAATTATAAAAATGGCAAGAATCAATATATTGTTTTTCAACGATTTAAATAGATAAATTAAAATAATTTTAAATTATTAACCAGTTGAAGGTAAATGGAAAAAAATTGACAAAAAACTATGAAAATTGGAATTTTTGTAGTTCCTTTGCACCGTTTTTTTCAGCCTAAAATTTAAAGTTAAAAATGAACACTTTATCTATATTTCTAACCGTAATTATTACCGGAATTATCCTTGTAATTGGTGGGTTGGGCATTGCTTTATTACTGGCTCCAAAATCCGACAATCCCCAAAAAGGAGAACCTTATGAGTGCGGTATTCCTACCCGAGGCACTTCGTGGATGCACTTTAAAGCCGGCTATTATCTTTATGCTATTTTATATTTAATGTTCGATGTGGAAGCAATCTTTTTGTTTCCGTGGTCAACTGTCGTGAGGACTTTGGGTTTACAAGGCCTGATTAGTATAGTATTTTTTATTCTCATACTCGGACTGGGACTTGCTTATGCTTGGAGAAAAGATATTTTAAAATGGATATAAATAAAATCAAAATAAAAGGAATTCCCACAGAGGAATTCAAAGATAATGAGACGCTGGAAGCCTATTTGAAAGAACTCGAAGCCGGTGGTGTCAACGTCGTTTTAAGCAAACTCGACGATCTCATTAACTGGGGACGTTCAAATTCGGTGTGGCCACTGATTTTTGCAACAAGTTGCTGTGGAATCGAGTTCATGTCCGCAGCCGCAGCTCATCACGATATTTCTCGCTTCGGCATGGAAGTTACCCGTAACAGTCCTCGTCAAGCCGATCTGATGATTGTGGCCGGCACGATAGTTCATAAAATGGCTCCGCTTATCAAGCGTGTTTACGATCAAATGGCCGAACCGAAATATGTGGTAGCAATGGGCGCCTGCGCAATTTCTGGTGGCCCGTTTGTGAATTCCTACCACGTGGTAAAAGGAATCGATCAAATTATTCCGGTAGATGTATATATACCTGGCTGTCCTCCGCGACCGGAATCCTTGTTTTACGGATTGTTACAACTCCAGCGCAAAATAAAGGCTGAAAAATTTTTAGGAAACAAAGAAAGATTACATTAAACAGCAGGTAAAACGAGATTCAAAAGAAATCAAGAAAATTTGAATTCGATCGCAAGACATCAAAGAAAAAATGGAAGATATAAAAAAGCTCATACTCGATACTGTTAAAGACGCAGTTATTGAAGAAAAGCAAAAACTCACCGTAACGGTTGAATGGACAAAGTTGCCACTGCTGGCAAAAACGCTGCGCAACAACAAAGATTTACCTTTCGATTTTCTTGTAAATCTCATCGGTGTGGATCGCGGTGAAGAATTAGGCGTTAATTATCTGATCTGTTCATCAAAAGACCTTTCAAAAGAAATAGTTCTTAAAACCAGTACTACCAATCGCGAAAATCCGCTGTTATACACTGTTACGGATATTTACGAATCGGCGCATTACAGTGAACGCGAAGTATATGCATTGCTGGGGATTCGTTTTATCAATAATCCCGATATGAGGAAATTTTTCCTGAACAGCGATTGGAAAGGATTTCCTCTGCGAAAAGATTATGATACCAACCCCGATATTAATCCTGTTTCGATTGAGAGCAAAGAAATTCAGGACATAGCTCCAAGAATTATGGAAACAGAAGAAGGTCAGTTACTGGAAGAAACTGTGAAAGTTTTTGAAGACGACGATTATGTTATAAACATCGGGCCTCAGCATCCTTCCACACATGGAGTAATGCATTTCAGAGTTTCGCTGGATGGAGAAAATATTAAAAAAATAGATGTTCACAGCGGCTACATACACCGCGGCATCGAAAAACTGAGCGAAAGTCTCACTTACCCGCAAATCTTACACTTTACCGATCGTTTGGATTATCTTTCTGCCAATATGAATCGCCATGCCTTGTGCATGTGCATTGAACAAGCTGCGGAAATTGAAGTTCCTTTGAGAGCACAATACATTCGCACCATTATGGATGAGCTGAATCGAATCGATTCCCACTGCTTGGCATGGGCAACTCACACCAACGATTTGGGTGCAACAACTGCATTTATTTACGGAATGCGCGAGCGAGAAGTTATTCTTCAAATTTTTGAAAAAACATGTGGCGGTCGTCTGATTATCAACCAAAATGTGGTTGGCGGCGTCATGTTCGATATCTATAAAGATTTTCAGAAAGATGTAAAGGCATTTATCCCATACATGCGCGAAAAACTGGCCGAATACGACCGATTTTTTTCTCACAATGTGATAGCTTTAGGTCGTATGGTAAATATCGGACATCTTTCTAAAGAAAATGCAATAGCTTATGGCGTTACAGGCCCTGCAGGGCGCGCTTCTGGTTGGTCGTGCGACATACGTAAACATATTCCTTATGCCCTTTACGATCAGGTAAATTTCAAAGAAGTGATTCGTACCGAAGGAGATTCTTATGCTCGATATTTGAACAGGCTGGATGAAATTGAACAATCGTTGTGTATTATCGAACAATTGATAGACAACATCCCCGAAGGTGAGATTTGTGCCAAAACGAAACCTATCATCAGATTACCTGAAGGAGAATATCATGCGCGAGTTGAAGCTGCTCGTGGAGAATTTGGAGTCTTCATTGAAAGCAGAGGAGATAAATTCCCCTACCGACTGAAATTCCGCTCTCCTTCCATGCAATTGGTATCGGCCATGCCGCTCATTTGCAAGGGAGAAAAAATAGCCGACTTTATCGGTATTGGAGGTTCAATGGACTATGTAATTCCCGATATTGACCGGTAAAACTATACTGAGGATTGACAATTCATCATGAAAAAAGAACATGATTGATAAGAAGACAGCAATTTCGTATTACAGGTATTAAATTTGAGAAATTTATATATGATGTTATTAAATTATTCGCAACCGCTGGAATTAACAAAGCTGATAAAATGGTTTGATAATCTGCTCCGTGCCAGTTTACCTGAATTTTGGACTTTGCTGATAGAGTTTGTGGTAGTAGCACTGGCTTTACTTGCCGTTTATGTGGTTGTTGCCTTACTGCTTATCTATGCCGAACGGAAAATTACAGCATTTTTTCAGGCTCGAATCGGACCAAACCGTGCAGGGAAATGGGGCTTGCTTCAGAGTCCGGCTGATATGATAAAAATTCTGTTGAAGGAAATTATAAAGATTTCACGCTCCGACAGATTCTTGTTTTTTGCTGCTCCATTCTTTATGATTGTAGCTTCTTTTGCCACATTCGCTGCCATTCCTTTCGGACAATCGCTCCATGCCATCGACTTCAACATTGGCGTTCTTTACGTAATTGCTATTTCTTCTCTCGGAATTATAGGCGTTTTTCTGGCCGGATGGTCGAGTAACAACAAATATTCAATGATTGGTGCCATGCGCAGTGGAGCACAGTTTGTGAGCTACGAATTGTCGGCAGGATTTGCTCTGATGACCATTGTTGTTCTTTCGGGAACCATGCAATTTTCTGAAATGATTGAAGGTCAACGCTACTGTTGGAATATTTTTAACGGACATATTTCTTCTCTCATTGCTTTCGTCATTTATCTCATTTCGGGTCATGCAGAAACAAATCGCGGCCCTTTCGACTTGCCGGAAGCTGAATCTGAACTTACTGCCGGCTATCATACCGAATATTCTGGAATTATGTTTGGCTACTACTACTTGGCCGAATATCTGAACATGTTTGTCATTGCATCCATAGCAACCACTGTTTTTCTGGGTGGATATTTACCTTTCGAGATACAAGGTTGGGACGGTTTTAATCAAATTATGAACTATATTCCTTCGTATGTTTGGTTCTTTGGAAAAACATTTGTTCTCATTTTCCTAAGTTTGTGGGTTCGCTGGTCATTTCCACGTTTACGTATCGACCAGTTGCTGAATCTTGAATGGAAATATCTTTTACCCATTAACCTTCTTAACATCGTGTTGATGGTTTTACTTGTACTGACAGGTCTGACTTTGAAAGATTTGTTCGGAATTTTATAAGCTGCTATAAATTGTATAAACAATGAATTCTTTATCAAAATATTTTTTAGGCATATATACCGGAGTTAAGTCTCTGCTGGTGGGAATGTCTGTAACTTGGAAAGAGCTATGGACAAAAAAAGTAACACAGCAATATCCTGAAAACAGAAAAACACTGGTAGTTTCTGATCGCTTCAGATGTGAGCTGACAATGCCGCATGACGAAAACAACGAACACGCCTGCACAGCTTGCGGAATATGCCAAATGAACTGCCCAAATGGCACCATTGATGTACAATCAAAAATGATAGAAACAGAAGATGGGAAAAAGAAAAAAATACTTGATGTTTACACGTGGGATCAGGGCATGTGCACCTTTTGCAATTTATGTGTAATTACTTGTCCTTCGAGCGCAATAAAATTTGAAAACAATTTTGAAAATTCGGTTTTTAACAGACGGAAGCTTATTCACAGACTGAATAATGAAGGATCAAAACTTCGGGAAAAGAAAAAAGAGGTAAAACCTGCCGAATCCAAAGCAGAGTAACACTTACAACTTATTTTGTTAAGACATTAGACTTACAAATTTAATTATGGCAGAAAAAATAATATTTTACATTTTAGGTGCAATTATTGCCATTTTTTCCATTATGGCGGTAACTTCAAAACAAATAATCCGCTCAGCAACTTATTTGTTGTTTGTCTTAATTGCCACAGCCGGTTTATATCTTTTACTGGGCTATAATTACTTGTTTGCTGTACAAATTGCAGTCTATGCCGGTGGTGTAATGGTACTTTTTATTTTCGCTATTTCGTTCACCAACCGTCCCGGCGAAAAGGTACATGGTGAAGTGCCTGTCAGAAAATTAATTGCAGGAACAACGGCAGCTGCGGGAGTTGTATTTTGCGGCTACATTATTTATCGCAACATAAGAAAAGTTACCGTTTTGGTTCAACAGTACAATCTTTCTCCACAGAAATTAGGAGAAACATTAATGGGGACAGAAAAATATCAATATCTGTTGCCTTTCGAACTGATCAGTATTCTGTTGCTCGCCTGCATTGTGGGCGCGGTTATGATTGCAAGAAAAAGATAACAAAAGAGTGAGAGTGATTATTATTTCATTCGCTTAAAAAATAAACAAATATATGGGTGATATATTGACAAACTTTTTTACCGGAACAGTTCCCATCGAGGCTTATCTCGGACTGTCGCTCATCATGTTTTTTTGTGGTGTATATGGTTTTTTGACACGTAAAAACATGTTAATGATACTAATATCGGTAGAGCTAATGCTTAACGCTGCCGATATAAATTTTGCAGTGTTCAATCGCTATTTGTATCCCGGACAACTAGAAGGATTCTATTTTTCACTTTTTACCATTGCAATTGCAGCTTGCGAAACAGCGGTGGCCATTGCCATTATTATCAACATTTATCGAAATTTGAAAAGTGTTGAGGTGGATAATTTAAACCAAATGAAAGAATAAACTTATTGATAAGCAGAAATTATGCAATATACTTTATTGATTTTAGCGCTTCCACTTTTGAGCTTTGCAGTTTTAGGCCTGGTGGATGCGAAATGGAAACCTAAAGTTGCCGGAACTATTGGAACAACCATTTTGGGAATAATTACCATACTTTCCTATTTTGCTGCTTGGCAATATTTTACTCAATATAAAGTTGACGGAGTATACCAGAAAGTTATTGCTTTCGACTATGAATGGCTACGTTTCAACGATTTACTTCATATAAATCTGGGCATTCTTTTGGATCCAATTTCTGTTATGATGATGATTGTCATCACGACCGTATCATTTATGGTGAATTTGTACAGTCTGGGTTACATGAAAGGTGAAAAGGGATTTCAACGCTACTATGCATTCCTCTCATTATTTGCATTCTCCATGCTTGGATTGGTGATGGCAACCAACATTTTCCAGATGTATATTTTTTGGGAGCTGGTAGGTGTTTCTTCCTATTTGCTGATCGGATTTTACTACACTCGTCCGGCAGCAGTGGCAGCAGCTAAAAAAGCATTTATCGTAACGCGTTTTGCCGATTTGTTTTTCCTGATAGGAATTCTGCTTCTTTCCTATTTTACAAAGACATTCGATTTTGGTATTCTTACTTCAAGCAATGCAAATGTTTTTGCTGAAGCAACAAGCAAAACCTTTATGGGATTTTCGATGCTCAGCTGGGCAATGGCATTGATATTTATTGGTGGTGCAGGAAAATCGGCCATGTTTCCGTTGCACATTTGGTTGCCGGATGCAATGGAAGGCCCTACGCCCGTATCTGCCCTGATTCATGCAGCCACAATGGTGGTTGCCGGAGTATTTCTGGTAGCTCGTCTGTTTCCGGTTTATGTCGTTTTCACGCCTGAGGTTTTGCACGGAATTGCTTATGTTGGCGCCTTTACCGCTTTGTTTTCAGCAATAATTGCCTGTGTTCAGACCGACATAAAGCGTGTGCTGGCTTTTTCCACCATTTCTCAAATCGGATTCATGATGGTTGGCTTGGGTGTTTCCGGTTATGGGGGACACGAAGGAGTTGGCTACATGTCGTCCATGTTTCATTTATTCACACATGCTTTCTTTAAATCATTGTTGTTCCTGGGAGCAGGATCGGTGATTCATGCTGTTCACAGTAACGAAATGAAAGACATGGGTGGACTTCGCAAATATATGCCGATAACTAACTGGACTTTTTTGATTGCCTGCCTGGCAATTGCTGGAATTCCTCCTTTCTCGGGATTCTTCAGCAAAGATGAAATTCTTTCAGCCAGCTATTCGTTCAGCCCTGCAATGGGTGGAATCATGACTTTTATTGCAGGATTAACTGCATTTTACATGTTTCGTCTATATTACAACATTTTTTGGGGAAAAGAATTCAAACCGGCAACTCAAAGCGAAAATTATCACGGACACGGAAACACACCACACGAATCTCCATTCTCCATGTCGTCGGCTTTGGTGTTTTTGGGAGCAGTTACGTGTGTTGCAGGGCTTATTCCGTTCGGACACTTTATTACTTCCGATGGCGTACCCTATGATATTCATATCAACCTGACAGTGGCTTCTGTAAGCATAATCGTTGCACTTGTGGGAATTATTATTGCAACTTATCTATATCGAAAGGAAAATGAAATTCCCGAAAAGCTTGCCAAAACTTTCGACGGGTTTTATAAGGCAGCTTCTCACCGATTTTATATTGACGAAGTTTATTTGTTTAGTACCAAGAAAATTATTTTCAACAATATAGCTCGTCCCATTGCCTGGTTCGACCGTCATGTGATAGATGGAACGATGAACGGAATTGCCAGTTCCACTCAGTGGGTTGCAGTAAAAATAAAAGGGTTCCAGTCGGGTCAAATTCAACAGTATGCTTATGTTTTCCTTTTGGGAACATTACTTGTTGCCGCACTAGTAATTTTTCTAATTTAATTAAAATTGATAGTTACAAATAATCAGATAAAAAAATAAGATATGAACTTTTTATCCTTGTACATTCTCATACTTGTTTTGATGATGATGGGTTTGTTCCTTTCCAAATCGAGGAAACAAATTCAAATAATTATGATAACGGGAGCATCGTTTTTACTGCTGCTGTCAGGAGCGCTGACCTATTTATATCTCACCGAACGCGCAGCCGGCAACACGGCTGAAATGCTCTTCAGAGCCGATTCGGTCTGGTATACTCCATTCAACATCCATTACTCAGTTGGTGTAGATGGCATTTCGGTTGCCATGCTGATGCTTTCGTCGATAATTGTATTTACGGGCGTTTTGGTTTCTTGGAAAATTGACCCCATGCCCAAAGAATTTTTCCTATGGTTTTGTTTACTTGCTATAGGAGTATTTGGCTTTTTCATTTCCATCGACCTGTTTACCATGTTTATGTATTACGAAGTTGCCCTTATCCCGATGTACTTGCTAATTGGAGTTTGGGGAACTGGGAAAAAGGAATATTCTGCCATGAAACTGACTCTTATGTTGATGGGAGGTTCAGCTTTGTTGCTGGTAGGTATTCTTGGTATCTATTTTACTACCGGCGGCAGCACCATGAATATTCTCGAACTTTCCAAACTGAAAGTGCCGCTTGAAATGCAACGTTACTTTTTCCCGCTCACTTTTATGGGTTTTGGAGTACTCGGAGCATTGTTCCCATTTCATACATGGTCGCCAGACGGTCACTCTTCAGCCCCAACAGCCGTTTCTATGTTACACGCCGGAGTATTGATGAAACTTGGGGGTTACGGATGTTTTCGTGTTGCCATGTTTTTAATGCCGGAAGCTGCTCACGAAATGGCATGGATTTTCCTTATTCTGACCGGAATCAGTGTTGTTTATGGAGCTTTCGGAGCAATTCATCAAACGGATTTAAAATATATCAACGCCTATTCTTCCGTTAGTCATTGCGGTTTAGTGCTGTTTGCCTTGTTAATGATGAATCAGACCGCAACAACAGGTGCTATTTTGCAAATGGTTTCACACGGTTTGATTACGGCTCTTTTCTTTGCATTGATCGGAATGATTTACGGACGTACCCACACACGCGACATAAGATTGATGGGAGGACTGATGAAAGTAATTCCATTTTTGGGAGTAAGTTATGTCATAGCAGGTATGGCTTCGTTGGGATTACCAGGACTGAGCGGTTTCGTAGCAGAAATGACAGTTTTTGTAGGTTCTTTCCAGTACGCCGATACTTTTCACCGAATTTTGACCATTGGAGCCTGTGCTTCGATTGTAATAACGACGGTGTATATTTTGAGAGTGGTCGGTAAAGTAATTTTTGGACCCATGCAGGACAAACACCATGAAACGTTGACCGATGCGGTAATGTATGAAAGAATACCGGTAATTGTTCTGACTGCGGCAATTTTTGGTATTGGAATGTTCCCAGGCTGGATTTCGTCCATGATTGGGGACAGTGTTTTACCACTTATTTCTCAGTTTATAAGATAATTCTACTTCGACAACCGGAAATAATTAAAAAAGATTTTTTAGACAAAATACAGAACTATGGATTACAGTAGTTTTTTACAAATGCATGAAGAATTTTCCCTGTTGGGGGTAATGATCATTCTTTTATTATACGATATATTTGCAAGCGAAAAGTATTTAAAATATTTTCAGCCGATAGCCATAGTACTGTTTTTAGTACACATCGTGCTTAACTGCGTGCCGAGAGAAACATTTCAGGTTTCCGGTGGCATGTATGAATACTTACCCATTCACAGTTATATCAAGACTTTTTTAAATATAGGTACGCTTATCGTTTTCCTACAGGCGCACAAATTTTTGAATGAGGATGCCAACAGGATAAAACGGGGAGAATTTTATTTTTTGACGCTCTCTACCTTGTTGGGAATGTATTTTATGATTTCGGCCGGAAATTTTCTGGTATTTTATCTCGGACTTGAAACCGCTTCTGTTCCCATGGCTGCATTGGTTGCATTCGACAAATACAACAACAAAGCTGCAGAAGCTGGAGCAAAATATATTCTTTTGGCCGTCTTCGCATCAAGCATTTCGTTATTCGGCATTTCTTTGATTTATGGATCGACAGGGACATTATATTTTAACGATCTTCCGGCACTAATCACCGGAACGCCTCTTCAAATTTTGGCATTTGTGTTTTTTGCTGTAGGCTTGTTCTTCAAAATTTCACTGGTTCCTTTTCACTTATGGGCAGCGGACGTGTACGAAGGAGCTCAAACCAACATTACCTCATATCTGTCGGTTATTTCCAAAGGTTCGGCAGTATTTGTATTGTTCACCTTGTTAGTGAAAGTTTTTGCAAGCCTGATTACTGAGTGGCAACCCATCTTATGGATATTGGCAGTGTTAAGTATTACCATTGCTAATTTATTTGCCATTCGGCAAAAAAATCTGAAACGATTTCTTGCCTTTTCGTCTATCTCTCAAGCCGGTTACATTTTGTTGGCTATTATCAGTGGTTCGGCAATAGGAATGTCTTCACTCGTTTACTATGTATTGGTTTACATATTTTCCAATCTGGCAGCATTTGGGGTAATATCTGTAATTGAAGAACGCACGGGAAAAATTAACATTCAAGATTATGATGGTCTCTACCAAACAAATCCAAATTTAAGCTTTGTGATGATGCTTTCCTTGTTTTCGTTGGCAGGAATTCCTCCATTTGCAGGATTTTTCAGCAAATTCTTTGTATTTTCGGCAGCCGCTTCACAAGGTTTTTATGTGCTGGTGTTCATTGCACTGCTTAATACCATTATTTCACTTTATTACTATTTGCTTATCATTAAAGCAATGTTTCTGAACAAAAGTGATCATCCGATTGAACCAATTAAAAGCGATTTTTTTGCAAGAGTCAGCTTTGCTGTTTGCACCCTGGCCATAATTGCCATTGGATTTATCAGTCCAATTTACGATCAGATACATCTGATTAGTTTTGGTATGTGATATTTCCAGTTTTAAAGTACTGTTGAAATTCGGAAAAATCTTTTTTCTGTACCTGATAAACATATTTTTCTTATGAAATCAAAAGATTTTAATTTACATGCTCATGTATGAATAAAGAAAATTCGTCCAGGTACAACGCCTTCAATTTGTTGGGTGTTATTGTAACGCTGGGCATTGTTTACGGTGATATTGGCACTTCACCGCTTTACGTAATGAAAGCCATTCTTGGGGCAAATACCGGAATCGACCAGAATTACATTATTGGGGCCATCTCTTGCATAATTTGGACTCTCACCTTACAGACCACCGTCAAATACGTTCTTATCACCCTCAGGGCAGATAATAAAGGAGAGGGAGGAATTCTTGCACTTTACGCACTAATACGTAAAAACAAGAAAAAATGGCTTTATGTTATCGCCATAATAGGGGCAAGTACACTGATAGCCGATGGAATTATTACTCCTTCTATCACAGTTGTTTCGGCCATAGAAGGATTGAAAGCAATACAGCCCGACACACCGGTTGTTCCGATAAGCATCACAATCATTACAGTCCTGTTTTTTATTCAACAATTTGGTACCCATGCTATCGGAAGGTCATTCGGACCTATCATGTTAATTTGGTTTACAACACTCGGTATTCTCGGATTTACTCAGATAATCGAATTCCCTTCTATTCTTAAGGCATTCAATCCCTATTATGCCATCAAATTATTGATAGATTATCCAAACTGGTTCCTTATTTTGGGAGCAGTATTTCTTTGTACCACTGGAGCCGAAGCATTGTATTCAGATTTGGGACACTGCGGAATAAAAAATATTCGCGTAAGCTGGGCTTATGTAAAAACCACACTGCTTCTCAATTATTTGGGGCAAGGGGCATGGGTGATTAATCACTTAAATACGTTGGACGGGTCAGTTAACCCTTTCTTTGCTATCATGCCGCAAAAATTCTTACTTCCGGGAATCATACTGGCAACAATGGCCGCCGTTATTGCCAGTCAGGCACTTATCAGCGGGTCCTACTCTATTTTTAGTGAAGCCATGAGTCTGAACTTCTGGCCGCGGCAGCTGATAAAATATCCAGCCAAACTGAAAGGACAAATGTACATCCCCTTTGTCAACAGCTTTTTGTTTGTGTGCTGTGTACTGGTTATTCTCCTTTTCCAAAGCTCAAGCAATATGGAAGGAGCTTACGGACTCTCCATCACCATAACCATGTTGATGACCACTATACTACTTTCGGTTTATTTGAAAACCAAACATGTTAAAATGGTTTTCATTGTCCCTATGGTTACAGTTTTTTCCATTATTGAGTTCTCGTTCCTGGTAGCAAACATGTTCAAGTTTCTTCATGGTGGTTGGGTAACCATCCTGATAGCTTCGTGCCTTGTTTTTATTATGGTTGTATGGTACAATGCCCGTAAGATCAAAAATAAATATTCGCTGTTTCTGAAAATAAGACCTTATTTTTCTATAATTTCAGATTTGAAAGAAGATAAAACCGTTCCAAAATATGCAACCAATTTGGTATATCTGACCAAAGCCAATTATCGAACCGATATCGAAAGTAAAATTATTTATTCGATCATTAACAAACAACCCAAGCGCGCTGATTACTATTGGTTACTTCATGTTGACCACGTAGACGAGCCAAATACCTTTGAATATACTTTCGAAAAACTTATTCCCAATACATTGTTCAGGGTTGATTTACGTATAGGTTTCAAGGTTCAACCGTTCATCAGCATGTATTTTCGCCAAATCATTGATGAATTGGCAAGCAGCAAGGAATTTGATCTCCTCAGTAATTATCCATCCTTGCGGAAGTATAATATTGATGGCGATTTCAGATTTATTGTTATTCATAGAGTTTACAATCAGGATCAAGGTTTTGGCTTCTGGGAACGTTTTTCGATGAATTTTTACAATGTCTTCAGAAAACTTGGAATTTCCGAAACAGGCGCCTATGGGTTGGACACCAGTAATGTGCTGGTAGAAGCTGTCCCGCTTATTGTGAATACAGACAGTAAAATGCGCATTAAACGTGCAAAATAAAAGAAAAGATCCGAACTTGCATGCGTCAAATTAAAATTCAACTTTTACCTAAAATTTTTTGTAGGTAGTTCGCTTTTCTGAATCTTTTCTGAAGTCATTTTGCTTGACGCAGAAAAATAAAAAGCCTGCTGAAATTTCTCTATCCAACAGGCTTTTAATTGTTCCTTTAAGTTTATTGTGGAGCTGGAGGGAGTTGAACCCTCGTCCAAACATGGAAACAATATGCTTTCTACATGCTTAGCTTCGCTTGGTTTTTCGTGTACAGGCAAGGCCGAAGCTACCAACCTGTACCTTATCCTTTGAGTTTTTCATTGCATTTTCAAGGCAAAATGCAACTATCCTCGATTTTGCTGCACCTCCATATCAAGCAGCCTCGAGGAGAGGGCGCTTGGGAGATGTCTCGTCCCCGCACCTTGTGCAGGGATAAAGCTTAATCTACTATACTTCAATTAAGCAGCGAGAGCGTAATTAGTTTCGCCAGATAATTTTTTGAGATTCGGGATTAACGAGCCGTAAACTCAGCGCTCGGCATGCTTACATACCTTTTCTACACGTTGTCAAATCCATGCAGCCCCATAATTTCAAAGATCTTTACTTAGCATAACTTACTGCTCTTGTTTCCCTAATAACAGTAATTTTAACCTGACCCGGATACGTCATTTCATCCTGAATGCGTTTTGCTATATCGAATGAAAGCAATTCTGCTTCCTTGTCATCCATTTTATCGGCGCCTACTATTACCCGCAATTCTCTTCCTGCCTGAATGGCATAAGTCTTGAGAACCCCCGGATAAGAAAGTGCCAAATCTTCCATGTCTTTCAACCGCTTAATGTAAGCTTCCACAACTTCACGTCTGGCTCCCGGACGGGCACCGGATATAGCGTCGCAAACCTGCACAATAGGAGCAATAAGCGTTTCCATTTCAATTTCATCGTGATGAGCTCCAATTGCATTGCAAATATCGGGCTTTTCCTTGTATTTTTCGGCAAGTTTCATGCCAAGTATTGCATGTGGCAATTCCGGTTCATCATCCGGAACTTTACCAATATCATGCAATAAGCCTGCTCTTTTGGCTTTTTTCACGTTCAATCCCAACTCGGCAGCCATCGTAGCACACAAATTGGCTGTTTCCCGCGCATGTTGCAACAGATTTTGTCCATAAGAAGAACGATATTTCATTTTTCCTACCAAACGAATGAGTTCGGGGTGAAGACCATGAATACCCAAATCGATGGTGGTACGTTTACCCACTTCAATAATTTCTTCTTCCAACTGCTTACGGACTTTATTAACCACTTCTTCTATGCGCGCCGGGTGAATACGTCCATCGGTAACCAACTGATGAAGTGAAAGCCGGGCAATTTCACGCCGAACCGGATCAAAAGCCGACAGCACGATGGCTTCTGGCGTATCGTCCACAATGATTTCTACTCCCGTTGCAGCCTCCAAGGCTCGGATATTCCTTCCCTCACGGCCAATAATGCGACCTTTAATTTCATCGGATTCGATGTGGAACACTGTAACCGAATTTTCCATGGCCGTCTCAGTAGCCAGCCGTTGAATACTTTGAATGACAATTCTCTTGGCTTCCTTGTTGGCAGTCATCTTGGCTTCATCCATAATATCGTTGACATAAGCCATAGCTTCGGTTTTGGCTTCTTCTTTCAATGATTCGATAAGCCGCTCTTTGGCCTGCTCGGAAGAAAGACCGGAAACTGTTTCCAATTGTTCCTGCGCTTGACGGATAAAATGTTCGAGTTCTTTTTTCTTGTTTTCGACTGTCAGAAACTGGCTTTCCAGATTTTCTTTCATCACATCCACTTCATTCATTTTCCGTTGCAATTCTCCTTGTTTTTGGTTGAGTTGCATTTCACGTTGCTGAATGCGGGTTTCAGCTGCCTGAATTTTGGCATTTCTTTGCTGAACCTGCTGTTCGTGTTCGGCTTTCAGGGCAATAAACTTTTCTTTTACTTCAATCAGGTTGTTTTTTTTGATCAACTCCGCTTCGGCTTCAAGTTCTTTCAAAGCCTTTTTATGATTGCGCTTGAAGTAAATGAAACTACCGCCCACACCAACACCAAAAGATATTATTATGGCAATAATTAAATTCATTTCTTATAGATATTTATTTGATAAACAATAATTTAAATTTTATAATAAAAAAACGCATTGACGCTGCCAACAAAAGGTTAAAAATTTAGTTAACCAAAAAACAACGTAATGCGAGAAAATAAGTTTGAAAAATGATACTTAGAAAATTATTTTTCAGCCAATAATTTTTCTACTTCCTGATTTAGAGAAGTTAATTTTTCCGCCAGGGGTACAGTATCCTGCTGCATCATTTTTTTAACGAGCATTACTGCAAGTTCGTAGGCTACAAAAATAAAAACTTCTTCTTCCGACCGATGACTGTATTTCTTTTGATAAACTTCCAGATATTTTCCCAGAACTTTTTCTGCCAAGCGGTACAACTCCTCTTCTTTCCGTTCGATTCTCAACGGCAACCTGTAACCGCCTACCTGAACATTGATTAAAAAAGTATCGTTTTCGTTCATAACTGCTCTAATCATTTAACAAAAGAGCCAAACACTTATCTATTTCTCGCACCAATTTGTTGATTTGCTGCTTTGACCTGTTCCGCTCTTCATCGGATAACGCCAAAGTTTTAGCAATTCGCAAATGGTCATAATTTTTTTGAAGTTCGGAAAACTTGGCTTTTAAGAGTTCAACATCTTGTTCTTTATTGCTCAACCTTTCTCTCAACAGCGAATTTTCCTCCTGCAATGACTTGAAATCATCCATCAGCTTTCGCAGATTAGATTCAAAAGTTGCTACCAAATCATCATAAGAATGCGTCATTTTATCAAAAAAATCTATACAAAAATACATTTTTCAGTCGTAATTCACATACGAAATTACCTTTTTTTTCGCATATTGATAATAATTATTTTTTTTAAATTATTTTTAATGTTTTTATCGGGACACTAAATTGTTATAAAAGGGAAATTCAGAAAAAAAAATAATACGTACTTTTGCAAAAAAATTCATTGCACCATGTGGAAAATAGATCCTTTCAATTATCAACGACGACCGAGCATCGAAGTCCGTATCGGCCAACTTCTAATGGGAGGCACTCAGCCCGTTAGGATTCAATCGATGACCAATACCGACACCAACGACATAGAAGCTTCGTTGCAGCAATGCATTCGTCTGATTCATGCCGGAGCCGAGTTGGTTCGTTTTACAACGCAAGGGAACAGAGAAGCAGAAAGTTTAAAAAAAATTCATGATTTGTTGCGGAAAAAAGGATATCAAACTCCATTGTCGGCCGATGTTCACTTTAATGCCAACGTAGCCGACGTTGTTGCTCAATATGTAGAAAAAGTACGTATCAATCCAGGAAATTATTTGGGAAATAATCGGGGAAATATTTCTTCAAATGATTCGGATGAAGTATATGCAGCCGAGTATGAAAGGATAAAACAACGTTTTGTAGAATTACTGAATATTTGCAAAAAACATCAGACCGCTCTGAGAATTGGCGTCAATCATGGTTCGTTGAGTGAACGAATTATGAATCGTTATGGCGATACGGCCGAAGGGATGGTAGAATCTTGCATGGAATTCCTGCGAATTTGTCAAGAAGAAAATTTTCAAAACGTAGTCATTTCAATGAAAGCTTCCAACACCCTCACCATGATTCATTCCGTTAGAATGCTGGTGGAGAGGATGGAAATTGAGAATTTTCATTATCCGCTGCATCTGGGCGTTACAGAAGCGGGAAACGAAGATGAAGGTCGCATCAAATCGGCAGTGGGAATTGGCACCTTACTTTCTGAAGGAATTGGCGATACCATAAGAGTTTCGTTGAGTGAAGATCCGGAAGCAGAAATTCCTGTGGCTCGAAAACTGATTTCCTATATCGATGAGAAAAAAATTCATGAACCAATATTGGCAGAAAAAAACCAAAAACATTCTCCCTTCGAGTACCGTCGCCGGACAACACATGCTGTGGAAAATAT
This sequence comes from Bacteroidales bacterium, assembly GCA_012517575.1. Lineage (GTDB taxonomy): Bacteria > Bacteroidota > Bacteroidia > Bacteroidales > Paludibacteraceae > MVYY01. The sequence goes on along the minus strand of JAAYUQ010000097.1, from coordinate 37,208 downwards.
TGGAGGGAATAATGTTCCTATAGTGATAGCCGCTACAAAAACAAATTACGCAATAACTCCCGATTATTATTTTGCCGAAAATCAGATAACAAACAGCCTCAATGAGATTTTTCCAATTTACGAAGTAAATGAAAAAGAGGAATTAACAAAAAATCCTTCCCCCATCAAGTTTTTAAAAATGTCTTTTCCTCAGCTGACAAAAGAAAATTTACACTTTCTGAAAAGCAGGAAAGACACAGTGATTATCCTCGAAAGTTATCATAAAAATGCACCGGCAGAACAAAAAGCTTTTTTTCATTCACTTATGAATGAAGACTGTACAGTGCCAGTTATAGTTGCACAGAGCTACCAAGAAAACATGGAAGAAGACTTGGAAATAAAAGCCGGAGTAGATTTTGGTATGTTATTTGTTGAAGGCTTTGGCGACGGAATTTCACTAAAAAACGAGGGAACAATTTCATCTGAAAAAATTAATTCCATAGCGTTTGGAATTTTGCAGGCAACAAGAGCAAGAATTTCAAAAACCGAATTTATTTCCTGCCCGGGATGCGGCAGAACAATGTTCGACCTTCAGACTGTTGTTTCCCGAATAAAATCAAGAACTTCCCACTTAAAAGGATTAAAAATCGGCATCATGGGTTGTATTGTCAACGGAATAGGAGAAATGGCGGATGCCGATTATGGATATGTTGGAGCAGGGCGAGGTAAAGTTAGTTTGTACAAGAAAAAGGATTGTGTTGAGAAAAATATTCCTGAAGAAGAAGCGGTGGAAAAATTGATCGAACTCATTAAAATAAATGGCGACTGGACAGAACCCAATTCTTAATTCTGTACTTCGAATTTTTTCTATATTTATTAATAACCAAAAAAAATGAAAATATGAAAGAAAAATTAATTGTTTTGTTACTTGCTTCAGCATCTTTTATTGGCTTAAATGCGCAGGTCAAAGGTCAGGCACTTGGTGTGAGGCTGGGGTACGGCGGTGAAGTTTCCTATCAGCATCCATTGAGCAGCCAGAACCGAATCGAAGGTGATTTGGGATTTTATTACGATCATGGTTTCAATTTGGCAGGCGTTTATCAATGGGTTTTTGACTTGTCAGAACTTTCTCCCGGTTTTAACTGGTATGTAGGATTGGGGCCTCAAATTGGTAGTTGGCATAATCAGGACAACAAAGACTATGATGGGCTGGCATTGGGAATTGTTGGACAAATCGGTATTGAATTTAATTTCAATATTCCCTTGCAACTTTCACTGGATTACCGTCCCGGTTGGTATGTATTACCTTCCAGCTACGGAGGAGCTTGGGACGGAATTGCACTGGGTGTGAGATATAATTTCTAAAAAAATCGATTTATACAAAAAAGAAAGAACAGATGGGAAAAGTTTCCTGTCTGTTTTTTTATGGTTATTGAACAACAAAAAAGCACATCGAATTATCCAACGTGCTTTCTGTAAATTTTAAAATTATCTACTTCTTTGAATTATTTTGCAGGAACAACAGGCAATTTTTGAGGAGCTTTCTGTTGATTCCCGTTATTTTGCTGTTCGCCGTTATTGCCTTGATTTTGATTGGTTCCCGCTCCCTGCGTTTCACCAAAGTCTGGAGCAACAACGCCCGGTAATTCTTCCTGAGCTTTTTGATATTGTTCTTTTATTTCGGAATCGCTTCCACCCGATTTTTGATTGGATTGAATCCCCGTGGCACCAATGGACAGTACTACAATAAAAGCAATTAATCCCCACGTAGCCTTTTCGAGAAAATCGGCTGTCTTGCGAACTCCCATGTACTGATTGGAAGAAGAAAAACCTGCTGCCAGTCCGCCACCTTTCGAGTTTTGTACCAAAACAATAAGTATCAGAAGAATGGAAGCAATTATAATTAAAATGGTAAACAAGAGGTACATAAAAGTATAATATTTAAATTTTTAAATTTTCTATTACTTTTTCCAAGAAACGAATTTGGTCTGCAAAGTAAACACTTTTTTTCGGATTATTCAAATTTAATTTTTTTAAAATCTCCAATGCTTCTGGATATTTTTTATTCTTAATTAACTGTTTAACCGATTCTTCCGAAATTTCCTGTTCTGAGATCATTTCTGAGGCAAAATATTCCGGTTGAACTTCCGCAGATTGGATGGATTCTTTCTTTACAACAAGTTCATCTTTTTCTGACGCAGATGAATTTTCCATCACCATAGCCCGAGCTTTTTTCAACTGATCAGCCAGATTTTTCAATGTTTGACCTGAATCGCCACCTTCTTTTTCAACCACATCCAACAAGTCGAAATAAGAACCTGTAAGTTTGCCCTTTTCGGAACGGCGATAAACTTCCTTAGCAAAAATTTCCGGATAAAGAAAATGGTAAAGCCAACGACGCTGAGAAGTATAAACGGCTGCCGTTTTTATGGCTTTTTCAAAATGAATGCTACCGGACACCTGCAGCGCTTTCAGATAAAGCATCCTTGCCTGCGAAAAAAAAGGATAGTTTTCCACCAAATCTTTGAGTTCAGAGATCTGCTCCGATTGAATGCTCTCGGGATGCTGCAAAAGTGATATAAAATCGGCCTGTGTCATTTTTCGTTCTTATTTTCAAAAAACAAGAAAAGTTTTTGCCTACCATTTGGCAACCGTGTCGTTGTAAATGTTCTCAGTGATTTCTTTAATAATCTCCTTCACCAATTCTTCCTGCACATCATTCAACATTTTGGAACTGTCGAAAACCTGAAAAGCGGAGTATGTTTTTTCAAAATCATCTACCGGATTCACTTTATTGGTAAAACGAACCTTAACGGTTACCGTCAGTTTGGTTTCGGAAGCATAAGTATCGGCGCTTATGGACATGGGCGTAAGTTGATAACCAACAATCTCGCCCTCGAGATTCAAATCTCCATTTTGACGAACAAGCCGGAGCTGTGTCTGTTTGGTGTAAATATCGCGAAGTTCTTCTGAAAATTGCTGAGACAACGGAGGATAAACCAATTCGGAAACATTTGGAAAGTCGGCAATAGAAATGGTTTTGATTTTGGTGTAATCGATAGAAGCCCCATTGAATTTGTAAGAAATGGAACAGGAAGCCAAAAAAAGAAAAACTACACAAAAAAGGGCAAAAAACAGTTTTATTGGTTTTTTCTTTCTTTTAAAAATTGGGTTTTTCAGTTCTTTATTCAATTCCATATTCCTTAATTTTGCGGTACAAAGTACGTTCTGAAATTTTTAATTCTTCGGCGGCTGCTTTCCTTTTGCCTTTGTGCTTTTCGAGCGTCTTTTTTATCATTTGTCGTTCCATATCTTCCAGTGTCATAGGTTCTTGCACATCTTCAATCTCTTGGAATTCTGCAGCTTCTTCAAAAGAATTTTGTTTTTTTGAACCGGGAAATTGATTTGATTCACGTCCCAAATTATTTGCGGGTTTAATCACTTCAACCGGAGACGGTGTAGCGGGAATAAAAGTTTCATGCGGAGCGGCAAAAGAAGGTGATAAAGTAATATCTTTTTGCATCAATTCCTGATTTTCCTGAGCATTCATCAGATTGTAAACCAGTTTCTTCAGTTCAATCATATCTTGTTTCATATCGAAAAGTACCTGATAAAGAATTTCTCTTTCGGAAGTAAACGTTTTCTGATCGCTTCGATGGTTGGACAACAAAACCGGAAAACGCTCCAATTCTTCTTTCGGCAAATATTGTTTTAAAATATCCGCAGTAATTTCACGTTGCTGTTCGATAACAGAAATCTGCTCGGTAATATTTTTAAGTTGTCGGACATTGCCATTCCAATAATACTCGGTAAGCAGTTTTTTTGCATCCTCAGTAAGTTTGATGGGCGGCATGTTGTATTTTTCAGCAAAGTCGGCAGCAAATTTTCTGAACAACAAAACAATATCTTCTTTTCTTTCCCTCAAAGGCGGCACAAAAATAGGAACGGTATTCAAACGATAATACAAATCTTCACGGAAACGCCCATCACGGACAGCCTGTGCCATATTTAAATTGGTTGCAGCTATAACGCGGACATTAGTTTTCAGAATTTTTGAGGAACCGACCTTGATAAATTCACCTGTTTCGAGCACACGTAATAAGCGAACCTGAGTGGAAAGTGGCAACTCGCCAACTTCATCCAAAAAAATGGTACCACCGTCTGCTACTTCAAAATAGCCTTTTCTATCTGCCATGGCACCCGTAAATGATCCTTTTTCATGTCCAAATAATTCGGAATCAATCGTTCCTTCCGGTATTGCACCACAATTGACAGCTATATAAGGCCCGTGTTTGCGATGACTGTAATAATGAATAATTTGAGGAAAATTTTCCTTTCCTACACCACTTTCGCCGGTAATCAATACCGACAAATCGGTTGGTGCTACCTGAACGGCCACGTCGATAGCGCGATTTAACAATTCTGAATTGCCAATAATCCCGAAACGTTGTTTTACGGCTTGTATTTCTGATGGTTGCATGTTTCTAACAATAATTTACTGCAATAATGACATAAATATCTGACAAAATTAATGAAAATAATAGAATTATGTTTATTCTGCAACATAAAAAGTCAAACAATAAGAATTTATCCTCCTATTGTTGAATATCGGCTTTGAAAACCATTGATTTTTAGGATTGGAGGAAAGAAATTTAAAACAAAGGAACTAATTATTGGAAAAAATTTTGAAGTTAAAAAATTTTGTGTAATTTTGGTCAACCAATTAAACCGGCCAAAGATAAATGAGATTTAGTTTTAAAATTTCCCCCTTTTTCGGAGGAAAAATATTTGAGCCTTATAAGTAAATAGAAAAATTACAAAACATGATGATGGAAGAAAATTTTATCCGATTGATGAAAACCCGGCAAAAATCGCCGGCAGATGAAGTAATCAACAAAATTAAGGAACTAATTGAATCAGGAGAACTAAAACCAGGAGACCGCCTACCTGCCGAAAGAAAACTGGCGAGCGATTTTGGTTTTGGAAGGACACATATCCGCGAGGCTTTGCAAAAACTCGAATTTTACGGAATTGTAAAAACACTGCCACAAAGTGGAACTATTCTTAACGGGTTGGATATAAATTCTTTGAATGGTTTGCTTTCCGATGTGCTCAACCTTCAGAATTACGATTTTTATTCGTTGGTTGAAACCAGATGCATTCTTGAAATGAATGCCATTCGGCTTTGCGCCGAAAGACGTACCGAAGAAGACATAGAAGCTATGGAAAAAGCGCATCAAAATTTTGTAAAATTCCATAATGATGAAATTTTACGTGTCAGTTACGACTTCGCTTTTCACCGCACCATAGCAGAAGGCAGCCACAATCCGGTCATTAAATCCATGCTTATGATTATAATTCCAGATATTCTTATCATATACAATAAGGAACGGGTATGTAATACCGACCCTTTTGTCGTAATTAGGGAACACGCTGAAATGATAGAGGCAGTGAAAATGCAAAATGAAGAATTGGCCTCATCATTGCTTTATCAGCATTTGCAAGGAGTGATGACTCTCGCTCGGACGAAATTGGAGAACTTAAAAATAAAAAGCTTGAGTATTGCCTGAAATCTAATATTTCTAAACCATATTTCCTATTCTTTTACTTAAAAGGAAATGAAGCTGCTTTCTAATTGTTAAAAAGGCAGCTTTTTTTATTCTCAACAAGTTTGAAAATATGTTTTGCAACATATTTCGTAAAATAACTTGAAAAAAATTTTTTTTTATTATAAAAACACCGTATTTTTGGTCGACCAATAATTGGTTGACCAATTTTTTTCTTATTAAGTTCATAGCTAAATAAAAGCAATTTATTGATTCCTTGTTATATATTTAAGTATTTAATGCAGAACAATTTGAAAATTAAAAACCATAAAAACATGAAAAGAACAAAAAAACCAAAAATCTTAAAAAGAGAGTTTCTTGTATTAATAGCTTTATTTATTAGTACAATCAGTGCATTTTCTCAAATTAAAGTTACGGGAACTGTATTGGACAATAAAAGTGAGCCTTTAATTGGCGTCAATATAACAGTAAAAGGCTCCAAAACAGGAACAATTTCCGATTTCAATGGAAAATTTAATATTGAAGTACCAAACAGGCAATCCATATTGGTATTTTCTTACATTGGTTACAAAACAATAGAAAAAACAATACCTGCCAGTGGACAACTCAATGTAGTAATGGAAGAAGAAACCCAAACCATTGACGAAGTAGTTGTAGTTGCTTACGGTACTCAGAAAAAATCGCATTTAACGGGAGCTGTTTCTTCTTTGAAAAACGAGAAAATGGATGAAATTCCGGTTTCCAGAGTAGATCAGGCACTACAGGGTAAAATTGCCGGAGTTCAAATCAACAATGTAAATCCCGAAGCCGGAGCTGCACCAAAAATTCGTGTTCGTGGCTTGGGATCGATCAGTGCAAGTAGCGATCCTCTCATAGTAATAGATGGTTTTCCTGTCCCCGATGGCTTATCTATGATCAGTATGGCAGATGTTCAATCGGTTGAAGTTCTGAAAGATGCTTCTTCTGCTGCCCTTTATGGTTCAAGAGCTGCAGGAGGAGTAATACTAATCACCACTAAAAGTGGAGAGACCAATAAACCCAAATACAATTTCAAAATGTATTCAGGTTTTCGCAATGCATTGAAACTTCCAGATATGCTAAGCACAGAAGATTATGTAGCTCTTCTCTACCGGGAAGCAGCCATGAGAAAGCAGGACCCTGCCGTTAATGGAATTTCTACCGAAACAATGGCATTTAATAAAATAACCGAACCCGAAAAAGCCGGATATTTGATTATGAAATATTTGGATGATCAACCAACCGACTGGCTTGATGAAGGGTTGAGAGATCGTGGAACCATGCAGAATTACCAGTTGAGCGCTTCGGGAGGAGACAAGAATTTAAAGTATTTTGTTTCTGGAAATTATGTCAATGAAGACGGCATTATGTTGAACAGTACCTATGACAAATTTACCTTTAGAGCCAAATTAGATGCCAAGTTATCAAAAATTGCCACCTTAGGAATTAATCTTGCTCCAACTTATAGTCGCCAAGAACGACCGGCAGTTGACTTGACCGATTATATGCGGTTCCCTTCATGGTTACCAATCAGGCACAATGAAGCAACCGCTGCTTTAACCGGTAAAGTTGCCGGAGACTATGCACAACCAAGCGACTTTAACGGGATAAATATCAGTGGCATAGGTTATGATGATGAAGTGTGGAGCTTACCAGGAGTTTCGGTTTGGAATTCAAGTAATCAAAATCCAGTTTCTATTAGGGAACGTACCAGTATATTTACTGACGATTATAGATTTCAGGGAAATATCTATTTGACTTTGAATCTTTTACCCGGTTTACAGTTTAAAACATCCAATGGCGCATATCTATTATTCAGGGAATACAACAAAAAAGAACAAACTTCTGCCAACAAAGCTGGAAATCCAAATTCACTTACCCGACAATTGACAACACATAGGGAATTACTTTCAGAAAATACGCTAAACTATAATAAGAAAATCAGCAATCATGAATTTGATGCATTATTGGGTTTTACCATGCAGCAAACCAATGACAATTACAACAGAATGGTAGGAACAAATTTCCCCGACGAACAAATTCTTTCTTTCAACCTTGCTTCTCAAATTTTATTAGACAGCCCTTCTATTGATGGAACAACCTCTTTTTATTATACCGAATCGCTGGTTTCTCTCCTGGGTCGACTTAATTATTCTTATCTGGGCAAATATATGATGTCTGCCAGTTTCAGGGCAGATGGAAGCTCAAAGTTTTACAAGGGAAACAAATGGGGCACTTTCCCAGCATTCTCAGCCGGTTGGCGTGCATCTGAAGAAAAATTCATGAAGAATTTTGAATGGTTATCCAATTTGAAATTACGCTTCAGTTATGGATTGACAGGAAATAACAACATTCCTCAATATGCCTACATGAATACCATTAACACAAGCAATTACGTACTGGGTTCAGGAAATGGAACATTGGTACAAGGAATGGTTTCTAACAGTTCTTCATTAGGAAATCCCGATATTACGTGGGAACAAACATCTGAAGCCAATTACGGAATAGATTTTGGAATTTTGAATAGCAAAATTAACTTTACAATAGAATACTACAATTCCAACACTATTCAATTGCTGCTTCAACAACCCGCCATGTATATTACCGGACATCAATCATATTGGAACAATATTGGGAAGGTAAACAACAAAGGAATCGAAATAGAACTCAATACAACCAATATCACCAATAAAAAATTTACATGGAAAACAACAGCGAATTTTGCCACCAACAAAAATAAGCTCTTAAATTACGGAGACAAGGAATATGAAGACAATTTCGGAGAAAGAAGTGAAGTCTATCGTGCCATTGTGGGGCAACCGGCCATCCAGTATTACGGTTATAAAACTGATGGCGTATATACTTCTTTTGAAGAAGTAGCCGCAGCAAAAGCACTTAAAGATGAAAATGGCAATCCGTTTACTTACACGAAATTTGCTCCGATTGTAGGAGGAATAAAAGTGGTGAATATCAATGGCGATAATAAAATTGACACTGAAGACCGAACTGTATTAGGAGATCCATTCCCCGATTTTACTTGGGGAATAACCAATACTTTCACTTACAAAAACTTTGATTTAAGCTTTCTGATTCAGGGCGTTCAAGGTATTGACATTATCAATGGTAATGTAAATTATAATGAACAACTGCGCTACAACAAGGCCTACACCGACAATCGATATGTGAGTCCCATGTTTCCTGGTGATGGAAAAACCGTTTATTCCAATACTACTTCCGGTAGCGATTTAATGTTGACGGACTACTGCATAGAAGATGGTTCTTATGGTGCAATTCGTGATTTTACTTTGGGTTATACTTTACCTCAAAATTTATTGAAATCATTGAAATTAAGAAATTTAAGAGTATATTTTTCTGCCGAAAATTTGGTTTATATCATGGCGCCGAGTTATAGAGGCATTAATCCTGAAGCAAGAAGAACAGCAAGCAACTACACCAGCCCATTGGTAGATGGTTATCAACGTGGTGCTTTCCCTTTGAATCGTACCATTACAGGTGGATTAGACATTACTTTTTAAACAAGGAAATTTTTTATAATATTTAAAAATAGAGACATGAAAAATAAAATATTTATAAATGCAATTCTTCTGTGTGGATTCTTTTTCACAGGTTGTGAAGATTTTCTGACCGACAAACCCGAATCAGTACTTACACAGGTTGATTTTTACACAACTCCTACACGAATTAATCAGGGAGTAATAGGCTGCTATGCCGGACTCGCGAACATACAGAAAGATGAATGGATGTATACCGAACTTAGAAGCGATAATTCGTGCCAAAGTGAAACAGGCTCGAGTGCAACAATTAGAATCGATCAAACCGATATAGCTTCTTTTAGACTTTCTCCAAGTTTACCTGCCTTACGTGATTATTGGTATAAAATTTTCCAGAATATTTCCAATATTAACGCAGTACTTCCTTCTGTAAAAGATAATAGTTATGTTTCAAATGAATCACTCAGAGCACAATATGAAGGTGAACTTTTGTTTTTGAGAGGTTATCATTATTACACATTGGTAAACTTATTTGGCGACATGTTTAAAATAACCAAAGTAATTGGGCCCAATGAAGCAAAAAAAATTCCTCGTTCGCCGGTTTCTGAAATCTATAATGAAATTATCATTCCCGATTTGAAAAAGGCAGTTGAAGAATTACCTTCCACCTACTCAGCAACAGACTTGGGAAGAGCCACCAAATGGGCTGCCAAAGGAATGTTGGCCAAAGCTTATATGATGATGGGAGGAACAAATAATTTATCTTTGGCTAAAAAAGAATTGGAAGATATTTTAACACTATCGCCTCATGGTTTATTAACAGGTGCCAATGCCTATTCCAATATTTTCAGTATTACCAATGAAATGAACAAGGAAATTATTTTTGCTGTACGATACAAAGGAGGTAGTTCCGGCATTGGTTCACCTTTCTGGGGCACTTTTGCACCTTTGGGTTCCGCAAATATGTTTTTGAAAATAGGAACGCCACTTGGATATAATAATCCTACCTATGAGTTGATGAACTTGTTTAATGCTAATCCCAACGATACTCGTAAGGATGCGTGTTTTAGAGTATGGAAAAAATCATCAACCGTTTCCGTTCCTTATATATCAAAATACATAGACGCTTCGATGACACAACCCCTGCAAGGTGAAAATGACTGGATTATTTTGCGTTTTGCCGATATAAAACTACTTTATGCCGAAATTTTGGCTCAGGATGGAAATTTTGCTAATGCGCACAATCCGCTTAATGATGTTAGAGATAGAGCCGGATTAGATGGAATTGGGCCTTTTGGGTCAAAAGAAGAAGCTTTGGATTCGGTTTATGCCGAAAGGCGTTTGGAGCTTGCTTTTGAAAATCAGCGTTGGTTTGATTTGCTTCGCATGGCTAAATCGTATGACAATCCGGACAAACCGATGGAGATTTTAAGGAAGCATACTTTTGAAAAAGATTGGGCTGTGCTTTATTCGAAATACAATCCAATGCAACCGCCTGAAAAAAGATTTTATATAAAGGAAAGATTGTTGCTCCCGATTCCTCAAGCTGAAATTGACACCAACAACGAAATGAAAATTCCACAAAATCTTTCATATTAAAAAAATCATAATGTTATGAAAAAAATAAAAAAAGTGTTCCAATTTTTCGCATTAATTGGAATTATTGCAGTAATGAATTCCTGCTCGAACGAAGATAAAAATGAGATTGTTCCAAAAACTTTGGAACAATATAAGCAAGATCTTGGTCAATTTGTGTTGGCAGAAAAGACCAAAGTTCAAAATTGCGTAATGGGTTACAACAAGGGAGATTTTAAATACTCAAGTGATCCGACGAACTTCAATGCACTGAAGGACAATTATTTAAATACATTACTCGCTGCCGAAGCAGTATTGGCAAAAACCGACTTAACCATTGCCGATATTGTTAATGCAAATGAAACTTTAGCTGATCCCGGCAAACAATTTAATAGCAACCTATGGATTTCAGATAGACGTCCACTAAATGACGCTATCGTTGCAGCTCAAAATTTGTTGGCAGCCACATCCATAGGCACCGAAACGGGACAAGTTTCAAGCGAAGCTGCGACTGCGTTCTCAGATGCTATCACAGCTGCCAAGAGAGTACGCGATTCTTCTTATACTATCGAAAGACAAGTACAGGAAGCGATACAAAAATTGGAGGAAGCAAAAAATAATTTTTTAGCTTCCATTATCAAGTAAATATCAACTTAACCAAAACGGTTTTATTTTAAGATAAATTTTAATGAAAAAAACAATCGGTATTTTATTGTTCATGCTTCTCCCCTTTTCGGTGATTTTGGGAACAAGTTATAAAGTCATGAACGTGTACCAATTTAATGAAAAATCAAAATTGCTATTACCCGGCGACAGCATTATTCTGAGCAATGGAATATGGAAAGATGGGCAGTTGGTGTTCAAGGGAAATGGGGAGAAAAACAAATACATCTATCTTCTGGCTGAAAATCCGGGTAAAGTGAGTTTGGAAGGAGAATCGTGCTTGAGAATGTCGGGAAACTGGTTGTATGTTTCCGGTCTTGTATTCCGAAATGGTCACACTCCAAGAAAGACAGTAATTGAGTTTAGAACAGGTTCCAAAGAATATGCCTTTAATTCAGTTTTAACCGAATGTGTCATTGACCAATACAATCAGGAAGTGAAAGATTCTACCGACCATTGGGTTGCACTTTATGGACAAAAAAACACGATAAAAAATTGTTATTTTGCGGGCAAAACAAATCTGGGAACTACATTAATCGTTTGTCCCGATGACGAGAATTCTATCAACAATCAGCATTTAATTTATAGAAATTATTTTGGATTTCGGCCTCGACTGGGTTCCAACGGTGGAGAAACCATCCGCATTGGCACCAGTGAGGTTTGCATGAACAGTTCAGGAACAATTGTGAAAGGCAATTATTTTGAACATTGTAATGGTGAAACAGAAATTATTTCGAACAAGTCGTGCGATAATGTATTTATCAACAATACCTTTTATGAATGCGAAGGCAGTTTGGTACTTCGTCATGGAAACAATGCCACTGTTTCCGGTAACTGGTTTATCGGCAATAAAAAACCAAATACTGGAGGTGTGAGAGTTATCAATGAAGGACACAAGATTTTCAATAATTATTTTTTTCGTTTAGCAGGCGATGATTTTCGTTCAAGTTTGGCAATTATGAATGGAATACCAAATTCACCAGCTAATGGTTATGCTCCCGTAAAAAATGTAATTGTTGCCAATAATACGTATTATGATTGTACATCCCCTTGGTCATTTGGAGTAGGAATTGGATTTCGTAACCGTATTGCGAAGCCGGAGAACACCTTGTTATTAAATAATTTGGTTTATTGTCCAAATACCGATGAATTGATTAAATATTACGATCAGACAGACGGGATAATGCTGGACAACAATATTCTGATAAATAACAAGGGAAACTTGGAAATAAAAGGAACGGTAAAAGGTGAAATTCTTCAGTCAAAACTGAATGATTTGGAAATTATATATACTACTATTGCTGCAAAAAAAATTGCTTTTGTAAAAGAAGATATTGTGGGACAACCCAGAACAGTTCCGGTCATTGGCGCATTTCAAAACAAAGCAGAAAAAATAACCAATGAAATGGCAACCATGCAAAATTGCGGACCAACAGAGTATGAAAATAGGATGACTGAACCAAAGCAGTTGGCGAAACGCACCGGGAAACTCAAAGTAATTGAAGCCGGAGTGGATCTACTTTTAAAATCCGTAAAAAATGCCGGCGATAACGACACCTTGTTATTGATGCCCGGTGAACATGTGGTTACAAAAAAAATGACTATTAACCAAAATTTGGTTATCAGATCAGCTGACAATAAGGTAAAGCCAATTATTATTTTGAAAGCCGACAAAGAAAATGCTTACATTTTTGAAATTTCAAATAATGTAAAATTACAACTTGAAGGTGTAAAAATTGATGGTAACAGCGAATCAAATTTTCCGACCAAATATGCCTTTATTTCTTCTCGCGAAGGTGCTGCACATTTTTCCTTAATGCTGAATCAATGCGAAATCTCAGACTTCAAAGTTAAAACAGGCAGCATTTATCGCGCTTACAAAGGTTCGTATGCAGATTCTATTGTAGTAACCAATTCTTTAATGAAAGATTGTTTTCGTGGATTTAGTCTGAGTGAAGAAAAAGATGACAAAGGTACTTACAATGCAGAAATAGTGAAATTTGAAAATTGTGTTTTCGACAACTTCAGTCAACACGCTTTGGATTATTATCGAGGTGGAAATGACGAATCAACTTTAGGAGGTTCTCTTTTTGTAAATCATTGCGTTTTTAACAATATCGGAGAAGATGAAAAACAGTCTATATTAAAATTAAATGGTATAGTAAATGTTTCCATTGCCAATTCCATTTTTTCCAACTCAATGGCAAAAACAAGTGTTAAACTTTCGGGGAGTAAAAACTTAATTCAAAACTGCTGTTTTTACAATTCTCCGGCGCCAAAAGTAGAAAACGGAGCAGTTTCACAGAATCTTTATTTCGATAATCCACGATTCGAGAAAAATAGTTTTCTCCTTTCCAAAAAGTCCTCATTAATAGGTAAAGCTACTGATGGGGGAAATATTGGTTTGAAATAAACAATCCTGCTTCAAGAAAATTATTCAACATGATAAAAGTTAAGCGATTTTTGATTTCTTTATTGTTATTCATTTTTTTGTTCCCATTTTCTCTCTCACCAAAAAATCCGATGAGAGAGAAATGGTTACAAAAAGCAATTACAAGGTCGGAAGTTCAACTTTCAGCTGCCATAAAACAGTTCAATGATTCCAATAAAAATCCCAGAACATATGAAAATGGTAAAGTCATTTTGGTATCTTATAAAGATTGGACAAGTGGTTTTTTCCCGGGAAGTCTGTGGTATTTATTTGAATTAACAGGGGATAAAAAATTTGAAAATGCGGCTAAACATTTTACAACTTTTGTGAGCAATGCTCAATTTCGAACAAACACACATGATTTAGGTTTTATTTTAAATTGCAGTTATGGAAATGGTTTTCGAATCACACAAAATCCAGAATATAAAACGGTTTTGATAAATGGAGCAAATTCATTGATTAGACGGTTTAATTCCAAAGTTGGATGCATCAAATCTTGGGATTTCGGCAATTGGCAATATCCGGTTATCATTGATAACATGATGAATTTGGAATTTTTGATGAATGTCGGAAAAATGACGAACAACTCATTGATGATGAATGCTGCAATTTCTCATTCCAACAAAACGATGAAAAATCATTTCCGTTCCGATTTCAGTTGTTTCCATTTAGTGGATTATGACAGCATTTCGGGAAATGTTCTACATAAGCAAACCGTTCAAGGTTTTAGCGATAATTCTTCGTGGGCAAGGGGACAATCATGGGCGCTATATGGTTTTACCATGATGTATCGTGAAACGGGAAAAGTTGAGTATTTACATCAAGCAGAAAAAATTGCTTCTTTTTTATTAAATCATCCTCGTTTACCGAAAGACAAGATACCATATTGGGATTATGATGCACCCAATATTCCAAATGAACCAAGAGATGTATCCGCTGCCACTATTATGGCTTCTGCTTTAATTGAATTGTGTAGTTTTTCAAATAATTCAGAATATTTCAATACTGCTGCTCTTATTTTAAAAAATTTATCGTCGGATAAATATCTTGCAAAAAAAGGAGAAAACGGATTGTTTATTCTAAAGCATTCTACGGGCAACTATCCGGCTAAAAGTGAAATTGATGTTCCGCTTTCCTACGCCGATTATTATTTTTTAGAAGCCTTGCAGCGATACATCAAATACAAAAAATAATCTTTAAATTTATTGAAAAGCATTTTTATTTTTTCAACATTCAAAAGATAATTCTTTCTTGCTGAATAAATTTAAAAATAGAGAAAAGTAAGCAATGAAAAATAAATATCTCATTATTCTAATGTTTATCATTTTTTCCGTCTTTTCTATAAAATCTCAGATTTTATTGGAAGCAGATGGGCCGGGAAATACCTACGAATTGATTAACAGCGTTTTTGCCCCAAATGGCGGTAATGTGGTTGAAACCCCCGATTGTGCTCATCCTGAGTTTGGTCGTCATATTGTCGAAGTTTGGGATGCTGATTTACAGAAATATGTTTTTGAATTTTACCTCCATGTAACTCCTGATAATGACCGTTGTATCAATTTTGACCGGCAACGGGTAGAAATTAAAACGTATGAACCGTCACCGGACAATTTGAAAGGAATAAGTGGCGAAACAGTAATTTACAAATGGCTTTTTAAAATTCCTGCGGGATTTCAACCTTCATCCAATTTCACCCATCTTCATCAAATTAAACCAGTCGGCGGAGATGAAGATACGCCCATCTTTGCTCTAACAGCAAGGAAAGGAAATCCCAACAAATTGGAACTGAATTATTACGAAAGTTCCAATCAGAGCGCTATCAAATTAAAAACTATCTATCTCTCTTGGTTGGAAAATTCATGGGTTGAAGTTACAGAAAAAATAAAAATTGATTCGGTAACCGGAACTTACTCCATGTCAATAAAAAGAGTTGGCGATAATTCCCTATTGCTCAGTTATGAAAATAATAAATTGTTAACCATTCGACCTGACAATAATTTTATTCGTCCCAAATGGGGAATTTACAGAAGTCTTTTATCCAGTCAAGATTTAAGGGATGAATCCGTACGCTTTGCCGATTTCTCGATAGAAGAAGTTCATTCGACAAATTTAAATAACCAAGTTTTAGAAAGCACCAAATTCTTTTTCTTTAATGATTCAAAAAACAAAAAATTAAAAGTCAACTTCAACTTAAACGAACCTTCAGATGTGACATTTAGTTGTATGTTGCTTAATGGTCAAGCGGTAAAAGAATTTTCCTCTTATAATAATTTACCGGCTGGAGATCATCAAGCACAATTGGACTTAGGAAATATGTCGGCAGGTATATATCTTTTAAATATGAAAACTTCTTTCGGCATTATCTCGAAAAAACTGCTTATTCAACCTTAGAAAAGCAGACACTATATTAAAATTTTTTCTTAATACCCGAAAGTCAAGAAAAAGCAAGATTATTACAACTTAATAAAAAACTTCTGAAAAGAATTCATCTGTCGAACTTTCATCAACTTACTGCGTATTATGGAAAGCATAACAAGAAGAGAATTTTTAAAAAGAAGCCTGTTGACAGTCGGTTCTATTCCACTGTTAGGAATAAATGAGAAATTGTGGGCAATGGGAAGTGTTCCCGAAAAATTGCCGGTTTGCATTTTTTCCAAGCATCTTCAATTTCTCGATTGGCAATCGTTAGGAGAAAAAACAGCTGAAATGGGTTTTGCCGGTTTAGATTTAACCGTTCGTAAGAATGGTCATGTAGAACCTGCTACTGTAGAAACGGATTTGCCAAAAGCTGTCAACGAAATAAGAAAAGGAGGCTCAACTTGCGTAATGTTGTCGACAACAATAGAAAATGTTCATAACGAACAGGATCGAAATGTAATAGAAACTGCCGCTAAATGCAAAATTCCTTTTTATCGCACCAACTGGTTCAAATATCCGGTCGATAAATCGCAACCGGAAGCATTGGAAATGTATGCTTCAAATTTGAAAGAACTCAGCGAATTGAACCGAAAACTGGGAATTGTTGGTTGCTATCAAAATCATGCTGGGACACTGGTTGGCGCTTCTCTGTGGGAAGTTTATAAAATACTCGAAAAAGTAAACAAGGATTATTTTGGCGTGCAATACGACATTCGGCATGCAATGGTCGAAGGAGCCAATTCGTGGATCAATGGCTTTGAGTTGATACGACCTCAAATAAAAACTATTGTACTGAAAGATTATAAATGGGGAAAGATAAATGGAAAATGGCAAATAATTAACACTCCGATTGGCGAAGGAATGGTTGATTTTAAAAATTACTTCAAGCTTTTGAAAAAATATCGTATCAACGTTCCCATCTCATTGCATTGCGAATACGATTTGGGAGGAGCAGAAAAGGGAAATAGAAAAATATCGGTTTATCCGCAGGTGGTATTTGATGTTATGACAAAAGATTTGAAAACCATTCAACAACTTTGGGAAGAAGCATAAATGATTTAACGTTAATTTGAAAAGTAAAACTCAAACAAATGAATTTTGATAAGTTGAAAATTTTAACTTCCGCCATTTGCTTTTTTTGCGGATCATTCCTTTTTGCACAACAACGAATTCCGTCAGATGTGGTTATTTCTCCTGAAAATTTGGCTCAATACCTGAATGACAGTGTGAAAAACAAACTGTCGAAAAACGGGAAAATCACTGAAACTGTGTTAACGGAATACTTTCGGCAAAAGTTTGCGGAACGTTTCTTTTACGATTGGCATTCCGTTCCGTCTCGTTTTCAACAGTACAGGCAATTGTATGATAACGAGTCCGGTCATTTAAGCCGTGCTAAGGAACTGATGACCGACTTTTCAGCGACAACTTCCTGGCTATTACCTTTCAATCATCCTAACGGCGAAGCGGTAAAACCACATCCTTTTCAACATCTTGCCCGACAGCATAAAATGGTAGACGTTGGATTTGCCTATTTTTATGATCAGAAAAATCCGGTTTATCTTCAATACTTTATTAATCAGCGTAATTCACTGATTGATGCATTAAAGTCCGGGAAATATGAAAAAGTGGAAGGCGGAAACGGCGTTTTTGAAGTTTTCATAACCGGATATCGTGTCTTGAATTGGTTAACCGTTCACAATCTGTTTTTGGGAGAAAAAAATTACAGTGACCACGATCAACTTGTTACCATTGCAACATTATTACAGCACGGTGAAAATTTGTATGAAAACAATCCGAAATATCGTCCCGGAAATCATCAAACACGCGGAATGTCTTCATTGGCAATGCTATCCATTCTTTTACGCGACTTTAAGGGAACTGATTTATGGTATCAGCGTTCAATGAGCATTTTGGAAGAACATTTGACAAGGGAAGTGAATCCAGATGGTTTCCAGTTTGAACGCACTGTTCATTATCACATGGGTGATATTGAAAATTATTTTTATGTATATCAACTCGCACAAATCAGTCAAATTCAAGTCAATCAAGTGTGGAAAAACAAATTACAATCACTTTTTACGACACTTGCCAAAATTGCTTATCCCGACAAGTCGGCTCCTGTATTGCAGGATTGCACCGACAGAACTTGGGCGGAATCCGAAGATATTTCTGAAACTATGACGCTCGGATATTTGCTTTTTAACGATCCTGAATTGGGCTATTTTGCACAAAATCGGGTTGAAGCTGGAATGTTTTGGTTCCTTCAAGACAAACAGTTAAATCTTTTGAATGCTATTGAAAAGAAAAAACCTTCTTTTAGCTCCCTTTCGTTTCCCGATACACGCTATTATGTTATGAGGCAAGGCTGGAACAAAAACGACAAAATGATGATTATCAGTGCAGGTTTGGACCCGAACAAACCCGACCATCAACATGGCGACATGCTTGGCGTGCAGGCGATGGCAAACGGAAAAATTATTTTACCAAATTATCAAGTCTATTACGAATTGCCTGATTTTGAATTATTTAAAAATTCTTTAGTAAAAAATGTGGCTTTGGTAGACAATGAGCTTCAAGGCAAAGAATGGACTCCGAACAAAGGAAAAACAGGTTTTGGAAAGTTTGGCATTTTACCCAAGCCTCAAACCATTCTTTGGCAAAGCAATAAAAACTATGACATTTTTGTTGGCAGCCATGATGGTTTTAAAAATGTAGGAGTCGATTATTCGCGTCAGGTTATTTTTGTAAAAAACGATTTCTGGATTATAAAAGACAATTTTTCCTCTGATAAATTGCACACTTACAAACAAGTTTGGCAGGGACATTATACGATTGAGAAAAAGCCTGAATTGCTCCGTTCTGTTTTCCCGGATGCAATGGGGTGTGATATTTTGCAATTGCTGCCTGTCAGCCAAGTTTCTCAATCGGGTGCAAGAGGTAAACAGTGGAGCATTGTTGAAAAAAACGATGAAAAAGACTTCAATTTTGTAACGGTCATTTTTCCTTTCAACGGCTACGGCAATCGAATCAACGAATTTGAAGTTCAACCGGATTTGAAAGGCTGGAAAGTCAATCAGCTTTCGTTTGCAGCCGAAGGGAATCGATTCTGTTCTATCAGTAATTCGCAAAATTCTTATTTGCTGAATGTCAAAAAAATAGCACTAAAAAATTTAATACTTACCTTTTCAAAAGAGACTGATATTTTTATACAGGAGAAAGAAAATGCGGTGTTGATTTCTGCATTAGGTTGTCAGCAAGTGCTGATGAATATTTCTGGGAGTATTTCAAATAGTATGAATGAAAAAACAATTGGAAATTCAACTCCTTTCAATCCGGGTGAAAAAATCACTTGTAAAATAAAATAAAGAATTAAATGCCATTTAAAAACAATTTAAAAATGAAAAAGGTACTTTTATCCACCTTGTTGTTCTCGACAATTATTTTTGGAATTTTCGCTCAAGAAAATCCAAGCGAGCAAATTAAAAAAGTGAAGTTTCCGGAAAATTATCAATCGAAATTGGATGTTGTATATACCCGAGTAAACAATTGGGAAGGTCGTATGGACATTTATTACAATCCAACCAGTGTTTCGCCCACACCTGCTGTAATTCATATCCATGGCGGCGGATGGAATCATGGCACAAAAGAAAGTCAAACAGGCTTTGGCTCTTGGTTTAAAGCCGGATTTGCAGTAATAAATGTAGAATACAGACTGGTTCAGGTAGCTCCGGCTCCTGCAGCTATCGAAGATGTTCGTTGTGCCTTGACTTATGTAAAAACTCATGCCAAAGAATTGAATATCAATCCCGATAAAATTGTTGTGGATGGAAGTTCAGCCGGAGCACATTTGGCTCTGATGGCGGGTTTGCTGGAAAACGATCGCAAGTTTGATACTAATTGTCCCAGTAACATTGATATGAGAGTGGCTGCCATTGTCAGTAATTATGCACCAACCGATTTTTCGGGAAACAATATTGATGCTAAAAAATGGAAATCACTCGCTAACTGGTTGGGAGATAAAGTTGACAACCAATCTTTTCGCACTTCAGTTTCTCCTTTGACATATGTGAATAAAACAAGCTCTCCCGTATTCATTGTGCATGGGAATGCCGATCCTATTGTTCCTTATCAGCAATCGGTTGCTTTACATGAGAAACTTGATCAGTGTGGCGTTTACAACGTGTTTATTACCGTAGATGGTGGTGGGCATGGTGGCTTTGATAAGGAAAAGAAAACTGAAATTAACCGTGCGTTGATGGAATTTCTTTCAAAAACCGTTTTTCAAAAATAGTCAAAAAATATTTTTTATTTTTGGTCAACCAATTCTATGTTTTACAACATATTTTGAAAAATAACTACCAAAATATTTGTTTTTGAAATAAAAACGATTTATTTTTGGTCGACCAATCAATTGGTTGACCAATTGAAAAGGATTAAGAAGGATATTCATACCTAACTAAATTTCCAAGCAGATGAATGTTCTAACAAAAAATAGAATTAAAACAGCAATCGGATTTGTTATTCTGATGAAATCCCTGCTGCTCCTCATCGAACCGCTGAGCGCTCAAATTGTGCTGAACACTTCATTTGAAAATTCTGAAGGTTATGTGTTGGGAAATATCAACAATCAAAACAAGTGGAAAGTTACCTCAGGGAATGGTTTGGTTACCAATGATGTAAATTATGTAAAGACCGGTGCTCAAGCATTATGCATTTATTCTGAAGGGACTTCGCTTCAGACAGAATACATTGCCTATGCTTCCGATATACCTGCATTAAGTGGGGATGTTTATATTGATTTCTGGATAAATATTAAATCACTACCTACTGCCAATTTTAGCATTACAGGGTATGATTTGGGCACATACAGTAGTCGTAGTTTTATGTTCGAATTTCTTCCGTCGGGGAAAATAAAATTGTACGACGGTAACTCTGGTTGGTCGATACAGCCGCTTTATACTACCAATACATGGAAAAGAATTTCGATAAAAATCGACAATACAGGCACCAAATGTCAATATGCCATTGATGGGGTTGTTCAGAATAAACTATTTGCATTCAGGGAAATAAAGGGAGGCGCTACTTCGTTTGATTTTCATTCCATTCGATTCTCAATGAATGCAGGGACGGCTGATATTGCTGTTGAAGATATGTATATTGGCACAATACCAATTTCCGATATAGCTTTTCAGGCTTCTTCTGCCGATCGAACTATCAGTATCACTCAACCGGTATACGGAGTGATTTCGCTTTCCCCTTTTAAATCGGTTTATCAATTGAACGAAGAAGTCTCTGTTTCTATTTCCGTTCCCGAACATTACCTTTTTATCGGTTGGACAGGCGATTTATCAGGAACTGAAAACCCGAAAACGTTTATCGTGGATAAAAATTATTCTATTGGAGCAACAGTAGTTGTAGATCCATCAAATCCTCCTGTTCAATATCCCGTAACAGTAACACAACCAATCGGTGCTACCATTAGCTTGTCTCCAGAACAAACCACCTATTACGAAGGAACTACTTTAAAAGCTACTTTAATACTTCAGTCAGGTTATCAATTTGACGGTTGGACGGGAGATTTGAGTGGTACAACCAATCCCATTACTTTTGTTGTATCGGGACCAGTAAACATTGGTGCATTAGTTTCAGAAATTCAGGTTTCTTCCATAACACGCATAGTATCTACCGTTGCACAATTCAAGGATGCGTTGACTAATATGAATCCTGGTGATACTATTTTGGTGTTGGATGGAACTTATAATCTCGGTGGCATTAAAATAACACGTGGAGGCTCAGCTTTAAAACCAATTTTAATAAAATCGAAAAATCTTTTTGGTGCAAAAATTACAGGCACTTCTTTTTTCAATCCACAGGGACAAAGCTATGTAACTTACGAGGGTTTTAAATTTGAACTCAGTCCAGTAAGCACTATTTTCAAAATGGAAGGTTGCAGTTATGTGCGTATTACTAGAAACTGGTTTACCATGAATTCTGATGCTACAAAAAACTCGAAATGGATAACAATAGGCGAAATATGGGAGAATGAAATTTGCAGAAGCCATCACAACAGAATTGATCATAATCTTTTTGAAGGCAAACATGATATAGGAGCGTTACTTGTCATTGATGGTAGTCATGGAACAGTTCCTGCTATTTCACAACACGACAAGATTGATCATAATATTTTTAGAGATAATACGCCTCGCGTGGATAATGAAAAAGAAACAATCCGTATCGGTGTAAGCGATTTGAGCAACCTCAATGCTTATACGGTAGTGGAATATAATTTATTTGAAAATTGCGATGGAGATCCTGAAATTATTTCGATAAAAAGCAATTGTGATACCATTCGGCACAATACTTTTCGACGTTGCCTTGGGACCATTTGTTTACGTCAAGGCCGAGGTAGTGTAGTGGAGGGTAATTTCATGTTTGGAGAAAATAAAACCGCACTTTTCAATGGAGGAATTATTGGATGTGGTGGTGTAAGGATGTATGGATTAAACCACAAAATCTTCAACAATTATTTTGAAGAACTTACTGGTGACAAATGGGATGCAGCCTTAACAATTACTAATGGAGATGTAACCAATTCATCTACCAGTCTGTCCAGTCATTTTTTACCTGAAAATATTATCATTACCAACAATACATTAATCAACAATGTATCGAATATAGAAATTGGTTTCGATAACAACGGTTCTTATAGAAAACCTCCTATAAACTGTATGATTGCCAACAATATTATTACGGCCATAGCCAATCCATTGGTAAAATATTATAGTTCAGCTTCACTGGCAGGCGTATCTTTTGTAAACAACATTTTGTATCCGACTGAAACTGCTACCATTGGCTTAACAAGTTACAACGATACACAAGTAAAAAATATTGATCCACAAATGATTGTTACTGATTGTAGAGCTTTCGATCAGGATTGTGAAAATAAATTACCT
This sequence comes from Bacteroidales bacterium, assembly GCA_012517575.1. Lineage (GTDB taxonomy): Bacteria > Bacteroidota > Bacteroidia > Bacteroidales > Paludibacteraceae > MVYY01. The sequence continues at coordinate 14,092 of JAAYUQ010000097.1, read as the reverse complement.
TTCTCGCTTTATAAATTGACTGTTTCTAGTCCTGCTGTAAATGCTTCTACTGCTTATGATTTTGTTACGACTGATTTTGAAGGACAACCGGCAATTGGAATAAGAGACATTGGAGCAGACGAATACAATATTGCTTTCCCGGTCGTTAACGGTCCAATGGATGAAACAAGTGCAGGACCAGAAGCACCTGAAAATTATACCTATGAGCTAAATGAAATTGTAGGATGGAAAAACATTGTAAATAATGAAATTTCTGTAATGCCTAATCCTTTCAACGGTAGTACACAATTAATGATATCCAATACAAAAGCAGGGAAAATAACAGTAATACTTTATAATATACTGGGGGAAAAAATTCAGCAAAATGAAATAGAAACAAACGAAGGAATGATACAAATAAAAATTTCAACAAAACAAAAAGGTTTGCTATTCTGCCAAATTATTTCAGCAAATAAATCATATGTTTTGAAACTTATTTCTAAATAAAAATTCACTTTAAAAGTTTAACTATTTAAATTTAATGATTATGAAAAAAATTACCTTATTTTTCACAATGATTGCCTTGACACTTATGGCAAATGGAACTGTTTATTTAGATGAAACATTTAACTATCCAGAGGGGAGTAAATTGAAAAATAATTCAGGTTGGACAACCTATGGAACAATTGGTGGTTGGCCGGACGATTTTGTTATTGAAAATTCTATATTAACTTATTCTAATTCAGGTGGCACATATATTCTATCTGGTCAGGGGAAATCTATGGTATGTAATTATTTAGGGAATTATTCTCCTAATTCCTCTAATTATTGCGTTTATAAAAATTTTAATTCATCAGCATTAACTACTGGAACTGTTTATGCCGCATTTTTGTACACTCCTAATTCAGTTTCTCAAACACAAAGTCAATCTCCAATTATAAGTTTAAGTACTCCAAGCTCGAATACCGGAGTCCAAGTTTGGGTTGGGAAAGGTGCAGTTAATACTTCATATTTCCGATTTGGTACAACAAGAGGCAGTACAACTGGGGCTGACATAAAATGGACAACAACAGAATATTCTGATTTAACTGCTACTTTTTTTATTGTTCTTAAATATGATTTAGACAATAAAGTATCGTATATTTATATCAATCCTACCATTGGGTCTGCATCAGAACCAATTGCTGATGCAAGTGACGCAATTTCCACAAGCAGTACAAAAACCTCATTACAGACATTGCAATTTAAAGTACAAGGTGCAAGTAAGGAAATATACAAATTAGGTAATGTTAGAATTTGTTCAACTTGGTCAGAAGCAGTAGCAGCGCAATCAACAGCCAACCCACTTCCTGCCCCATCGGTTGGTACTCCTTCCGATGCCACAGCTAATGGGTTTACGGCTAATTGGTCGCCGGTTGAAAACGCAATAGGATATGATGTAAAAGTTTATTTGGGGCCTAATTTAATTAGCACCATTATTGTTAGCGGGCAGTCTACTTCAAGTGTTGAGATAACGGGCTTAATGTCAGGAATGACTTACACTTATCAAGTTGTTGCCAAAGGAGACGGTGTAGCTTATAGCGATTCTGATCCTTCAGCTTCTTCTTCTGAAATTACAACCCTCGATCCTTATGCCACCGATGCTATTCATACCGATTTCGATGATGGCACATGGGGAGAAATTGCAAGTAGTACCCCGTCTTCAGGTTCTTATCCAACCTATTCGGTAAATGGATTTAATCTAACGGCTGCTACCTTGTGTGTAGGTTCAATGAGAGGAATCAAAGGAGAATCGCATGTCAATAGGATCGCAATCGATAAATTGGCTAATGGTGGGAATGTAGCTCTTCCAACGGTCAATGCTTTCAAACAAATTGAAATTCACGCTACGGCTGGTACTGCAGGAAACGGCTTCCAGTTAAAAGAATTCAATCCAAGTACCAATTCGTGGTCGGCTATTGGTTCTCCTTACGTTTATGATGCCAATTCGAAAGCTGCAGGCACCGATTCCATTTATATTATTTCTTTGGAAAAAACTTCACCGACTAAACTCAGAATTGAAAATCCCACCAATGGAGTGATTTATATTTGGCAAATTATTACTCGCAATACCAATCCCGTTTTGTTGGCTAAACCGGTTGTTTTGGATGCATCCAATGTTACCTCGTCAGGAGCTACAGCTAATTGGACTCCGGTAGAAAATGCAACAGGCTATAAAATTTATGTTTATCAAGGATCAACGTTAATTGATGGTGCACCATTTAGCGTGAATGGGCAAACCATTAACAGTTTTGATATAATGAATTTGGTTGCATCTACAACATATTCTTACAAGGTTCAAGCCATTGGCGATGGGGATATAAATTATTGCGATTCATTTCTTTCTTCTGCAATTGAATTTATAACGCTGATTACTGGAATGGATAATTTAAAAAGCAATCTGAATATCACCGTAGTAAATAAAAAAATAATTTGTCCCAAAATGGGTGATATGCGTATTTTCAATATACAAGGTGGCTTGATAGAATCAGCAAGAAATGTTAAAACCGTACAAACAAATCTGCCTTCAGGAATTTATATTGTTAAATTTAGCAATCAAAACGGCGAAACCAAAATCCAAAAAATCACTATTCAGTAAATTATTCACCAAGAATCATATCTACATGAAAAAATGCAGATATGATTCTTGAAACATAAAATTTATGATAAAAACATTCAGTGTATTACTTTTTTCTCTGATAGGTATTTTAATAGTGAACGCAGCCGATTATCAATTTCAGGAAGGATTTTCTATAACTACACCTGATGGATGGATTCGTCTATGCAGTTCAACTAGCTCGCTTAATCATACGGGTTTGACCTTTTCAGGAAGTTATGCTGCCAAGTTTGATGCAGCAGGTTCGGGAAGATACAATAAAAATCTGATTAGTCCTCAAATTGTAGGAGCAGATACTTTATCGTTTTATGTTTCAAAAAATGCAAATGCCACGTATATGACTTTGTATGTTGGAAAAGTGATTGGAAATGATACAACTATTCTTCAAACTTACGATGCTTTTACTTTTCCTAATAAATCTTCTAATCCCGGTTTTTCAAAAATAATTTTACCAATCAAAGATGCCGGAACATTTAAAATTATTTTTTACGCTATTGCTTCCACTGATCCAAATTACGTAAATGCGGGTTGGTTTGTGGTTGACGACATTGAACTTACGAAATATACAGGTAGTATGAATCCACCCGTTGAACAGGCTATAGATAAAATCCAGACCGATTTTGGAGATGGGACTTGGGGTACGATTGCAACAACGCCTTACTCTTCAGGAAGTTATCCTAGTTCGATTCTCAATGGCTTTAATTTAGTGAGGTCTTACTTGTATACCGGTTCTGTAACTTGTGTTACAGGTGAAAAACATGTGAACCGTATTTTGCTGGATAAAAGCTCCCTAGGAGCAGCCGTTGAATTTCCTGCATTAAATACAGTTGGTGAATTGGAAATTCATGCGGCAACGGGAACGGATGCCATGAGTTTTCGATTGGAAGAACAAGTGAATAGTGAATGGCAGGTATTAGGTACTTACACTACGCGTAAAACGCCTGACAGCATATATGTTATTCCACTTTTGAGAAACAGCACAACCAAACTGAGAATAGCCAACAATACCGGCAGTGGATTGTATATTTATAAAATTGTATCCCGCACATATCAGGAAGCGACAGAATTGACCTTACGCAGTTCTTCTCCTTCCGAAGGGGAAGTAGTTTATTCGAATCTAAAAAAGAATATAATGCTGACATTCAATAGAAATATAAGTATTGGAACAGGAACTATACTTTTAAATGGAGTTTCAATTCTTTTGAAAAATTGCCAAATCGTTAACAACGTTGTTTCCATTCCTGTGACATTTACTACGACACCCGGAGTTAATAAAGTTTATACGTTAATTGTATCGGCGGGTTCATTTGTTGAAGTGGGAAATGCTACAAATCAATCGAAAATGATCACAGTACATTTTGAAACTTTGAAATCAGTGGCTTATCCTTCCAGCTATAATGGATTGACTGATGTAGTCTATAAAAACGTAAACAGCGAAAATACACGCATGGATATCTATTATCCATTAAATCCGAAAGCACCCGTTCCGGTTGTAATAAATATGCATGGAGGTGGATGGAATCACGGGTACAAAGAAGATCAGGGAGGTTTTAATCTTTATTTCAATAGGAGTTATGCGGTTGCCAATGTAGAGTATCGAATGACGGGAGAAGCAACTGCACCTGCGGCTGTGGAAGATGTTCGCGGAGCGATGATGTATTTGCTAAATCATGCAAAAGAATTGAATATCGATCCGATGAAAATTATATTTCAGGGTGGTTCCGCCGGTGGTCATTTAGCCTTGATTAGTGGTTATCTTGGGAATAATCCTTTATTCGATAATGATTGTGTACTTTATGGCGGGAATTATAAAATAATGGCTGTAATCGATAAATATGGACCTGCAGATTTGAATAACTTTATGTTTTACACCTCACTGGTAAATTGGTTGGGAACGCACGCGTCAGATCAGGACTTTATCAATTCAATTTCACCGATTCATTATGTAGACTTATACACTCCACCTACCTACATAATTCACGGTGATGCTGATCCTACAGTTCCTTACAGCCAATCGGTAACACTTCATAATTCTTTGGATGCAGCGGGTGTCAAGAATCAATTTACAACCGTTCCAGGTGGTGGTCATGGAGGCTTTTCGGATACTTACAATACTCAAATGGAAAATGAGATTACGGCATTTCTTACTGAAGTGGAAAATAATTCAACAAACGGAGTGAAAAATATTGACAGAAACAAAAATACTTTTTTTTCGATTTCAGGTAGAAACATTGTTATTCATATAGAAGCAAAAACATGGACGAATGTGTACGATTTTATTGGGAAAAATATTATAAGAACAGATGATAAAAATATTGCTTTGCCTGATAAAGGTATTTACTTGTTAACTGTTGAAAAAGAGAACGAAAAATTTGTTTCAAAATTAATAGTAAAATGAAAAAGTTATTTCCTTGTTTGATAGAAATGTTGATTTTTGTTTCAGTTTTTTCTTTACATGCTCAGCCAAGAACATGGAATTTGAATCAAATAAACAGTGCTAAAAATTCCAATTTGGAAGTGGTGAATGCTGTGATTGGGGAAGCCGACAAACATCTGACTGCAACAATTGCTACTGTTATGGATAAACCATTGACTCCGGCAAGTGGGGACAAACATGATTACATGAGTATGGGACGTTACTGGTGGCCTAATCCGAATACGAAAGATGGATTGCCATACATTCGTAGAGACGGAGTTTCCAATCCTGAACTTGAAAAATTGGATAGAAATTCACTTTCCAAAATGGCTCGAAGTGTCGTGATTCTTTCGCTTGCCTATCATTTAACGAATAAAGATGAATATGCCCAGAAAGCAGTGGAGAATTTAAAAACTTGGTTTCTCGATAAAAAAACGAAAATGAATCCAAACATGAATTTCGGGCAAACTATTCCAAGACGCAATAATGGAAAAGGACGTGGAGAAGGAGTTTTGGATAGTTATTCGTTCGTCGAGATGCTGGATGCGGTTGAATTACTGAAATCTTCCAACAAATTTACAATGGAAGATCAAGCAGCTTTGAAAGATTGGTTCTCAGCGTACTTGAATTGGATGCTGACTTCCGAAATTGGACAGGAAGAATATAACGCCAAAAACAATCATGGAACTGCTTTTGATGTGCAGGTGGTGAGATACGCTTTGTTTACAGGAAATAAAGAAGTTGCTGACAAATTTGTAAAAGACTTTCCTGAAAGGAGAATTTTTACTCAAATAGAGCCTAACGGTGCTCAAACGTACGAACTTCAACGGACAAAAGCGTTTGGCTATTCAGTCTATAACCTGACACATTTTATGGATATGGCTTTCCTAGCAAAATCCATGAATCAGGATATTTTTCATGCCGTTTCTTCGGATGGGAGAAGTATTGTTAAAGCAATTGATTTTTTAATTCCTTACGTTGGAAAACCTTCTTCCGAATTTCCTTATCAGCAAATTCAAGACTGGGATAAGGAGCAGTCAAATTTTTGTTGGGTATTGAAAAGAGCGGATATACTGACCGGAATGGATAATTATAAAGATATTTATTCCAAATATTTGCCTAACAAAAGAAAAGACTTGAATTATTTGATTTACTAAAATAAATTTTAATGTTTCACCTTTAAATTTTTACATTATGAAAAAGTTAATTTTACTACTTTCGCTCTGTGTTGCCATTTTTACGGCAAATGCACAAATCTTTACAGAGTACTTTCAAACTGCACCAATTGGTGGCAATTTGGAAGGCTACAATGATTGGTATGTTTCATTGAAATCTTCGGAAGCCAATGGCGTGAGTCCAAAAATTGCTGAAGGGGCATTGTTTTACACCGGTTATGCAGGCTCTAACATTGGGAATGTTGCTGTTCTTGATTCTGTTGTAGGAGCTACAAGCGCCACACAACGAATCTCAACTAAAATTGTAAAATTTGGTAGCGATACCTTAAAAGCGGTAGTTGGAGAAAAAATTTACGCAGCTTTTCTGGCTAATATTTCCAGCCACAGTTATCGCTCTTATCGTGATTTCTTTACTTACGAAGGATCAAAAACTTCCAGTATGACGCGTGGAAGAGTTTTTGCAAAAGTGAGTACAGATGGTTCCGAACTTTTTATTGCCGTAACCAAAAACTCATCCTCAGAATATGTTGAATCGTCTTCTATACCTGGATTGACATTATATCCGGACGTAAATCATCTATTTGTATTGGTTTATGAAACAATCGATGGGAGCAGTAATGATATAATCACCCTGTATATCGATCCGGATTTAACAAAATCCGAAGCCGAACAAACCAACAAACTGGTTGCTACAGATAGCCAAACAGATTATAGTGCCACTGCTGGTTTGGGTATCAATTTGCGTCAACGAGGAATTGGTGCTCAAGTTGGTGGTATCCGTGTTGGAAAATCATGGGATAAAGTTCTCTTGGATATTCCTAATGCTGTCAATACACCTAAGAATGGTAGTACAACCATCTGGACAAGCGGTAAAAATATTATGACCAATAATAAAGGAACAATAAAGATATTTAATCTTACCGGAGCAGAATTGATTTCAGCTAAAACGGATGGCTGCTTGACAACCAATCTGTCAAAAGGTTTATATATCGTTCGGTTTAACAATGTTGATGGAAAAACCACGGTATCAAAAATTTCATTGAACTGATTTCAATTCACCAATCATTTTATCAGGGAAAGCAGATTGATTTTTTCTACTTTCCCTGATGAAAAAATTTAAATTTCATGATTTTAACTTCAAACACAACTGTCAGACTTTCTTTAATAATAGCTTTCTTAATGAGTTGTGCTATCGTAAATGCACGGCAAACAATAGTTGCTTCAGCTTCGGCAATCAACAGCGGTAGTTGGTCGGCGGGTGACACAATTGTTATGAAAAACGGCACATGGAACAATCAATCCATATCTTTCAGAGGTACCGGTAATGAATTTCAACCAATCGTACTAATGGCAGAAACTCCGGGGAACGTGATATTGGACGGAACTTCAAAACTTCAATTTTCCGGTAAATATGTGATTGTGAGTGGACTTTATTTCAAAGACGGTACATTGAGTGGATCGGATGTCATTTCATTCAGGACTTCTTCTTCTCAACTTGCCGAAAATTGCAAATTAACCAATACAGTAATAGAAAATTACAATCCATTGGACAGTACCGTTGACAGCAAATGGGTGTCCATTTATGGAAAAAACAATAAAGTGGATCACTGTTCTTTTGTAAATAAAACTAACTCCGGCACTCTTATGGTTGTTTGGTTGATAAATGGCATAACTGTAAATCATGAAATTTCAGATAATTATTTTGGATATCGCAAGGCAAATCTTGATGCAAATGGAGATGAGTTGAACGGACAGGAAATTATCCGCATAGGCGACAGTTCTACTTCTATGACTACGGCGGCAGTAACTGTCAAGAACAATTTCTTCGAACATTGTAATGGCGAAATCGAAACGATTTCCAATAAATCGTGTGGAAACACCTATTACAATAATCTTTTTTTTGAATGTAAGGGCATGCTCACACTACGTCATGGAAATGGTTGCACAGTGAATGGAAATTACTTTTTTGGAAATGGAATTTCTGATACAGGAGGTGTGAGAATTATCGGAGAAAATCATAAAGTCTATAACAATTACTTTGAGAATCTGCGGGGTACAAATTATCGGGCAGCTCTTTGCATCGTGCGTGGAAAAGAAAACTCAGCTCTTAACGAGTATTTTCAAGTGAAAAATGCAGCCATTGCTTTCAATACGTTTGTCAATTGTTCACAGGCATTCAGAATCAATTACAATAGTAGCTCTTCACTTACCATGCCGCCAATTAAAACCGTAATCGCTCATAATCATGTGTTCAACGCTTCAACATCCTATTATAACGTCAGCATCGATTTGACGAATTCTGAGGGAATGGATGTAACTTGGAAAAACAATTTGATGAATATCGGGAAATATACAAATTTCTCCTTTAATGAAACCCAAATTATCACTGGCAAAGATGCTAAAATGATTTCTTCAGTAACTCCAATTCCCATGTTTGAACCAACAATCGGTTCAGAATTAATAAATTATGCAACAAACGATTATCCGGAAATCGCAAAAGACATAAGAGGCAGGGATAGAAACATTTCGGCAAAACTGCCGGGTGCAAGTGAAATAAATGGGACTGTTACTTCAACCATGCCCGTTAAAACATTAGTGGGTGCAACTTTTTATAACAATCCAAATACAGGAATAATCGATAATTTTTCCGTAGTAAAGCCTTATGTTTTTAGTATCTGCTCATCTCATATCAACTTCAGTTCCAAAGAAACCGGAAGATTTTACCTGTTGGACTTGTCAGGGAAAATACTGAACAATGTTTTCATTCCTGCAAATTCTGAAAAGCAAATTTATACATTTCAGAAGGGAAACTATTTAATACTGTTTTATACTCCACAAGCGAAATTTGTTGAGAAAATAATTCTTTAATTATTTTGATATTTATGTTGAAAACTTTGTAGTATAACATTTTTAATTGTATTTTTGTAAGACCGTAATTGGTCGACCAATTTATAACAAACAGCATGAATAAAAACCTAATAATTAAAAGTTTATTCTCTTGCCTGATTTTTTCATTTTTATTTATGGAATTATCATTTGCTCATTCGCATCCCAGTTTATTGTTAACAAAACAGGGAGTAAACGAAATAAAATCGTCAATGGGAAAAATTTCGGATTTTGACAATTCTGTAAATGAATTAAAAATCATTGCCGACAAAGCTTTGAAATCTGAAATTGTAGTTCCAATTCCAGTGAACGAAGGTGGAGGTTATACACACGAAAAGCATAAAAATAATTATTACGAAATGAATGCAGCCGGAACAATGTACCAAATTACAGGGAAAAAAGAGTATGCTGAATTTGTTCGAAAAATGTTGTTGAAATATTCGGAATTATATACGACTTTAGGATTACATCCTTCGAAAAGGTCAGACACGCCAGGAAAAATATTCTGGCAATTACTGAATGATTGTGTCTGGTTGTTCCATACCGCTCTCGCCTACGACTGTGTTTACGATTATCTCAATACCACCGATAAAGCATACATCGAGAAAAATCTCTTTCGTCCGATGGCAGAATTTATCTCTAACGGAAGCCAGGCCAATTATGCCGTATTCAATAAGATGCACAATCACGCCACTTGGGCAACGGCATCTGTAGGTATGATTGGATATGTAATGGGCGATAAAAATTTGGTTGAACAAGCATTATACGGTTCAAACAAAGACAAAAAATCCGGATTTATTCATCAGCTGGATGTCTTATTCTCGCCGGATGGATATTATACGGAAGGACCTTATTATCAGCGATATGCTATTTGGCCGTTTATGGTTTTTGCACAAGTAATTCAAAACAATCAGCCCGAACTGAACATTTTTAGTTACAGAGATAGCATTTTGTTGAAAGCAACCAATACCTTGATCCAATGTGCGTACAATGGAGAATTTTTTTATCTGAACGATGCCTTAAAGAAGAATTACAAAACGCAGGAAATTGTTTATGCCGTTGATATTGCCTACAAAAACAATCCAGAAAATACTTTTCTGCTCGATATTGCACAACAACAAAAATCTTTTATAGTATCAGATGCAGGAATTGCTACGGCAAAATCATTACACAATATTAAATATGAGCCATTTGAATTCCATTCGGTATTTTTACGAGACGGTGCAAATGGTGATGCAGGCGGATTAGGCATCATCAGAGCAGGGAAGAAAGACAAGACACAAATGTGCCTTACTTTTAAAGCTACTTCTCACGGATTATCACATGGTCATTACGATAAACTGTCTATTTCGATGTACGATGGAGGAAATTTTGTTTTGCCCGATTACGGAGCAGTGCGTTTTCTGAATATCGAGCCGAAAAGCGGGGGAAATTATGCAAAAGAAAATCACTCATGGGCTGCACAAACCATAGCCCACAATACGGTAACAGTTGATGAAACAAGTAATTTTAAGGGAAATATCAAAATTTCTTCCAATCATCATTCTGATATTCAATATTATGACTTTAAAAATAATAAAATACAAATCATTTCAGGTTGCGAAACCAATGCCTATAAAAATGTAAAAATGCAGCGAACAGTTGCTGTACTTGAGAACAAAACATTTTCGTATCCAATTGTCGTAGATATTTATAGAAATGTCTCCGATTCTACGCATACCTACGATTTACCTTTTTATTATAGAGGTCAAATGGTATCTGTTAACTTTCAATATCAAAAATTCACCGCTCAATTAAATCCATTGGGAACGAAAAATGGTTATCAACACCTATGGGTCGATGCGTTCGGAAAAAACGAGAAGCCAGTTACTCATTTTACATGGGTTGATGGGAATAGGTTTTATACAATCTCAACAACAGGTAATTCCAACACGGAATATCTAATGACCCGAACAGGAGCAGACGATCCTAATTTTAATCTCAGAAATGAAACTGCATTTATGATTCGCCAACCAAACGTGAAAAATCAAACATTCGTCTCTATAATAGAACCTCATGGATTTTATGATGAAAACAAGGAAATTACGGAAAATTTTGAAACCTCAATAAAAAATGTTGAAATTTTGACTGATAATGAAGAATATTCGGCCGTAAAAATATCGACTGTTACAAACAATTCATTTCTCCTGATTACGCGAAACAAAGATTTTAATAATGACAGCGAACATTTATTGGATATAAATAATCAGACAGTTCGGTTCAAAGGCAATTATTATTTCACTGAATTAACAAAGTAAATTTTACTGATATGAAAACAAGAAGTTTAAATTTTTTACACGCATCACAAATTGAACCGGAAATCACAGGCGAAGGTGTTTCAAGACAAATATTGGGATACGACGGTCAAATCATGATGGTAAAAGTTCATTTTAAAAAAGGAGCTATTGGTTATATTCACGAACATTTTCATTCACAAACAACCTATGTTGCAAGTGGAAAATTTGAAGTTTCCATAAACGGCGAAAAACAGATTTTGGAAGCAGGAGATGGCTACTATATCGAACCGGATGCTCCACATGGAGCAGTTTGTCTGGAAGATGGAATTTTGATTGACGTTTTCAGCCCAATGAGAATGGATTTCTTAAAAAATGTAGATATATGAAAATCAAAGGATTACGATGGTGGATTATCGGATTGATAATGCTCATTACCATTATTAACTATCTGGATAGAGGTACATTAAATTACATGTGGGTAACGAATGTAGAATATTCCATCGTCGACGAATTTTCGTCCAAAGCCAAAAACAACGAAGCCATTTTTTTGAAAGAAAAAAACATTTATCAGCTGAAAAACAAAAAGGGAGAAACAAAGGAATTGGCTGCATCTCACGTATTGCAGAAAGAAGATAAAAAAGTAGTGATAAACAGAGAGGGAATAGCTTATGATTTAGGCATTATTGATAAAAATACCACACCGGACGAAGCATCAAAAAAAGCAAAAGGAATTTTAGGAACTATTACCATATTTTTTATGATTGCTTATGGAGTAAGCCAACTATTCTCCGGTAAACTGTACGACAAAATTGGAACGCGAAAGGGATTTGTCATTTCAGCTGCTATTTGGGGATTGGCCGATGCGTTAACTTCTCTGGCAAAAGGGAGATTCTCTCTTACTGCTTTCAGAATGATGCTTGGATTGGGAGAAGCTGGTCCGTGGCCGGGAGCAGTAAAAAGCAATGCAGAGTGGTTTCCTCAAAAGGAGAGAGCTTTTGCACAAGGACTTTTTAATGCTGCCGCTTCTGCAGGATCAATCCTTGCTCCTATTATTATTTTAATGCTTTACTTGTTGCTGGGATGGAGACTGACATTTTTGATTGTCGGTTCATTGGGACTTATCTGGATTATTCCATGGCTGATTATCAATAAAAAGGGACCAAAAGATCATCCATGGATTACAGAAAAAGAACGTGATTACATTCTTACCGGCCAGCCAGAAGCTCAACACGTAAACGAAAAAGAGAAAAGCTGGAAAGAATTACTGTCAAATAAAAAAAATTATTCTGTTATTTTAGGTCGTTTCTTTCTCGATCCCATCTGGTGGATGTTTGTAACGTACCTTCCTCTTTACTTGGTAGAACAATTCAATCTGAATATCACAGAACTTGCTTTCTCAGCATGGGTACCCTATTTCGGAGCTATGATCGGAAGCCTCACCGGTGGTTGGTTTTCAGGGTACTTGATTCGATCTGGAAAAACAGTAGATAGGGCACGAAAAACGGCAATGATAGTCGGGGGATTAATAATTATTCCTTCCGTAATAGCTTCTGTATTAGTTTCCAATGCAATATTGGCAGTCGTTCTAATGGCCTTCGTTTTGGGAGGTTTCCAATTTACCATGACCAACATTCAAACAATTCCAAGTGATTTACACAGTGGCCCATCAGTTGGTTCTTTAGCAGGGTTGGGTGGGGCGGCAGCGGTTCTTGGAACCATTTTAGCCATTTTATTTTCTGCCCAAATTACCAGCTGGCCATTACTTTTCGGTTTGCTGGCGGCGTTGGTACCATTGTCGTTAGGATCAATATTTTTAACGGTAGGAAAAATAGAACACATAAAATAATCAATTAAAAATACTATAATTATGAAATTAAAAGGAAAAGTTGCCATCGTAACCGGTGGAGCTCGAGATTTAGGAAGAGCGGTATCAATTAAATTGGCTTCTGAAGGAGCAAAAGTTGTTGTAAATTATTTTGATAATCCCGAAGATGCCAAGGAAACTTTGAAAATGATACAAGAAAATGGTGGTGAAGCCATAATTGCACAAGGCGACATGACAAAAGCAGAGGAAGTAAAAAATTTATTTGCTGCCGGTATTGCTGCGTTTGGAGATAGAATTGACATTTTAGTCAACGTGGTGGGTGGCATTTTTGGAAGAAAAGAAATTACCGAACAGGATGAAGCATGGTATAACCTCTTAATGGATGTAAACATGAAAAGTTGCTGGCTTTGTACTCGCGAAGTCGTTCCTCACATGACAAACGGCGGCGCAATTGTAAACTTTTCATCACTTGCAGCCAGAGACGGTGGCGGACAAGGCGCCTCCATATATGCCTCGGCTAAAGGAGCTGTTATGACTTTTACTCGTTCCATGGCTAAAGAATTAGGTCCAAAAGGAATTCGTGTAAATGCCGTTGCTCCGGGAACAATTGCTACTTCTTTCCACGACAGGTTCAATACGCCTGAAAACAGGGAAAAAATGAAAGCAATTTATCCGCTTCGACGAGAAGGCGATGCTGGAGACATAGCCGACCTTGTATTATTTTTGGTTTCTGATGATTCCGATTATATCACAGGGACAAATATAGATATCAACGGTGGTATTTTCTTCTCTTAAGAAAGAATCAAGCTTTATTGCGTTAAAAAAATCTCCTTTTGAAATAACACTTTCAAGAGGAGATTTTTTTCATAATATGAAATA